>JBEKLS010000005.1:0-58320 GCA_050010075.1 Binatus sp. (SeqCode) | reverse complement strand
GTCGTCGTCGAGGTCGAGTAGGTGCTCGCGTATGCCGGCGCGCTGCCCGTCGGCGGCGGCGTCGAGTTCATCGAGCTCGGCCCAATCTCGGTGGTGTTAAACGGCGTCTCGCCAGTGCTCGGCGCGGACTGGATGGCGCCCGGGTTTTCCGGACCCGGAGGCGACGCCGGACCGCCGTACGGCGCGTTCAGGTCCGCCTCGGGAGAAACGGGGATCGAGAAGCTCGGCTTGTAGATCTGGCGAATCTGCGAAGCCGGCATGTCATGGATTTCCCTGCGGCCGAGCGAGTTGACGAACTGCTGGCGTTCGTCGAGCGCGAGGTCGCGCAACTCGCTCTTGTCGCGGATTATATGAGGCGTCAGGAAGACAATCAGGTTGTCCTTCTGCTTGTCGGTCGATTTGTTGCTGAAGAAGTTGCCGATCACCGGGATGTCGGAGATGAACGGAACGCCCTGGTTATCGAGCGTGTCCTGGCTGGCGAGCAGGCCGCCGACCACAGCAGTGCGATGGTTCTGAATCAGCACGCTGGTCGAGGCGGACCGGATGGTCGTGGTCGGACCGAGCGTGTTGTTCGCCGTGCCGTTAACGACGTTGGAAACTTCCTCATAGAGATCGAGCTTGACGTAGTCGCCCTCGGAAACCTGCGGCACGATGTCGAGCGTGATGCCGACGTTCTGGCGCTCGACCGAGTTGTAGATCTGTCCCGCAACCGCTGAATTGGACGCCGCCGAACTGACGAACGGCAGGTTCTCGCCGACGACGATCATCGCTTCTTCATTGTCAGCCGTCAGCAGCGTCGGTGCGGACAGCACGTCGGCGTGAGTATCGGTCTCGAGCGCCATGATGAGCGCGAGGTCGCAGGGAACTTTCAGGGCGCCGCTGCTGCTCGTGGTGCTGGTCGTGCCGGTGCCGCCGCTGGCAGCAGCCAGCGCCGCGGCAGAAATCGTACAGGTAGTGTTCGAGGCGAGACCGAGGCCGAGGCCAGTGACCGACAGCGGGTCGGCGATCGCACTCTCGAGCTGCCCGAAGTTAAGCGTGCCGAAGCCGAAGGCGCTGCCTCCGCCCACGCCGTTGGTGTAGAAATTGACGCCCAACTGCCGCTGGCGCTCAGCCGACACCTCGACGATTACCGCCTGCACGAAAATCTGCACCCGCGGCGTGTCGAGGTCGTCGATAATCTGCTTGAGCGTCTGCCAATCCTGCGGCGACGCGCTGATAACCATCGCGTTGGTCGCGGGATCGGCAGTGATATTTACCGGATAGGAAAAATCGATACTCTTGCCGGCCGAGCTGGCCGACGCGGGGCCGGTGCTGCCCGACGATCCGCGGCTGATCCCGCCGCCGCTGCTGCCGCCGCCGAATCCGCCCGAGCCGTTGGTGCCGCCAAAGCCGCCGCCGCCGCTGCCATAGCTGCTGCCGCCGAAGCTGGCGCTGCTGGCCATGCTGCTGCCGCCGAATCCATTCATCCCGCCGAAGCCGGAGTTGCCGCTGGCGGCGTCGTTGAAGCTGGAGCGGCCCAGCGATCCTTTGCCGGTCGTGGGCGACAGGGTGGTCGGTCCGCTTCCGCCGTTAAGCAGGTTGTTGAGCACCTGGACCATCTCGAGCGCCTGCGCGTTCTTCAGGCGATAGACGTGGATTCGCGACGTTGCCAGCGGTGGATTGACGTCGAGCTTCTCCACTATCTCCTGGATCTCGCGCATCTGTAGCGGCGGCGCCGCCACGATCAGGCAATTGGTGCGCTCGTCGGGGATTACTTTGTAACCCATCGTGGCACCGGTGCTCGAAGGCGCGACGCCCATGCCCATACCAATCTGCGGCCGCATCGGCATCTGCCCGGCGCCGCCGGCCGCGCCCATCTTGGCGGCCATCAGCTGATCGATCTCGGGTGCGAGTTCGGTGGCGAAGGCGAGCCTCAGCGGAATCACGACGATCGATTGCTGTTCGCCGCGCACGTCGAGACTGCCGATTATCTCGAGCAGGCGCTCGACGTTGTAAGCGTCGTCGGTGACGATGACGGTGTTGTCCTGCGGGAACGCCGCGACCAGGCCGTCGTGCGAGACCATCGGCTGGATAACCCCAATGACGGAAGCGGCGT
Source organism: Binatus sp. (SeqCode) (assembly GCA_050010075.1). Lineage (GTDB taxonomy): Bacteria > Desulfobacterota > Binatia > Binatales > Binataceae > Binatus. The sequence goes on along the minus strand of JBEKLS010000005.1, from coordinate 56,225 downwards.
CGATATTTTTCAGCCGCACCATGCGGGTCACGTACTCGTCACCCTTGGTCTCGGCCGGCACCTGCGATTCGGTCAGCACCGCGGAGGAGCGCACGTTGCGCGCGGGGACAATCTTGATGACCTTGCCGGCCTGAACGGTGGTGAAGCCTTTTACCTGAAGGACGGATTGAAAGATCGAGTAGGCCTGCTCGGGCGTGACCTTGCTCGGCGAGATGATGGTGACCTTGCCGCGGACGGATTCGTCGATGATGAAGTTGCGGCCGGTTATCTCGGAGATGAATTTCGCCAGAACGGGAATATCCACGTTCTGGAAATTCATCGTGATCGTATTCTGGGGCGGCAGCCCGTCGGAATCCTCGGCGCGTGCGGAGGTGTTAAAAGAAACAGCACCGAGCAGGACTGCGGCGGCGATCGCCCCGACCAAAAGACGGTTCATGCGAGCTTTTCCTCCGCAACCGGGTCAAAACGTCGTGAGCATATTTCACCCACGTCGCGCAGCGCAACCCGGATTGTTGCAAATGTCGGACTGCTCGGCGACTATGACGATCACCGACCCGATTTGATTCAATCGAAACATAAAAAAAGTCGAAGTCAGGACATGCGCGACGGCGCGTTTGCTTAATCGAGTGCAGCGAAAAGCAAAAAAGCAAAGGTAATCAGGGTGCGCTACGAATTTCTGATCGGACTCCGATATCTGCGGGCGCGCCGGCGCGAACGCTTCGTCTCGCTCATCGCGTTCATCTCGCTCGCCGGAATTACCATCGGGACTTTCACCCTGTCGCTCGCATTGTCGGTCATGAGCGGATTCGAGAAAGACTTGCGCGCGCGGCTGCTCGCGTTCACGCCGCAGATAACCATCGAGCGCACCGACAGCGGCGTGTGGAATCCGGCCGAGCTCGAAAAAAAGATCGCGGCGATACCGGGCGTGTCGGCGTCAGCGCCGTTCATCACCTCGCAGGTAATGGCGGTGTCGAGCACGGATTCGGGCGCGCCGGGACTCGTGTCGGGCGGAATTCTGCGCGGGGTCGAGCCGCACGACAACGCGGTGCTGAAAGAATTGAAGGACACGCTCGAGAACGGCACGCTCGAGGACCTCGAGACGATGCATCCGGTGACGGAGGTCGATAAGGGCGTCAAGCGCGTCGTTGATCTGCCCGGCGCAATCATTGGCAAGTCGCTCGCCTTCGAGCTCGGAGTGCGGCCGGGCGACGCGGTGATATTGATCTCGCCGTCGAGCCTGGGCGCGGGCATCGGGCCGCCGCGCCTCAAGCGATTCGTAGTGACGGGATTTTTTCATTCAGGGATGTTCGATTTCGATTCGACGCTGATATTCGTCGCGCTCAAGGATGGGCGCGCGCTGCTGGCCGACGACGCTTCGCTCGAAAGCGGGCTCGAGCTGCGGCTGGTCAACCTGTTCGACGCGCCGGCGATACGCAGCCAGATCGCGGCGATGGCGGGACCCGATTTCGAAGTGTCGGACTGGACGACGGCCAACGCGCCGCTGTTCGCCGCGCTCAAGCTGGAGAAGTTCACCTACTTCATGGTGCTGCTGCTGATAGTGCTGGTGGCCGCGTTCAACATCATCGCGACGCTGGTGATGGTCGTGATGGAGCGGCGCAAGGAGATTGCTATCGTGCGCACGATGGGGGCGCGGGCGGCGTCGGTGGCGTCGATCTTTCTGTGCGAAGGTGCGGCGCTGGGCGTGATCGGCACCGTCCTGGGTGTGGGCAGCGGTTTCGTCGCGGCGTACCTGATAGGCAAGTATCACCTGATTCATCTGCCGGCCGACATGTTCATGGTGAGCAACGTGCCGGTGCAGCTTAGTGCGTTGAACTTTATCGCGGTCGCGGCCGCCACGATCGTGCTGTGCCTGGTCGCGTCGGTATATCCGGCGTTGCAGGCTGCAAGGCTCTCACCGGTCGAGGTAATTCGGTATGAGTGAGGCGCGCGTGGCGGCGGCGAAAGCGAAACCGAAAACCGCCAAAGGGCGTCTTATCGAGGTGCGCGGCCTCGACAAGACCTTTTACGACGCCGATCGCGAGATTCGCGTGCTGCGCAACCTGGATTTGAACGTCGAGGCGGGCGACGAAATCGCGGTGGTCGGACAATCGGGCACCGGCAAGTCCACGCTGCTGCATATTATCGGCAGCCTGGAGGAGCCGACCGCGGGCAAAGTTTTCTTCGAGGGCGAGGATTTGTTTGCACTCGATCAGAAGGCGCTGGCGGAATTCCGCAACCTGAAGCTGGGCTTCGTGTTCCAGTTCCATTACCTGTTGGCGGATTTCACGGCGCTGGAAAACGTGATGATGCCGGCGCTGATCAGCCGTATCGACGACGCCGAAGCAAGCCGGCGGGCGACCGAGATGCTCGCAATCGTGGGGCTGGGCGACAAGCTCAAGCGCCGGCCGGCCGAGCTGTCGGGCGGCGAGCAGCAACGCGTCGCGGTGGCACGCGCGGTGGTCCTGCGGCCAAAGCTGCTGCTGGCGGATGAGCCGACCGGCAATCTCGATCCGCACACGGCGGAGGAAGTGCACGAGTTGTTTCACAAGCTCAATCGCGAGCTCGGAATCACCCTGGTGATAGCGACGCATAACGAGCAGTTGACGCGCAGCGTGGGGCGCGCGCTGCGACTCGATGAAGGAAAGTTGGTGGACGAACGGCGCTGAGCGAAATCGTGCTCGGCAAAAAACGTCGCGGAACCCTCACCTAACCTTGCGCGCGCGGGATCGGTCAGGGATTCGGTTTTACATGGGGGAAAGTATTGGTTAGTTTGGTCGCCGTTTTTGGTGTGTTTGAGTGACATCCGGAAAATTCAACGCGCGCACGCCGCGCGTGCCGCTATTTTGCGGGCAACGCAGCCCATATCGGGGACTGTTGTCCGCGAACGGCGCAATGGTGATCGCGACGATCGCCGCGTTTTCGTTTTCGTTGCTCGCGGCAGCCGTCGCGCGCGGTCAGGGATCGCTGCCGATAATCAGCAAGATTGAGATAACCGGCAATCAGCGCGTCGAAGAAGACGCAATTCGAATCCATATCACGCAGCCGATCGGTCAGCCGCTCGATCCAAACGCAGTGGACGCCGACCTCGCCTCGATCTTCCGGATGGGGTTTTTCTCCGGCGTCAGCGACCGCATCGAGCAGCAGGGCAGCCAGACCGTACTGATTTACCACGTCAAGGAGCGCCCGCAGATAACCGACGTCAAGCTGTACGGGATGAAGGCGATCCGTTCGAACGACGACAAGATAGTCGCGGCGATGCACGTGCATCCGGGCGCGATTCTCGATCCGAACGCGGTCAAGCAGACGATCAATGACATCCAGCAGGTTTACTCGGACAAGGGCTATACCGACGCCAAGGTGACGTTCAAGCCGATTCCGCAGCCCGACAACACGGCGTTCGGCGAGTTCGACGTGGTCGAGGGATCGAAGGTCGAGATCACGAAGATCGTGTTCGTCGGCAACCACGCGTTTTCGTCCACCATCCTGCAAAACAACATGGAGACCAGGCCCTACAGCAGACTGCTGAGCTGGTTCACCGGATGGGGCGCGCTCGATCCGAAGAAACTGCAGGAAGACGTCGATCGGCTGACGGCGTTCTACTACGACAACGGCTACCTGAACGTGCAGGTCGCGCAGCCGCAGGTGACGCGCGTCGGCAGCCAGATTACCCTGACGATCGCGATCGACGAGGGCACGCCGTACCGCGTCGGCCGTATCGCGATCGAGGGCTATCTTAAGTTCCCGCGCAGCGAGCTACGCAGGCTGCTGACGATGAAGAGCGGACAGTTGTTCCGCGGCTCGAGTCTGCAGCGGCAGGTGCTGGCGCTGTCGGATTTTTACTCGAATCGCGGCTACGCGTACGTCAACGTCGATCCGCACACGCAACTGGTCCATACGATCAAGCGCGTCAACGTCGTGTTCGTGATCAATCCGGGTCACGAAGTGCTGGTCGACCGCATCAATATCACCGGCAACACGAAGACCGCGGACAAGGTAATCCGCCGCGAGATCCAGGTGCAGGAGCAGGAGCCGTACAGCGCCGCGGAGATCCGCGAATCGAAGGTGCGGCTGGACCGGTTGGGATTCTTCTCCGATACGCGCATCACGACTTCGCCGGCGACGCAGCCGGACAAGATAGACCTGGACGTGAACGTGACCGAGGCCAACACGGCGTCGTTCCAGGTCGCCGGCGGATTCGACAGCTATCAGTCGCTGTTCGGTAACTTCACGCTCGGCAACACCAACCTGTTCGGCGGCGGTGAATCGCTGATCGCCAACGCGCAGGTAGGCTTCCTGTTCCAGAACTACAGCATCAGCTACACCGAGCCTTGGTTCCTCGATATCCCGCTGAGCGTGGGCATGCAGTTGTTCGACAACAAGACCTACCTGCTGAGCTTCAACCAGTCGGCGGCAGGCTTCACGTTGACGACCACCTATCCGCTGACCGAGCTGGGCTTCAAAAAGATCGGGCCGCTCTCGCTCAAGGACGTAACCGCGGGGCTCGGCTACACCTTCGAGAGCATCGGGATCACCGGGCTGAATCAGTTCACGACGTTCCAGATCGAGCGCTACAAGGGCTACACGCAGACCTCTGAAATCACGCCGACGATAAAGCGCTTCACGGTGGATAATCCGACCGATCCGCGCACCGGAACGGTCGAGAGTCTCACCATGCAGATTGGCGGTCTCGGCGGCACCAACGAGTTCATCAAGGGCGTCGCGCATTTTCGATATTTCTACCCGTTCCTGAAGAGCCAGTCGCTCGGCACCTTCGTGCTGTCGCAGGGAATCACTTACGGCATCGGCACCAACCTGGAGAGCGGCACCGGCGGCGAGCTGCCGCTGTATGAAAGATTCTTCCCCGGCGGCGTCGGCGGTCCGGGCGACGTACGCGGTTACCAGCTTTATTCGTTGGGACCGCAGGTGACGATCTTCAGTCAGAACGGCACGCCGCTGAGCGTGCAGAACGTCGGCGGCAGCAAGGAGTTGCTGCTCAGCAACGAAATCACGTTCCCGATTTTGTCGGGATTGGGAATCCGCGGCGTTATCTTCAGCGACGCAGGACAATCGTTCCTGCTGAAGGACAGCATGAACCTCGACGATCTGCAGGCTTCGGCCGGCGTCGGTGTGCGTTGGAAATCGCCGTTCGGGCCGCTGGCGGTCGATATCGCTTTCCCGATTAACCCGCGGCCAGCCGATCAGCACACGGTGTTCGAAGTGGGCGCGGGCTCGCCGTTGTAGCTTCGCAAGATGTCCGCACAATCGATGCTTCCGGCGCTCGGCCAACCGTCCAAGCATGCGCAACTGGATTTGATGCTAGATCAAGTACTAGTGTGTATATTTCACATTGCACGAGTGACGCGCCGTGGGGGCGTGTTTCGCTGTTTCGATAGGTAGTCAACAGGAGGCTTTCCGGACTGTATGAGGCAACGGTTGTTCATCGGTGCGATGCTCAGTGCATTCCTTGCGGTGATGTCCGCGGCAGTTCCCGCGCATGCCGAACTGAAGTTCGCCTTTGTCGACGTGCAGCGGGCGCTCAATGAGTGCGAGGCCGGCAAGCGGGCGAAGGCTGATTTCCAGGGCCGGGTTACCACGCTGGAGGCACGCCTGCAGCGGCAGCAGAACGACGTCCAGGCGCTCAAGGACGAGATGGAAAAAAAGGGCATGCTGATGAACGCGGATCAGCGCCAGGCCCTGCAGGACCAGTACATGGACAAGCTCAAAAACTTCGAGCGCGACTACAAGGACTCGAAGGACGAGCTGCAGGCCAAGGACCAGGAGATAACCGCCAAAATCGTGCATGACCTGGCGCAGGTCATCCGCACCATTGGCGAGCGCGACAGCTACACGATGGTATTCGAGAAGGGATCGATCCTGTGGGGCGCGCCGAGCATCGATATCACCGACCAGGTGATCCGCGGCTACAACGCGATGCACGTGCCGATTGGCTCAGTCGGCGAGGCGGGCGGCGTCGCGCCGGCGAGCGCACAGGACGAGGATGCGGGCGCGTCGGAACCGTCGGATTTCGGCTCGGCGGCCGCGAAGAAATCGACCATATCGAAGTAACAAGGTGCCGGACGACGCCAAAGTCTCAGAGCTCGAGCGGGTGCTGGGCCTCTTGCCGCATCGCTATCCGTTTCTGCTCGTCGATCGCATCGTCGAGTTGGTCAAGGGCCGCGTCGTAACGATCAAGAACGTCACCTTCAACGAACCGTATTTCGCCGGGCACTTCCCGGGGCATCCGGTGATGCCCGGGGTGCTGATCGTCGAAGCGCTCGCGCAGTCGGGCGCCATCCTTGCGCTGAACGAAGTGGGCGGCGATCCGACGCGCCTGTTCATGCTGACCGGGCTGGACAAAGTGCGATTCCGTCGGCGCGTCATCCCGGGCGATCAACTGCGGATGGAAGTGAAAATTCTGAAATTTCATAGACCGCTGTGGCGAATGCAGGCGGTGGCGCGCGTCGGCGACGAGTTGGCCGCCGAGGCGGAACTATCCGCGATGGAAGTCGAGGAGCAAGTTCGATAGCGGGCCGAATCCATTCTTCCGCGGTCATCGACAAGCGGGCCGAGCTCGACTCGAGCGTCGAAGTCGGTCCCGGCGCGGTGATCGGGCCGGGAGTGAAGATTGGCGCGGGCACGGTGGTCGGTCCGTGCGCGATGATCGAGCGCAACACGACGATTGGCGCGCGCAATCGCATCTGGCAGTTCGCCGCGATCGGCGCTGAACCGCAGGATCTGAAATTCAAGGGCGAACCGTCGGTCGTCGAAATCGGCGACGACAACATGATTCGCGAGTTCGCCACTGTCCACCGCGGCACCGAAGGCGGCGGGATGATCACGAAAATCGGCAGCCACACGCTGGTGATGACGTACGCGCACGTCGCGCACGACTGCATCATCGGCGACCACGTGATCCTCGCGGCGTCGACCGGGCTCGCAGGTCACTGCGTCATCGAGGAGTACGCGATTTGCGAGGGCCAGGTCGGGGTGCATCAGTTCGCCCGCGTCGGCACTCACGCCATTCTCGCGGCCGGAGCAAAGGTCGCGCAGGACGTGCCGCCGTATTCGATGGTGGCGGGCGCGGAGCGGGCGCGGCTGGCGGGCATCAACGAAGTCGGCCTGCAGCGGCGCGGCTTCAAGCCCGAAACGATCGCGGCGCTGAAGTCTGCGATTCGCACTCTGTTTTTCTCGAAGATGCTGCGCGAAGAAGCGATCGCGAAGACGCTCGAAGAGAACGGCAACTTCGCCGAAGTGCGCCGGCTGGTCGATTTCATCAACAACTCGAAGCGCGGGGTCGTTGGCCGCGAGCGTGAATAAGCTCGGGCTCATCGCAGGCAACGGCGTCTTCCCGCTCGAAGTGGCGCGCGCCGCGCGCGAGCGCGGAATAGAAATCATCGCAGTCGCGCATCTCAATGAAAGCGAGCAGGCGCTCGACTCGATCGCCGGCGAAGTGACCTGGATAAAAGTCGGCGAGCTGCAAAAAATAATCGACACTTTCAAAAACGGCGGCGTGTCGGAAGCCGCGATGGCCGGCGGCATCTCGCGCGCGCGATTGAAGGATTCGTTCGCGCCCGACGCGCGCGCGCTCACGATGCTCGCAGGAATCGGGCGCTTCAGCGACGACGCCGTGTTACGCGGGGTCGCGCGCGAAGTCGAAGCCGAGGGGATCAGGATGATCGACCCGGTGCCGATGATCGAGCACTGGCTCGCGCGCGCCGGGGTCACCGCAGGTCCCGCGCCGACGCTCGCGCAAATGCGCGATCTGGATCTCGCATTTGCGGTCGCGCGCCGGCTCGGCAGCTACGACATTGGGCAGACGGTCGCCGTGCGCGACGGAATGGTCGCCGCGGTCGAAGCGCTGGAAGGAACCGACGCCGCGCTGCGGCGGGCCGCCGCGCTGGTGGGAGCGGGCCTGGTGGTGGCAAAGGCGGCCAAGCCTGGGCAGGACATGCGCTTCGATCGTCCCGCGATTGGCCCGGCGACGGTGGAATTGCTCGCCGAGATTGGCGCCGCGATGATCGGCGTCGAGGCGGGCGTCGCGCTGATGCTCGAACCCGATCGCACGCTCGAGCTCGCGCGCGCGAAAAACGTGACACTCTACGGCTATGCCGAAATCGATGGGTGAGCTGCGCGCCGCCGTCATTGGCGCGGGACGGCTGGGCACTCTGCACGCGCGCAAGTATGCGGCGATTGCGGGAATCAAGCTCGCGCACGTCGTCGATATCGATGCCGAGCGGGCGTCCGCGCTGGCGAAGGAAGTCGGCGCGACGGCGCTGTCAGATTATCGCAAGCTCGCGGGAGTCGTGGACCTCGTCACCGTCGCGTCGCCCGGCGTAACCCATCATGAAGTTGCGTCAGCGATGCTCAAAGCGGGCATCGACGTGCTGCTCGAAAAACCGATGGCGGAGACGCTGGCGCAGGCGCGCGAGCTGGCCGGACTGGCGTCGGCGAGCGGGCGGATTCTCCAGATTGGCCATCTCGAGCGCTTCAACCCGGCGGTCGTGCATCTGCATTCGATCGTGAAAAATCCGCGCTTCGTGGAATGTCATCGGCTCGCGCCGTTCACCGAGCGCGGCACCGACGTGGACGTGGTGCTCGACCTGATGGTGCACGATCTCGACGTGATCCTGTCGGTGGCGCCGTCGGAAGTCGCGTCGCTCGAGGCGGTCGGGGTCGCGATTCTCACCGATCGAATCGACCTCGCCAACGCGCGCATCCGCTTCCAGAGCGGTCTCATTGCCAATCTCGTCACCAGCAGGGTGTCGGCGCGGCGCGAGCGCAAGATTCGCTTCTTCCAGCCCGACGCGTACATCTCGGTCGATTACGAAGCACGCAGCATCCAGATTTATCGCAAGACTCCGCCCGTGCGCGGCGCACAGTTCCCGACAATTTCGGCGGAGCAGATCGAGCTCGGCGAAAGCGACCCACTGGCCGACGAAGTCAAAGCGTTCGTCGCTTCCGTGCGCAGCAGGTCAACGCCGGCGGTCAGCGCCGACGACGGACTTCGCGTGATGGAACTGACGGAGCGAATCAAGGAAGTGATGCTGACCGACGCGGTCGCGCCTTGACGCTTGCAGTCCGCTGCGACAGGATTGGCTCATCATGCGCGTGGGCAAGTTCAGGATTTTCGGCGGGCTTGTACTGGCCGCGGGCGCCGCATTTCTCTTTGTCGCCGGGAACTCGGACTGCACGATGGTCACCGGCGGCGACGATGTCGCCGTCAACGTTTCCGCGATGGCACCCGGCAGCGCGCGAACTTTCTGTTACACCGATCAGGCGGGTAAGCGGCTGCGCTTTCTGCTCGCGCGCGGCAGTGACGGCAAGATGCGGTCGGTGTTCGACGCGTGCCGCCAATGCTCCGCGTACCATCGCGGCTACCGCGTGGCCGGCGCGGAGTTGATTTGCCGGGTGTGCGGAAATCACTACTCGGTCGATCGGATGACCGAGGGCGTGGCGACGTGCGTGCCTGCCAGCCTAGCGCATCAAGACGAAGGCGGAGTCGTGCATATCAAGACCGCGGATTTGAAAGCCGGTCGCGCGCTGTTCTGACTATTCGAGTAGCTATAGCAAGTTGATGGTTGAAGTTCGCACAAAGTATTACCGCCGCGTTCTCGGGATCGTCTGTCTCACGGCGATTCTTGCGCTGTCGGGATGTGCTCGCGAGGCGCAGGGCGATTACCCGGCGGCCAACGGGAATAATTGCCTGCCCGATGTGAGTCTGATCGATCAGCAGGGAAACGCGGTCTCGCTGGCGTCGCTGAAGGGCAAGCCGGTGCTGGTCAATTTCATATACGCCTCGTGCCCGTCGATCTGCCCGATGCTGACGGCAAAGATGGCTGCGATTGCACAAAAGCTCGGCCCGGCTCTGGGAGCCGACGTGAGGATAGTCTCGATCACGATCGACCCCGAGCATGACACGCCCGCCGAGCTGGCGAAGTATGCAAAGAGCCATGACGCTGACCACAGCGGCTGGCTTTTCCTGACTGGAACCACGGCGCAAATCGACCAGGTGATGGCGTTGTTCAACTTGCGCCGCACGCGCGAGAACGACGGCTCGATCACGCATTCAATCGAGGCCTTCCTGCTGGGCCCCGACGGCCATCAGATTCGCCAATACAACGCGCTCGACGTGAGTCCGGACGCGGTAGCGGCGGACGTTGATCGCGCGGGCAGTAAAGGCTAAGAGAAGAGCACGATGGCAACCTCGATGACGATCGATCGGGCGTCGATTCGGCAGCTTGCCGCCGCGATGGCGCTGGTCATGATGATGGCGAGCGTGCCGTCGATCGGCGTGATCGTCATTGCCGATCGTTCGGGGCCGAGCATCTCGCTCGACGTCTGTCATCCGCTGCAATCGCTCGAAACGTCGTCGGGGGCCGTGCTGATCGCGCGCCCGGCGCAGCCCGCGATCGGCGCACAACTCATTGCGCACGAAGCACTCGCTCAATTCGTTCCCATTCTGAAGAGTAAACTCGCCGACGCTCCCGATCCGCCTCCGCCCAAGCTGCTTTCCTAGCAGAGCTCACTGACATTTTCGCTTGATGCGCTCTCGAGCCTCAATGGTTCGCGAGCACACGATCCGGCCTCAGTTGGCCGGGACGATGTTTTTTGCGGAGGAGTCCTATGTCACTGCGCTACGCTGTTTTGTTCAGACAAGCTGCGCACCAAAGACTGTTGCTGCTATTCACGATTGTCTTCATCGCTCTGACGCCGGGTTTGGCCGGGGCCTGCGCATGCGGATGCGGCGTTTTCGAGGTCGCGACGCCCTCGCTACTGCCGATGGGCGCCGGTGCAATGGCGTGGATCGAGTACGACTTCATGAACCAGTACATAAACTGGCACGCAACGACGCCGGCCTCCGGATTCTACAATAATGACAAGAAGCTGGCGACCAACTTCGTCACTGTCGGCGGCCAATACATGTTCAACCGGAGTTGGGGCGCGATGCTGGAAGTGCCGTACTGGGAAAGGAACTACAGGGGCGCCTACGACGGTAACAACTTCGATGTACATTCGTACGACTCGAACTCGATCGGCGACATCCGCATACTGGGTATGTGGACCGGCCTGCAGGAGGACATGTCGACCGGCTTTCTCGGCGGCTTCAAGGTTCCGTCAGGCAACTGGCACTATCCGAAATGGGATCGTGACACACAGATCGGGACGGGCAGCACGGACCTGCTTATCGGCGTTTACCACATGGGCACCCTTCCGATAGTCAAGCTGGAAGATCGGCCCTTCGGCTACTATGTACAAGGCATGTATGATCAGCCCTTCGCGTATCAGGACCACTACAAGCCTGGCCGCGAGTTCGATTCGGGGTATGGTACATACTACGATTTCGGTAAGGTCAGTTATCTCACGGAATTTGCCCCGTTTCTCTCGTTCCTGGTCAGCGATAAGAACCACGACCGCGGCACAAATTCGGATCCGCACGACAGCGGTTACTTCAGAGTCCAAGTCGCTCCTGGTCTTGAAACAGCATACAAGTCCGTAAGGCTTTACACCGATGTCGAACTGCCGATATTTCGCAACATGAACGGCTATCAATTGGTGGCGCCCTACGCGATTAAAACGATCTTGAGTTACAGCTTCTGAAGCGCGAAAAAAGAGCGCGAAAGAGTTATAACCAAGCCAAGGAATACATAACCAAGCCAAGGAATACATATATGACTATTCAAACTAGTCTGAGATCTCTAGGAATCGCGCTGATAGCAATCACGGGCTTGTTTGCGGCTGCGGGATGTCACGGCAGCTCGACCACTGACGGCGCTGCGAGTGTCCTCACTGACACCAAGCTTGTCGATCAGAACGGCGACACCGTGATGCTCTCGTCGCTCAAGGGCAAGCCGATGGTGGTGGACTTCATCTATACGTCGTGCCCGGGGCCGTGCCTGATGGAGACGGCAAAGTTTGCGAACGTCGCACTGCGCCTCGGCAGCGATCTCGGTTCGAAGGTGACGCTCGTTTCGATCACCGTCGATCCCGAGCATGACGGGCCCAAACAGTTGCTCAATTACTCGAAGCAGCAAGGCGCCGATGAAAAGGGCTGGTATTTCCTGACCGGAGGTCCCGGCGACGTCGACCAGGCGCTGGCGGGTTTCAAGCTGAGCCGCCAAATTGAGCCGGATGGCTCTGTAGGCCACCTCGTCGATATGATGCTGGTAGGGCCGGACGGCAAGCTGGTGCGCGAATACAACGGCGAGGTCGTCAAGGCGCAGGACATCGTCGACGACGTCAAGAAAACTTTGAACAACGGTTGAGAAAGACGGAATGAGACGAGCGATAATTTTGGGCTCCTCGGCTGCGGCCATTGTGGCAGTGGCGTTTCTGTGGACGACCTTCGGCACGTCGTCAGCTGACAGTCCGCGCGGGGCGATGTGCATCGGCGGTCATTGTTGCTGCGTGCTCGGCGCGAGTGCTCAGACTGTCGCGGCCAACAGCAGCGATGGGCGTTTGACGCTCGATCCCAATCAGTTCATCGGGCCGGCCAAGGCGGCGTACCAGGTTGCGCAGAAAAATCCCGGCTTGCTGGCGCAGCTGCACTGCTATTGCGGATGTGACCGGATATACGGCCATCAGAATCTGCTCGATTGCTATCGGGGCGACCACGGGTCGAAGTGCGAAATCTGTATCGGCGAAGCGATGATGGCGGAGCAGATGTCGGAGCAGGGTTCGCCAGTCGATCAGATACGTGACGCGATCCGCAGGCAATACGCCGGGGAAAATTGAGCAAATTTTCTGCGGCGAGAGCAGGCAATCGTGAGGCGAACGACATTGTGGTCTGCCACAGCAGGAGTCTGCATGATCCTGTGTGTGGCCGCGTTGGCGCTCGCCTCTGCGACCGTCGGCAGTGCTGCGCCGGCGCTGGTCGTACCCGAACTTGACGGTCAGACATTCGATCTAGGTGCAGAGCGCGGGAAAGTCGTAATCGTAAACTTCTGGGCCACCTGGTGTCCGCCGTGCCGCGCGGAAATACCGGCGCTCGACGCGTTCTACCGCCGCTATCATGGCAACGGACTCGAGATGATCGGTGTGAGCGCGGACCGTCCGCACGATCGCTCCGACGTGACCAAGATGAAGGAATCGCTCAGCTATCCGGTTGCGATGATGGATGACGCCACCGTCAACGATTTCGGTCCGCCGAACACTCTGCCCATCACATTCGTGGTCGACGGCAACGGAATCCTGCGCGCGGAGTTCACACCCGACCAGACTCCGGTCACCGAGAAGACTCTTTCCGATGCGGTGCTGCCGCTGCTGCCGCAAAATCCCGCGACTAATGCTGCAGCGAATCCGGCGAAACCATAGATGCATGCGACTGAAATGAAGGAACTCGCGCTAGCTGCAATATTCCTGATGACCGGGTGCGCCTCGAGCAACGCTCGAACAAGCGACACCGATGCTGGCATCGCGCAGTTGGAACAAAAGAGACGCGCGGTCGACGAGAGCGAAAAAAAGTGTGTCGACGAAGCGCTCCGACGGAGCCATGATCAAACTGCGAACGACGCGCGCGACAAGCAAGTCTCGCAGTGCCATGCGTGGGCGGATCAGCAAGACGCCCAAATCGCCAACCAGGAGCGCAGCGAATATGAGAGTGAAGCGCGGGATGAACGCAATCGCGCGGCGTTCATGGCGGTTCTCACAACCTCGAGGTTGCACTGAGGTCGAAGTGAAGCACGCAACCGTTTCGCCAAGCCTCCTGCTCGCATGACTTCAGCAATCTCCAGCGGAACTTCCATCCCGATGCGCCTGCCTCATGAGAGAAGTCTGGGATCGCAGATTCTGCGCGACCTGATCGGTGTTGCCGTGCTTGCAATCGCGTCGCTGGCGGCTGGATTGACGACTAACCACTTCTCGTCCGCTCCGCTTCCTGTCGTCTACCAGACGCCCGAGCAACGCTTCGATGCTGAGCTGACGACGCTGGTCGCTACGCCGCCCTTCGCGATCGCGCCTGCACCAACAGTGGGGCTTGACCAATTCCGTACGGCCATCGACGGCAAAAGCACTTTGATCCTCGATGCTCGGCCATCCGCATTTTTCGAAGTGGGACACGTGCCGGGAGCGATGAATCTCGCGCGGGATAATTTCGCGGCCGACTATCGGCGACTGGGCACCGTGCTGCAGAATGCCCACGACAAGCCGATCATCGTGTACTGCGCAGGCGGCGACTGTCACGACAGTCGTCTCGTCGCAAACGCATTGCTAACGCTCGGCTTCAGCAACGTCAGCGTTTTCACTGGCGGCTGGGAAGCATGGTCGGGGGCCGGTCTGCCCACGAACACCGGGAGCAAACCGTAATGGTATCCGCGAATTCACGTCGCGACTACGTGGTGCTTGCCGTGAGTCTGGCGGTGGCGGCGGTATTTGTCTACGCGGGCGTCGACAAGCTTCGCGACCCGCTGCAGTTCGCCGACAGCATCGCCGCGTTCGCAATTCTGCCCGCAATGCTCATCAACTTGCTGGCCTTTGGACTGCCGCCATTTGAAATTGCATGCGGACTGCTGCTGCTCGGGCCGCGGACGCGGCGCATCGGAGCGCTCGCGGTCGTCGCCGTTTCAATATTGTTTTTCACTGCGCTGGCTTCCGCGCTGCTTCGAGGCCTCACGCTCGACTGCGGCTGCTTCGGCGCCGGCGCCCCTTCGCGACCGAGAATGTGGCTGGAACTCGTGGTGGACGCGGCGTTGTTCACGGGCGCTCTATTCATCTATCTGCGCTCGATACCGCGCCTGTCCGCGCGCGTCGCCAGCACTGAGTTGTAACTTCAATAAAAAAATTAGGACTTAACCGTCCGGGATGAGTTTTTATGTGGAGGATTCTTGTTTTCACAGTGATGATGCTGATCGCTATGCGCGCGAGCACGTCTTGGGCGCATGGAGTCGTGGGTGACTACGTGTTCCTGGAACCGCTGATTACCGAGGACCCTACTCCGGCGAACGAGCTGGATATCCTGGAACCGTCATGGGTCAAAAGCAGCGACGCCAATGACTATTCGATCGGCTTTTCAGGCGAGAAAGTTCTTTGGATCGACGACAACGACATGCCGATAGTCAGCCTCGCGGGCGGCACGACATGGCATCACGTTTCGCCGTACGAAGGACCGAGCCACGAAGGCGTCGACAATCCGGAAGTGGCGCTGAAATATGCGTTCTTCTATTCGCTGCAGCATGAGTTTCTGCTCTCGACAGCGCTGATCGCCGACATCCCGGTCGGCAACAAAGACATTCGCGATCAAAGTCACACCAGCCTCGGCCCGGAATTTCTCTGGGAGAAGGGCATGGGCGATCTTCCCAACTCGCCGGCGCTGAAATATCTGCGGCCGCTGGGATTCCAGGGCGACCTCGGTTATCTGCCGGCGTTGGGCGGGCAAACGAACCACGATTTGTTTGCCGATGCGGTGGTCGAATACTCACTCCCGTACCTGAGCAACAACGTGCAGGACATCGGGCTCAAGTGGCCCTTCCGCAATATGTTCGTATTCACCGAGTTCAACTACGATCAACTGCTCAAGGGACCTTCGGGCCAGACATTCCCAACTATCATGGCGACGCCGGGCATCTCATACGTGAGCTATCACTATGAGCTAAGCGTCGGCACCCAGTTCGCCCTGAACAATGCGGCCGTGCCCGCGAATCACGCCACGGTAATCGGATTGCTCGATATATTTTACGATTCGTTTTTTCCGAAGTGGGGCAACTGGACTATCAATCGAGGACCCGGCGAATGAAGGGTGCGAGAATCTGCATATCCGCCGCAGCGCTACTGGCTATTGTAGTGAGTAATGCGATGGTGGCCTCGGCGCACTCATTTCCCGAGCAGGAAAGTCCCGCCGCAGGCCAGAACCTGGCGGCAGCGCCGTCGGAGGTGACGATCAAATTCGATGCGCCGATCGAAAAGCTGTTCGCCAAGCTCGAGGTGACGGGCGCTGACGGACAGAACCTGGCGGTGGGATCGCCGCAGGTCAGCGACGATGGAATTCAGCTCTCGGTCAAGTTGGGTCCGCTGAAACCCGGCGACTACACGGTGAAGTGGGCGGTGGTCTGCATCGATACGCATCACACCAACGGTTCGTACACTTTCACGGTGGCCAGCGGCGGATCGTGATCCCGCAGCCGATTTTCGCGTGGCCGCTGGTAGCGTCGCAGGTTCTGATATTCGGAACGACTGCCTTTGCGTTGGCGGCAGCGCCGCGCAGCATCGCCGCCGGCGATCGATCCCTTGAAAGCCTGGCGACACTCTGGCGGGTGCTCGCGCTGATCGTGCTGGTGATGTCGCCGCTGAGACTTTTGTCGGTCGGCGCAGGAATGGCGCAGTCGAGTCTGCGCGAAGTCATCCCCATGATGCCGGAAATAATGCGCGAGACATTTGCCGGCCGGGTATGGACGTGGCGGCTCGAGACCGCGCTGCTGTTGTCGCTGGTGGCGTGGATCCCGGCGCCCGGCCGCTTCGCAACCACGCTGATATTCGCCGTCTCGGCCGCCCTGCTCGCATTTCAAAGCATCACCAGCCACGCGATCGACAAGGGCGCGTTCGCCATCGCCGTTCATTTCGTGCACCAGGCCGCCGCGGGCATGTGGATCGGCGCGCTGGTATCGCTGCTGATAGGTGCGACCTACGGCCATGCCGGCGCCGAGTGGCTGCGCGCGGCGACGTCGCGAGTATCGGCGGTCGCGGGCTGGTCAGTGGGCGTGCTGGTGGTGACCGGCGCGATCCGCGCCTGGGATGCGCTCGGCCTGCACCTCGATCTGCTCCTGAACTCCATGTACGGACGGACACTCTTGTGGAAGGTCGGCACCGCAGCCACGGTGATCCTAATAGGCGGTTACAACCGCTATCGTCTGGTAGGGTCTATGGGAGAATCGTCGGCGCGGGCGTCGTTGATTCGCAACGTAACCGTCGAATGCGTTTTGCTGGCAGTAGTGCTCGGATGGTCAGTGGTGCTGTCCAACACACCGCCGCCGCATTGAAAAGCGATGGCAGCATGAGAGGAACGAGCACTTTGCCGCGCCGGGTTTTTCAATCACAATCGCTTCGATGCAGTTGAATGCCGAGGCACCGCCGCCGCTTGACGATCGCCTGAAGGACATCTCGCACAAGCGCCGTATCATGATCGTCGCCGGCGAAGCGTCAGGCGATCTTCATGGCGGCGACCTGGCGCGGGAAATTCTCGCGCGCGATCCGTCGTGCGACCTGTTCGGGATCGCCGGCGAAAAAATGCGCGCGGCCGGCGTGCGCGCGCTGATCAAGACCGAAGACATCCACGGGCTCGGACTCTCGGAACTGGCGTCAACGATTGGGCGTACCGTCGGCGCGTTTCGCGCGCTCCGCCGGATCATCCGCCGCGAGAAGCCGGACCTCGTGATCCTGATTGACTACGCGGAGTTCAACCTGATTCTCTCCGGCACCGCCCGGCGCAACGGCGTGCCCGTGCTCTACTACATCACGCCGCAAGTCTGGGCATGGCGCCGCGGCCGCATCGACAAGCTGGTCGATCGCGCCGATCGTCTGGCGGTAGTGCTGCCGTTCGAGGCCGAGTTGTTCCATCGGGCGGGCGATCGGGTTTCGTTCGTCGGTCATCCGCTGCTCGATCGGATCGCGTCCATCCAAAGCCACGACGAAACGCTGAAGCGCCACGGATTCCCGCCGCGCGCGCGCGTCATCTCGATCCTGCCGGGCAGCCGCCGCGCCGAAGTTCGCTACCTGCTCGAGCCGATGGTCAAGGCGGCGCGGATAATCGCGCGCGATCACGATCTTCAAATAGCGCTCGCGCTGGCGCCGACGCTGACGCAGGCCGAGCTCGCCGAAGTGGGACGCGCAGACCTCGCTGGCATCAGGATTGTCGAAGGCGATACCTACAATATTGTCGCGGCGAGTGAGCTCGCGCTGGTGGCGTCGGGGACGGCCACGCTGGAGACGGCGCTGCTCGGATGCCCCGAGGTCATTGCTTACAAAGTGTCACCGCTTACCTATATTCTGGGGCGCATGCTCGTGACGGGGGTGGATTTTATCGGGATGCCGAATATTTTGGCGGGCCGGCAAATAGTGCCGGAGCTTATCCAGGGCGACGTGACCGCCGAGAAACTCGTGCGCGCGGCTGAGCCGCTGCTGAGCGAGACGATACGCGCCGAAACCGTCGCGGCGCTGAAGGCGTTGCGCGAGAAGCTCGGCTCGCCGGGCGCGGCCGGTCGCGTAGCGGCGATCGCACTCGAGATGATCGCGCCTGGGAAGGCCGCGTGAAGCTGCTCACTCCATTGCAATGGCGGCTGTTCGGGTACCTGCGCAAATACCTGTTCCCGTATGTGCTGCTGCTCGCGATCGCGATGGGCATGCTGTCGGCGGCCAGCGCCGGCGTCCCGCTCATCACGAAGTCGGTGGTCGACCTGGTCGCCAATCTGAGGGGCGCTCATGCATTCGACGCGCGCAGCGCCTTCAAGCTGCGCGAATACTCGCTGATGCTCGCGGGATTGTTTTTGCTGCGCGCGCTCGCCAATTTTTCCGACGACTACCTGAGCGCATACATCGCCCAGAAGATGACGATGGACATCCGCGGCGATCTGAACGAGAGCCTGCAGCGCCAGTCGCTGAGTTTTTTCAACCGCACGCCGACGGGCGTGATGGTGTCGCGCGTCATAAGCGACGTCGGCCTGGTAGTGTCGAGCCTCAGCAGCGGCGTGTTCTCGATCGTCGGCGACGGCATGTCGCTGACCGCGCTGCTGGCGACCGCCTTCTACCTCGACTGGCGGCTCGCGATCATTGCGTTCATCGGATTTCCGATCGTCGTACTGCCGATCGCCAGCCTCTCGAAAAAAGTTCGCCGCGAAACCAAGAATCAGCAAAAGCAACTGAGCGGCCTGCAGTCGCTACTGGTCGAAACGTTCCAGGGTAACCGCGTCGTCAAGGCGTTCGGAATGGAAGACTACGAGCGCGCGCGCTTCAATCGCGAGCTCAAGCGGCTGTTCCGAATCTTCATGCGGGTGGCGCGAATCAAGGCGTTCACCGGCCCGCTGATCGAGGCGCTCGGCGCGTTCGCGGTGGTGGCCGTCGTCTGGTGGGCAGTGGGTTCGCTGCAAGCGGGCACGCGCACGCTGGGTCAGTTCGCCGGTTTCTTCGCGGTCATGATTCTCGTTTACCCGCCGTTCAAGGGCCTTAGCCGGGCCAACAATACGGTCCAGCAGGGAATGGCCGCGGCCGAACGCGTGTTCGAGATGATGGATCAGCCGAGCGAGGTTCCCGACGATCCCGGCGGCATCGAGCTGCAGCCCGGCCCGCACAGCGTCGCGTTCGAGCACGTCAGTTTCCGCTACGGCGACGAATGGGTGCTGCACGATATCAACATGGAGATCGGCGCCGGCAAAGTGGTCGCGCTGGTCGGAATGAGCGGCGGCGGCAAATCGACGATGGCGGATTTGATTCCGCGCTTTTATGACGTGCAGCAGGGACGCGTCACAGTGGACGGAATCGACGTGCGCAAGCTGCAGTTGAAATCACTGCGCGCGGAAATCGGTCTCGTGACGCAGAGCACGTTTCTGTTCGACGACACGATTCGCGCCAATATCGCGTACGGCAGCAGCGACAAGCATCTCGAGCGCGTGATCGCCGCGGCCAAGCTCGCCAACGCGCACGACTTCATCTCGCGGTTGCCCGAAGGCTACAACACGATGGTAGGTGAGCTGGGCGTGCGCATGTCGGGCGGCGAGCGCCAGCGAATCGCGATCGCGCGCGCGCTGTTGAAGGACGCACCGATTTTGATTCTCGACGAAGCGACCTCGTCACTGGACTCCGCCGCCGAGCGCTCGGTGCAGGAAGCGCTCGAACATCTGATGGCCAACCGCACGACGCTCGTGATCGCGCATCGGCTGTCGACGGTGCGCCGCGCCGACCGCATCGTCGTCGTCGTTCACGGCCGTATCGTCGAAGTCGGCACCCACGACGAACTGTTCGCGCGGGGAAAGGAATACCGAAAGCTCTACGACCTGCAATTCATGTCGCCCGAAGACCTGGCCGGCAACGGCGGACTCGTCAACTGATGGCCGCCGATCGCAAATCCGAGTCGCCGGGTGTGCGATCGACCAGGCCGCAATGCTAAGCGCGCTCTACAACCTGCTGTGGTATCCGGCGCTGCCGTTTGCGCTGCTGGCGGCGCATCCCGCGAGCGTGCGCGAATATCGCGAGCGCATGGGGCACGGCGATTTTCTCGCGACCGCGGGCGCGCCGCGAATCTGGATACATGCGTCGTCGGTCGGCGAGATCGAAGCGATCCGGCCAGTCGCCAACGCGCTGCTCGAACGTCATCCGGGCGCGGTGATCGCGATCACGACGATGACGACGGCCGGACGCGAGGCGGCTCAGCGCCGAATACCCGGCGCGACGGCATGGATGCTCGCGCCGCTCGACAATCGGCGCGCCGTGCGATCTTTCCTTGAGCGTGTGCAGCCGCGCGTCGTGCTGATCACCGAGACTGAAATCTGGCCCAACTACTTCATCGAATCCGCGCGCGCGGGCGCGACTGTTGTGGTCGTCAATGGCAGGATTTCGGAACGATCGCTGCGCCGCTACCTGCGTGCGCGCGGGCTGTTTGAAAATGCGCTCGGCCACGCGACGTTGATTCTGACGCAAAGCGACGACGACGCGCGGCGCTACGCGAAGTTCGGTCTCGGCACGAAAGTCGTCGTCACTGGTAACACGAAAATCGAGGCGGAGGAGGATGTCGCGAAGGAGCCATCGATTCGTCCCGAGCTGTTGGCGTTTGCGGCCGGGCGAGAGATTTTAATCGGGGGATCAACGGCGCCAGGCGAAGAGGCCGTCCTCGTCGATGCGTACCGCGAATTGCGCAAGGAATATCCGCGGCTCGCGTTGACCATCGCCCCGCGGCATCTCGATCGCACTCCCGATGTCGAAAACGCGCTGCGTGCCGCTTCACTTGAATATGTGAAGGCGTCGGAACTGAATTCATCCAGCGCGCCACGCGACGCGGACATTTTGATCCTCGACACGATGGGCGAGCTGCGCAGCTTCTATCGTCGCGGATCGATAGCGTTCGTCGGCGGCAGCCTCGCACCCGGACGCGGCGGACAAAATCCGGCCGAGCCCGCGCTGGCGGAGGTCCCGGTGCTGATCGGTCCGTATCACGAGAATCAGCGGGAGATAGTTTCGTCGCTGGTAAGTTCGGGCGGCGCACGAATCGTCAAAGATGCGCGCGACATCGTGAGTGCAGGTTCGAACTGGCTGCGCGACGACGGGGCGCGGCAACAAGCAGGCCGCAGCGCGCGCGTGGCCGCGAGCAAAAGCTCCGGCGGTGCACATCGCGCCTTGATGCAGCTCGAAGCCATCATTAATGTCGGCTGACTGATGCCCTCCAGCGAGCCGAGTCCGAATCGCCCACGAATCGAGCGATTTTGGCGCCGCAGACTCCCCGCGCGCCTGCTGCCTGCGTGGGCTGGGCTCGCGGTGGCGGCGGGATTCTACCGCGTCGGAGTCGGTATGCGTCGTCTATATTGGCGGACGATGAAAGAGCGCGCGCCGGTGCTGACGGTGAGCGTCGGCAATCTGACCGTCGGCGGCACCAGCAAGACGCCCTTCACATTGTTTCTCGCCAGGCGCTTGCAGAGCCACGGTCTGCGCGTCGGAATCGTGAGCCGCGGCTATGGACGCCAGCGATCGAAGGCGCCGGCCGAACTCGTTGCCGACGACGGCAGGTTGAAGGTCTCGCTGGAAGACGCGGGCGACGAACCGGCGATGATGGCGAAGACGTTCACCGGACCGATCGCAGTTGCAGACCGGCGGCTGGACGGAATCGAGCTGCTAAGCAAGCTCGGCCCGCTCGACGCAGTGATCCTGGACGATGGCTTTCAGCACCTGCGCCTCGATCGCGACGTGGATCTCGTTCTGGTCAGCAATGAGCGCGGTTTCGGCAACGGCTGGATGCTCCCGGCCGGGCCGATGCGCGAATCGATCCGGTCGGTCGGCCGCGCCGACGCCGTCGTGTTGATGACCTCCGGCACCGGCGCGTCGGCGCTTCGACCGCGGCAGATGAAACGACTGACGCGCGGCAACATGCTGCACACCTCGGTGCGCCCGCGCGCACTGCTGCTCAGCGAGCAGGGCGTATGGCGCGAAACGCCGCTGGGACTTGGCGGGCGGCGCGTGCTCGCGGTCAGCGGTCTGGCGGATGCGAGCGGATTCTATGCGATGCTGCGCGAGCTCGACACGGAACTGGTCGGCGTTTTCGAATATCCCGACCATCACGCCTACACCAGCGCCGACTGGCAGGCTATTGTGAAGGCGATGCGCAACACGGAAGTCGTCGTGACCACCGAAAAGGACCTGGTCAAGCTGGACCGGTTTCCGTTCCCGCGCGATTCGCTATACGCTCTCAGGCTCGAAGTGACGATGGACGCGGACGATGCGCGCGCGCTCGACGAATTGATAATGGGGCGCATGACCGCGATGACGGCGGCGGTGGATGCGTAGACGACGAACCAAATTGGCTGGAGGACTTCGGCGATGGCGCTGAGTCAGGAATTGCTCGACATCCTCGCGTGCCCGAAATGCAAAGGTGACCTGCGCCTCAATGAGAAGCAGGACGGCCTGGTCTGCAGCGCATGCAAGCTCGAGTACCCGGTGCGCGACGACATTCCAATCATGCTGATCGAGGAAGCCAAGCCGATCGCGTGAGCTCGCCGCGGCGCGCGGCCAGCCTGCTTCCCGCGATGAAGACCATCGACGCCGCGCGCGCCCGCCAGTTCGCCTGGCTTGCGCTTGGCGTGTACCTTGCCGGCCTCGGCATCTCGGCGACCTTTCGCGCGCAGGGCGACTTCAACGTTTACTATCGCGCGGGACATCGCGTCCTGCACCATCTCGCAATCTATCCGCCCGACGATTCCGATCGTTTTCTCTACGCGCCGATCTTTGCGATCGCGTTCGCGCCGCTGGCGGCGCTGCCACGTCATCTCGCGCAGTTTGTCTTCTTCGCGATCAACGCATTCTCGCTGATCGAATTGGTCCTCGGCGCAGGCGTGCTCCTGTTCGGTCGACAACGTCAACTGCCGGCCGAGCTGATCGTTGTCCCGGTGCTTTTGTCGTTTCGGTTCATCGACAATAACTTCGACCACGGCCAGATAAATCTCCCGACCCTCGCGCTGATCGTGTGGTCGATCATCTACGCAGGGGAGTCTAATGATGCGTGGGCGGGACTGATGATTGCAGCGGCAATCCTGATCAAGCCTTTCGCGATCCTGGCTGCACTTCATCTTGCGATTCGAAAGCATTTCGCCACGCTCGGATGGGCGATCGTGGCGGGGATCGCGTTACTGGTCGTGCCGGTCGTAGTATTCGGCCCGCACGGACTCATCGATCAAACCGGCGCATACGTGACCGCGATCGCCTCGATGACGAATCGCTATCGCACAATGCTCACAAATCAGTCGGCCGTGTCCGCAGTGGCGCGCCTGATGAGTCTTCGAATCGGTGGCGACGCTGAAACTTCGCCGACTGCCACGATTGTCGGCATGGGAATCGAGATCATTCTCGTCGCCGCAGTGTCGTTCTGGGACTGGAAGAGCGGCGATCAGGGAAGTTTCGCCAACCGCCTCGCACTGTGCGGCTTGTTCTGCCTGATGCCGTCGTTCGCGCCGATTTCGTGGAAGAGCTACTACGCGGCGATACTCGTACCATACATGGCACTGACCGCCGCGCTGTGGACCGATCGAAATGCCGGCCATCGCGCGCCGATTTTAGTCTGGTCGCTGTTCGCGCTTTCGGTCGTACTCAATCTCGCGACGGGAAATTACCTGAACCGCATCGCCCTCTTCTATTCCGCGCATTTCGTTTCGTCGTTGCTCGCGCTGGCCGCCGTGTTCGCATTGTGGCTTTCAACCGAGGCAGTCCAGCAATGAGGGCGCCGGCGAAAATGAAGTGGCGCGCCGATCCGAACTTCTCGACCTTCAAGGTCGGTGGCCGCGAGCTCGTGATCCGTCGCGATATCGCACCGCAGGCCGCGCGAATCATGCACAAACTCGGCGAGCTTGCATCCACGTCTGAAGCGGGCGCGGGAAATCGTCAGAGCGCATTTAGGTTGATGCTCGACGACGGAGTCGAATTGTTCGCGCGACGCGGCCGCCGCGGCGGAGTGATCGCGTCTCTGCTTAGCGACGTTTACCTCGGCATGTCGCCGCGCCCGCTCACCGAACTCAACGTGACCATCGAAGCGAGAAGACGTGGAATTCCAGTCGCGGAGCCGATGGGCGCGATGGTCGAATGGATCGGTCCTGCGCTCTATCGAGGTTTTTTTCTGACGCGCGCGGTGCGCGGGATGACGTTGTGGGAGTTCGTGAAGACCGACGACGACCCGACGGTTCGCGAGCACGTGCTCGAGCAGGCGCGCGCTGCGATCGACACGATGCACGACAAGGGCCTCTTTCACGCCGATCTGAATCTGCACAACCTGCTGGTGACGCAGGTGCGCGAGAGGTTTACCGTGGTCATCCTCGACCTCGACAAGGCGCGGCTGGTCGACGCGCCGTTGTCGGCTGCGATGCGCCGGGCGAACGCGGCGCGCCTGCTACGCTCGGCGCGCAAGCTCGATCCGTCGGGAAAATTTCTCGACGCGGCCGCGATTTCGATTCTGAATCTGGAGTGACTGGGTAATTCAGTCGCGCTTCAATGCGATTGCGTCGATCTCGACTCGCGCACCGCGCGGCAACACCGCGACCTCCACCGTCGAGCGCGCGGGATACGGCGGCTCGAAGTGCTCACCATACACGCGGTTCACGATTTCAAACTCAGCGAGGTCGATCATGAAGATCGTCGTCCTGACGACGTCCACGAAATCGAGTCCGGCGGCCGCCAGCACAGCGCCGAGGTTTTGCAGCACGCGCCGGGTCTCGAATTCGATCCCGCCTTCGACAATCTTGCCCGACGCCGGGTCGAGCGCGATCTGCCCCGAGCAGAAGACCAGTCCGTTTTGTTCGACCGCCTGCGAATATGGGCCGATCGCGGCCGGCGCCTGCTTGCTGTGAATCGAAGTCTTCATCAATAGCGATTGCCGTTTTGCTGGCCGAGGCGCGACACGCGCATCACGCCGTCGATCGCGCCGATCGAGTTCATCAGGTTGTTCAACTGGCGGGCGCTGGTCACGCTGACCTCGAACACCGCCAGCGCGCGTCCGTCGGCGCCGTGAGTTTTCACTTCCGCGGTCGAGATATTCACGCCCGCCGAGGCGATCGCCTTGGTCATCGCGGCGAGTAGGCCCGGTTGATCGGCACACAGCACTTCGAGTCGAATCGGGCGCGGCGCTTCCTCGCCATCCTTCCACACGACGGGCACCCGCCGCTGCGGATCGGTGTTGAGCGCATGCGGGCATCCCGCGACGTGGACCGTGACGCCGCGGCCGCGCGTGATGAAGCCGGTGATCGCCTCGCCCGGCAGCGGATTGCAGCATCGCGCGAATCGCACCAGCATGTCGCCGACGCCCGAGACCACCACCGCGCCACTCGCGGATTTGCGCGCTTCCTTCGCGGCGCGTTCGCGCTGCGCGGGTCCGAGCGGAGCCGGCGGTTTCTCGGGACGATAGACCTTCAGCTCGTCGGGCGTTAGAAGTTTCGCCAGCAGTTGCGCCGGTGTGATTATTCCGTAGCCGACCGCCGCCAGCAGGCCGTCGACGTCGCGCTGCGAGAACTCGCTCAGCACGCCCTCGAGCCGCTTGCCCGATCTGAGTTGCGTGACGCTCAGCTTTACCGGTTCGAGCTCGCGATCAATGAGCGATACTCCAAGATCGCGCGAGCGTTCCGCTTGCTGATTGCGCAGCCATTGGCGGATGCGCGATTTTGCGCGCGCGGTGGCCGCGTAATTCGTCCAGTCCTTGCCCGGCACCTGCTTCTCGGACGTGAGCACTTCAACCGTGTCGCCCGATCGAAGCCGATAGCGCAGCGGCACCATGCGCCCGTTGACACGCGCGCCCGCGAGATGATTGCCGACCTGCGAATGGATTCGATAGGCGAAGTCGATCACCGTCGAGCCGAGCGGAAAATCGAACACGTCGCCCTTGGGCGTGAAGACGAAAACCTCCTCGGGAAACAGATCGTCCTTGACGGTTGAAAGAAATTCCTGCGGGTCCTTCAGATTCTGCTGCCATTCGATCAGCCGCCGCAGCCATGCGAACCGCTCGGTGTCCTTGAGTTCCTTGGAGTTGCCGTCCTTGTAACTCCAGTGCGCCGCGATTCCTTCCTCGGCGACTTTGTGCATCTCGCGCGTGCGAATCTGCACTTCCATCCGCTGCCCGCGCGGCCCAATCACCGTGGTATGCAGCGACTGGTACATGTTGGCCTTGGGCAGTGCGATGTAATCCTTGAAACGGCCGGGCACCGGCTTCCAGTTCGCGTGCACGACGCCGAGCGCCTCGTAACATTCGCGCACCGTGTCGACGATGATGCGGAACGCAACCAGGTCGTAGATTTCCTCGAAGCTGAGACCGAGCTCCTGCATCTTGGAGTGAATCGAAAAGAAATGCTTGGGCCGGCCCGTGACTTCCGCGTTTACTCCGCCGTCGGACATGCGCCGCGAGAGAATCTCTATGACGTTGGCGATGTACTCCTCGCGCTCCTTGCGCTTGGCTGCGACGAACGCCTTCAGCGACTGGTACGCACTCGGATTCAGATAACGAAACGCCAGGTCCTCGAGCTCCGACTTGAGCCAGTAGATGCCAAGCCGATGCGCGATCGGCGCGTAGATCTCCATCGTCTCGCGCGCTATCTCGAGCTGCCGGTCGGCGCCGAGATGATCCAGCGTGCGCATGTTGTGCAGGCGATCGGCGAGCTTGATCAGCACGACGCGGATGTCGTTCGCCATCGCGATGATCATCTTGCGGAAATTCTCGGCCTGCTTTTCCTCGCGGCTCTGGAACGTGATCTTCGAGACCTTGGTCACGCCGTCGACCAGCTGCGCGACCTCGGGACCGAACGCCGTCTGCACTTCCGCCAGCGATGCGTGCGTATCCTCGACCACGTCGTGCAGCAAGCCGGTAACGATCGACGGCACATCGAGCTTGAGCTGCGCGATGATCATCGCGACGTTGAGCGGATGGGTGACGTAGGGCTCGCCCGATTCGCGCTTCTGATCGACATGCATCCGCGCCGAGTAGTCGTACGCGCGCCGGAGCAGGCCGATATCGGCCTGCGGATTGTAGGTCAGCACCCGGCCGATGAGGCCGGCGAGCTGGTCGGGAGTGTCGCTTTGCGCTAGCTCTTCCACGGCGCGAATTCGCCGCGCAGGCGGCTGACCTTGAGCCGCTCGGCGTTTACGATCGTTTCAAGCCGCTCGACCGATTTGGAAATCTCGGCGTTGATGATCAGGTAGTCGTATTCCGGATAGGCCTCCGCTTCTTCGCGCGCCTTTTTGAGCCGATGCTGAATTTTGGACTCGTCTTCGGTCGCGCGCCCGCGCAGGCGCTCCTCGAGTTCCTCGAAGCTCGGCGGCAAAACAAAAATCGTGACAGCGTCGTGGGGATATTTTGCGCGAATCTGGCGCGCACCCTGGATATCGATGTCGAGCAGGATGTCGCGGCCCGACGCGACTGCGGCGTCGAGCGGCGCGCGTGGCGTGCCGTACGATGATTCGAACACACGCGCCCATTCGGCGAGCTCGCCGGACGATTGCCTGCGTTTGAATTCTTCTTCGCTCACGAAGCTGTAGTCGATTCCGTTCGCCTCGGTTCCTCGTCGCGCGCGCGTGGTCAATGAAATCGAAAAATCCAGATCAGCAATGGCCTTCAGCGCTGCGCGATAAATCGTAGTCTTGCCGGCGCCCGACGGCGCCGAAAGGATGAAAATTATACCGCGTCTCGGCGGCAGAGGATCATCTGATTTCAAGCGTATAGAAGCCATCAACCGGCTGCAAAGACCCTTCCACTATACCCTATTCGACGTTCTGGACCTGCTCGCGCATTTTTTCCGCTTCCGCCTTAACTTCAACCGTTACTTGAGATAACGCCGCGTTCTGCGACTTCGATCCCATCGTATTCACTTCGCGGTTGATTTCCTGCAGCAGAAATTCGATCGACTTGCCGACCTGCCCCTTGCGCTTGAGCAACGCCTTCAGGCCCTCGAGATGCGTCCGCAGCCGCGTGATCTCCTCGCTGATATCGCCGTGCTGCGACGCCGACGACGCCTCCTCGTAAAGGCGCTTCTCGTTGACCGGCAGGTCTCCGAGCAACTCGCGAACGCGCGTGTGAAACGTCTCCAGAATCTCCACCCGCGTTTGCTCGGCCAGCTTCTCGATCCTCGGCACCGCCTCCTCGATATGGCGAACCCGCAACGCAAAGTCGTCGTGCAAACTGCGTCCTTCGCGCACGCGCTCGGCGTCGAGCGCCTTCAGCGCGCGCAACAACGCCTTCTGCCCAAGCTTGAACGCCGCGCTCGAGTCATGCTCTTCCTCGACGACGTGAAAAATTTCCGGCCGATTGAGGATCGATCCGATTTCCGGATTGCCGCCGAGATGGAGCTGCTTGCCGAGCCGGCGCAGCTCGGCGACGTACAGATTCGCCAGCCGGTCGTTCACCTCGAGCCGCACCGGCGGCGGCTTCAGCGCAACCGCCTTGATAAAAATTTCGACTCGTCCGCGCGCCACCACACTTTGCACGGCTTTGCGAATCTCCGCCTCATGCTCACCCCATCCGCGCGGCACCGCCAACTTGAGCTCGAAAAATCTCTGGTTGAGCGCACGCACCTCGGCAATCACGCGGGTGCCGTTCTGCTCGGCGATCGCCCTGCCGAATCCGGTCATGCTTTTCATCCGACTACGCCCCTCGCTTCCCGCATTCTTCGCACACACTCCCGGTAGAGCGCGAGCGTTTGCGCCGCCATCTCTTTCATCGAGTAATTTTCCACGACGCGCGCCCGCCCCGCCGCGCCCATCTGCGCTCGCAGCTCGCTGGATTCCGCCAGCCGCGCGATCGCCGACGCAATCGCCGCAGGATTTGCCGGCGGCACGATGATTCCGGTGCGCTCGTGCACGACTGCTTCGCGTAGGCCGCCGACGTCGCTGGCAATCACAGGCAGCCCGCTCGCCATGGCTTCCAGAGCAGCCACGCCGAGCCCTTCCTTCAACGACGGCATCGCAAAAACGTCCGACGCCCAGAGCAATTTGCGCGGATCCTCGATTCTGCCGATGAGCTTGATACGTTCAACGCATCTGACCAGCCAAATCTCGCGTTTGAGTGTGTCCCCAATCAACCCCTGACCCGCGATTACACATCGCACATTGGCAAAGTTTTGTTTCGACGCGAGCGCGCCGACCGCCTGTATGAGATGGAGCTGGCCCTTGCGCGCTTCCAGCGCTCCAATCGCCGACACCAGGAATTCACTGTCGGCGATTTCAAGCTCGCTGCGCGCATCGGCGCGTTCCTCGCGAGTGGGCGGGCGAAAGCGCTCGCAGTCGACTCCGCTGTGAGCAATGGTTATGCGATCACGATTGACGCCTGCAGCCACGAGCGAATCGGCAACACCACTGGAAATGGCGATCACTCCATCGACCGCGCGATTGTAAAGATAGGGCGCGAAGACGCGGTTCGGCCGGTAATCCATTCGCCGCGTGACGACCAGCGATCGGCCAAAGCCACGCGCAAACGGCGCCATCGAATGCGCCCGCGAGGTGTGAAAATGAACAACGTCAAATCGTTCGCGGTTGAGAATAACCCGCAT
This sequence comes from Binatus sp. (SeqCode), assembly GCA_050010075.1. Lineage (GTDB taxonomy): Bacteria > Desulfobacterota > Binatia > Binatales > Binataceae > Binatus. The sequence continues at coordinate 26,532 of JBEKLS010000005.1, read as the reverse complement.
CTTGATTCCGGCTGTTATATCGATCGCATTGCGAATGTGCAGCGGATGGCATTTTATGCCGGCGGCTGTGGCCCGCTCCTGGAGCTGTCCCTCGGGATCGCAAATCAGTTCCGCACGATGACCGCCGTCTGCCAGCGCCAGCGTCAGGCCCAATACCTGCGACTCGCCACCGCCAAACCCCAGCTCAGGATCGACGCCTACGATGTTCAGCGCCGGGGCGCTGAGCGCGTCGCTGTCAGCAGGCACTTGAACTGTCTGCGTCATCGCCGTTTCAATCGCATCAATCGAAAAATCTGTAATACAGAATCGCGCAGACCGCGGTCACCGCGTCGCGAATGCCGATCTTTTTGCCTTCTTCATAAGTCCGCCCCGAGTAGGATACCGGCACTTCGTAGATTCGCCATCGCGCGCGCGCCGCCTTCGCGGTTATCTCGGGCTCGAACGTAAACCGGTTCGCGGTGAGCTTGAGCGTCATCAACTTCTCGCGCACGAAACCTTTCATGCCGGTTTCCATGTCGGTCAAATTGAGATCGCTGATCATGTCCGAGAGCAGCGTCACCGCGCGGTTCGCCACGTAATGCCAGAAGAACATCACGCGATGCGGCCCCGAGAGGAAACGCGATCCGTAAACCATGTCGGCGCGGCCGTCGACCAGCGGTGGCAGCATCGAGGCGTAGTCGCGCGGATCGTATTCGAGGTCGGCGTCCTGCACGAACACGTAAGGATTTTTCGCCGCCGCAAAGCCGAGTCGCAGCGCCGCGCCCTTGCCGCGATTCGCGGTGTGAAAAAAACATTGCACTCGCGGATGACTGAACTCGCGCAAAAATTTGGTAGTGCCATCGGTCGACGCGTCATCGACCACGATGACTTCGGGATCGAAGCCGCAATCCAGCACGCGCTCGATGACACGGCCGATTGTCGCCGCCTCATTGTATACGGGAATCACCACCGAAATTTTCGTCCGCTCCGCCATCAGCTTCTGCTTGCCTCCCGATGCTGCCCCATCGACGCCGCTGCGCGAGGCGCTACCGGAGCGTTTCTGCGTTCCAGTCTCATCCTGTCCTGAAGCATCGCGGCGACGCGGCGCCGTTCCGCCCGCCGGTGCCGCGCCGAAAATGCCGCCGAGTAGCCGCACCACACCCGCATCCGATCCGTATTCGTGATGCCGTCGAGATGCAGGTGCCCCAGCTGGACCAGGTTGCGCATCCGCGGACGCTCGAAGCGGCTGAGAAACGTGCGCCGCGTGCGTTCATGATCGATCAAAACGAATTGCGGCGGCTCGATTCCGGTAACATAGATATTGAACGGCGTCAGGTCGCCGTGAATATATCCCGCGCGATGCAATCGCGCGACTTCCGCACCGAGCGCGCGCAACACGACGCGCCTGGCCGCCAGCTTCGCCCGCTTCAAATGCCGCACGAGGTTAAAGCCGTCGACTCGCGAGGTCGCGATGATCTCGCGGCCGCCCTGGCGCTCGACGCCAAGCAGCAGAATTTCCGCAACGCCAATGCCGTCGGCCCGCAGATGCTCCGAGATCGACGCAACGTGCGCCGCGCGCCGGCGCTTGAAGATCGACCTAATACGATTCAGCCCGCGAATCGGATCCAGCACCTTGAAGTAGACGTCGACGCCCCCGGCATGATCCAAATGATTGGACCACGTCTCGGCATGACGCGAGCGGCGCACTCGCGTCGGCAAGGTGCCGTCGATCGCGGCGAATGCCGAATCGATCAGGCGTTCGCGAAGCTCCTCCGAGTATCGCGCGTCATAGTTCGGCAGAAAAAAAGTCCAGCCGCCGCGCGTCAACGGCACTCCGTCAAAGCCCGCCGTCCACCAGCTCACTTACTTGCTCCGGCTCGACGCATCGCGATCGCGCGGCGCACGGTCAGGCTGACTTCTTCGGGTGATATTCGCCGCATGCATTCGCGCCCGATTGGGCATTGACGAAGATAGCAGGGATGACACGGTATCGCGCCGCTGATTGCGAGGTCGACGAAACCCCACGGCGCCGATCGTTCCGCCGCCGTCGCGCCCCACAACGATACCACCGGGCATCCCACCGCCGCCGCGATATGCATCGGACCCGAGTCGGGTCCAAACGCGACCGCGCATTCGGGGAAGATCGCGATCAGATCGCGCAGCGAGGTGCTGCCGGCAAGATTGAGCGCGGGCACATCTTCAAGCTGCCGCATGACCTCATCGGCGAGCTTCGTTTCGTCGGGACCGCCGAGCAGCACCGGGAATAACGCGGGGCTGTCGCTATCGGCGCGCGCGACCCAGCGAATCACCGCGGCGGTCGATTCGGGATAGTAGATGCGGCTCGGCCACGACGATCCAAGAATCACGGCAAGAATGGGACGCGGCGCGTCGCGCAGCAGCTCGAGCGCGCGCACGCGTTCGTCGTCGGTGGCGGCGAGGCCAAACTCAGTCGGCGACGGCGCAAGGCCAAGCGCGTCGCCGAACGCCTGGTACTGCATGAGCTTCAGCCGCATGTTCGGCTGCGGCTCGATTTGATGATTCGAAAATAGATAGTTGAATTCCTTGGTGTTGGGCGCGGCAAACCCGAAACGATCGCGCGCGCCAGAGATTCGCGACGTCAATCCGCTCTTGAGATGCCGCTGAAGATCTATCACGAGGTCGAAGTGCCCCTGGCGGATACGCCACAGAAACGGAACGAATGTCCAAGGCGCATGCGCACGATCGTACACGATGATTTCATCGAGCCACGGATGATGTTCGAGCACCGCCTTCGACTTGGGCTCTACCGCCCACGCGATGTGCGCGTCCGGCCATGCGTTGCGCATCCGCCCGAGCAGCGGGAGCGCCCGCACCACGTCGCCTATCGCACCGAGTAGCACGATCAGCACACGACGCGGCGCAGTTTGCGTGGCTATAGCTTCGGGAGGCGACATTGTAAGACCGGTCGAGACCGGCTTCAGCTCCAGCGCTCGATGATAACGGCGCAAACCCGCGCCGCAAAGGGCATCCCATAATTGCTCGCAGCGCCCCAAACACATATGGGCAGCCGTTGCGGCAAGCGCGTTCTGGAGACGGGCGTAGAAATATTTTCAAGGTGCGGCGGTGAAGAGGTGACATTTTGTTAACAGGCAATAACCCTGAGAAATAAAGCGTTTACAGTAAAAATCGGTAATTGACGTCAAGATGAGCGGAATCGGTATGGCAAAACGTGACTTGTTGTGTTGTTTCATTGTAAAACTTACTCTACGATGTCTTAACGCGTCTAATAGCGCGTTATTGGCAATACTGTGCCACGAAAACCTGCGCAACATACACGTCCATGCCCAAAGTGCCGGAAACGGATGCGCCGCCGTTACCTGCGGACACATGCAATGATGGTCGCCGGGCCGTGTGGCAGCTTACGCATCCTGATTTGGCGCTGCACTTCATGCGACTGGTGGATGCTGGCTAAACGGTGACTTGCCCGTAGCGTCTTTCCTCTATCGACTGAGTCGGTATAGTAACGGTCGTCGTCCGCGACCTGCTCTCCGATTTCCGCGTGTAAGAATGACTGAAGGAAATGCTCATTGACGGACGAACTGCATCCCCTGGACCGACTCCTTGGGCCGATCACGTTTGCGCTGCTGCTCCTCGTCGGCCTCGTGGCCATCCGCAGTATCGAGCCGCCTGACGCTCTGGACGTCAACGCGCCAGCGACGGAATTCTCGGCTGCGCGCGCGATGCGCGACGTGCAAGCGATCGCGCAAAAGCCGCATCCGATCGGCTCCGCCGAAAATGATCGCGTGCGCGAGTACCTCGTCGGCCGGCTGCGGGAACTGGGCGCGAATCCTGAAGTCCAGACCGTGACCGTCGCGCGAAATACTCCGTTCGGGCCGGACAAGTGGGCCGTAGCGAACAACATCGTCGCAAAAGTCGCCGGCACCAGCCCGGCCGGCGCTGTGCTGATAGTCGCGCACTACGACTCGGTGCCAAGTGGTCCCGGCGCTGGCGATAACGCGGCGTCTGTCGCGGCAATCCTCGAGACGATGCGCGCGCTCAAGGCCGGCCCCGCGCTGCGCAACGATCTGATTATTCTGTTCACCGACGGCGAGGAGCTGGGACGGCTGGGCGCGAAGGGTTTCGTCGAGACTTACCCTGCCCTCCACAACATCAAGGTCGTGCTGAACTTCGCGATGCGCGGCGACGCGGGCCCGTCCACGATGTATCAACCCCCCGCGCAGGATTGGTGGCTGATCGATCGGCTCGCGGCCGCCGGGCCATATCCGCGCCGGACGTCGCTGTTGCCGTTGCTGTTTCCTCCGCCTCCAGGCGAGACCGACCTAGATATTTTTCTCGGCGCCGGCCTGGACGGGATGACCTTCGGCGTTTTGCGCGGCATTACCCGCTATCAGACCCAACTCGACAACGCCGGCTTGCTCGATCCGCGCTCGCTGCAGGACCAGGGGATGCGCGCGCTATCGATGGCCCAACGATTCGGGACGATCGACCTGAACGCTCTCCCGACCCAGGGCGCGGCTTATTCCGTCCGCGATCGATTATGGCTGCCGATCCTGCTCGGCTTCCTCGTGCCGCTCATGGTGCTCGGCATAATCTTGATCGGTATCCGGGACGCGCGATTCAGCGTTCGAGGCGTCGCCGCCGGATTTGCGATCTACGCAATTGCACTCGGAGTCTCGGTCTTCGAAGCGCGCTTCGCGTGGCATGTATGCGCGACGCTGGCGGGCTGGCGGATGTTGCCGGTCGGCACGACCTACGGCGGCTTTTACAATTCGGTCGGCGCGATCGCCCTGGTGTTCGCCACGTTGTGGGCGGCGTACGAGCTGATCAGTCGCTCGATTCGCCTGCAGGATCTCGGCGCGGGCGCGCTGCTGGCATGGACGGTCATGACGCTCGGAATAAGCATCGCAATGCCGAGCGGCAGTCATCCTTTCCTGGCGCCGCTGTTGTTGGCGACGGTCGCGCTTTACTTCGGCGCGGACGCAGCGACCGACGGTCGAGTCGCCATTCGCCGCGCGATCCTGGCGATAGTGGCGCTGGCGCCGGCTATCGTCGCATTGGCGCCGTCATTCGCCGGGAGCACGAATGGCACCATGCTTTTGTTCGTGTATGCCGGCTTGGCTGGCGGCTTTCTCTTCGGCTGGTTCATCCCCTATATCGATTTCCTGAGCGCGGGACGGCGCTCGATCATGCCGGCCTCTATCGCAGTGTTCGCGATCGTCATGTTCGTGATCGGCAACGTGGCCAGCAGCTTCAACGCGTCGAAGCCGCATCCCGACAGCATCTTTTATTTTCTCGACACGGACGTTGGGCGTGCGCGATGGGTGAGCCTGGATTCACGGCCCGATTATTTCACCTCGCAATTTTTCCAGCATCACGTGCGCGGCGGATGGATGTCGCGGCTGAGCGGACTTACGACCACGGACACGCCGACCGAGAGCGTCGCCGGCATCTCGCGCTACAGCGACTTTGCATTTCTCAACCGCGGCCGCACGACCGAGGGCGACGCGCCGCTCATCGACGCGCCGCCGCCGCAACTCAAGGTCCTCGACGACTCGACCTCGGCCGCCGGCACGCGCACCGTTAAGATGCATATCGCGTCGGCGCGCGGAGCTTCGATCATGTGGATGACGGTGCCGGTGGGCGTGGCCGTTCTGCGCGCGTCAATCGACGGCACGTCGCCGGGCAATTTCACCAGCGACGGATGGACCGGGTGGGACTGGCATGTCCCGGCAGCGGGACTCGATCTCGAACTCAAGCTCACGACGCCAGCGCCGTTCGTCGTGACGGTCGTCGATCAGACCGCCGGATTGCCGCAAACGGCAGGCTTCGCAATCAAGCCGCGCCCGCCGGACACGATGCCGACGCCATTTCTACTTTTCGATTCGACGACTCTGGTCAGGAAGACTTTCAGAATTGGCGGCGAGCAGATGACGCGCCGCTGACGAAACGATCTAGCGGTCGCACTCGCCGCCGATCATGTTGATCATCCCGAAGGTCGTGATGATGTCCGGGATCATGCGCCCTATCAGCATCTTGTTGAGCACGCCCATCCCGAGGAAGCACGGCGGCCGCACTCGCACGCGATATGGCCGTCCGCTGCCGTCGCTCACGATGTAAAATCCCAACTCGCCGTTGGCGCCCTCGACCGCCTGGTAAACCTCGCCGGCGGGAACGTGGATGCCCTCCATGATCAGCTTGAAGTGGTTCATCAGCCCTTCGATCGAGTTGTACACTTTCTCTTTGTCGGGCAGCACGACCTTGGGATCGGTGATCGTGACCGGGCCCTCGGGTAGCGCCGCGAGCGCCTGCTCGATGATGCGCTTGGATTGGTACATCTCCTGGAACCGCACGTTGAAACGATCGTAGTTGTCGCCGCGATCGCCCACCGGCACCTCGAACTCCATCCTGTCGTACACCAGGTACGGATGCGCCTTGCGCACGTCGTAGGACACGCCAACCGCGCGCAGCAGCGGGCCCGTCAGCCCGTACGAGATCGCCTCTTCCTTCGACAACTTGCCGACTCCCGCCATACGGTCGATGAACACGCGGTTGCGCGAGAGCAGCTTGTCGCAGTCGGTGAGCACCTCGTCGAGCCGCGTGAAGGACGCCTTCATTCGATCGGCGAAGTCCGCGGGCAGGTCATGCGTCATACCGCCGACGCGGCACCACGTCACGGTCAGGCGCGCGCCGGTGACCGACTCGATCAGGTCGTACAGAAACTCGCGGGCCTCGAGCATGTAGAACGCAACGGTCGTCGCGCCAACTTCGCTCGACGCCATTCCTAGGCAGGTCAGGTGGTCGGCGATACGCGCCACTTCGCTCATGATCAGGCGCACGTACTTGCATCGCTCGGTCGTGTCGATGCCGAGCAGGCGCTCGACCGCCAGCGCGAAGCCGACGTTGTTGATGCAAGGCGACGCGTAATTCAGCCGGTCAGTGTAGGGGAAGCATTGCGTCCATGTCCCCTGCTCGCACATCTTCTCGAAGCCGCGATGCAGGAAGCCGACCTCGACGTCGCAGTCGACGATGCGCTCGCCGTCGAGCTTGAGGTTGAACTTGATAGTGCCATGCGACGCGGGATGCGACGGCCCCATCTGCAGTTCCATGATCTCGTCGGACGGATCCGACGGCACGATCTTGTTTTTCCAGCGCGACGGTAATGACATGGCTTTTATCGCGTCGTGCCGTCAGCGCGAGGAGCGAATCGGATTCACGACCGGGTCGATCTCCGCGACGATCGGTTGGCGCTTGTTGTAAAGGTAGTCCTTGCGCAGCGGATACCCCTCGAACGAATCGTACATCAGGATGCGCCGCAAATCCGGATGGCCCTTGAAGTTGACGCCGAACATGTCGAAGCATTCGCGCTCGAGCCAGTCCGCCGCGCCCCATACTCCGACCACGCTATGCACCCAGGGCTCGGGACCGTCCACGGCAATCTTGACGCGGAGGCGATGCCCGCGCGTGAGCGAGTTCAGTTGATAGACGACGTCGAAGCGCGGCTTGCGCTCGAGCCAGTCAACCGCGGTCAGGTCAGTGAGAAAATTAAATTCGAAGTCAGGCTCGTCGCGCAGTGCCCTGAACAAATCGTACGCGCGATCGCGCTCGATCGTGATTGTCTCTTCGTCACGTTCATTTTGCGCGCTGAGGATCTCACCGCCAAAACGCGTGGTCAGTTTTTCGATTAACATCGATCGCCGCTAGTCCCAGTCGAGCGCGCCGCGCTGCCATGCGTACAGCAACCCGACGAACAGGATTGCGATGAAGATTAGCGCCTCGACGAAGCCGAACATCCCCAGGTACCGCAACTCGACCGCCCACGGATACAGAAAAATCACTTCGACGTCGAAAATCAGAAACAGGATCGCCGTCAGGTAGAAGCGCACGGAAAACCGCCCCCACGCCGATCCGCTCGGCGGGTTGCCACATTCAAACGCTTCGCTCTTGATCGCGCTGGGCCGCTTGGGGCCGATCAGCATGTTGAGCGTGCACATGATGCCGACGATCAAGCCGGCAACGAGCACGGTCACAGCCACTGGATACCAGGTTGTCATTCTCGAACCGCCCCACAAGCGCGTCTTATCTTCATATGAATACCCGATGAGCGGGTCTGTTGGAAAGGTTTGCGTCGCCCAAGCGTCGTAAGTGTCTGCATTCAGCGCGAGCGACATTAGCGGTAGACGTCTGAACAGTCTGAATTCTTTGCGTAAGCTCTCGATGACTTGTACCTCGCAGAAAGTCATAGCCGCGCTGTATGGCAAAATTTATCAATTAAAATGGGAATACCTTACATCTCACAGGTTCGCCTCATTATTTCTATTGACGATTCAAAGTCGAAAGACTAATGAGCAAATTAGAGCATCGAGAGATTGTTGCGGCCCTAATTCCAGACCTCGGCCAGTCATCGCCGAAACAGGAGTCGAGCATGAATCGCGCAATCGAACTGAAAAGCTGGTGGCTCAGTATTCTGACCGCGTCGCTGCTGGTGCTGGGGATTTGCATCGCGCCCGCTTCCGCCCAGGTCCAGCCGGGCGACTTCATCACACCCGACAATGCGTCCAAGGTGCAAAACCTCGTCTCTCCCGGACAGTACCTGCGCGTGCTGCATGGGATGACCATCAAGGTGGTCCCGACCGAGCGCATCGACTGGCCGCCGCCGTACAAGGATGCGACCGAAAAGTACTCGAGCCAGGTCCGGCTGACGCCCGACCATCGCAGCCTGATCGGTTACGTTGCCGGTGAGCCGTTCCCAATCGTCGACGCCAACGATCCCGATGCCGGCACCAAGGTGATGTGGAACGTTGCGTTCCGGCCGATCTCCAGCGATGAATACGATCTGCGCTGGTTCGACTGCGACAGCGCCTACTGGGGCAAGAACGCGCCTTTCCGCGAAATCACTGATATCGAAGTCGGCCACTACGCCGGCTACAACGAAGTTGGCCGCACCGAAGTCGATCCGATGCCGGTCGATCCCGACTTCAAAGCTACCGGCCGCTACTTTCTCGGACTCCTCTACCCGGTGCTCGCGCCTCAGTCTGACCGTGGTACCGGACTTATCAAGTTCCGATACGCCGATCCCAATGTCCAGGATGCCGCCTGGACCTGGACTCCCGGCGCTCGCCGCGTCCGGCGCCTGAACTACGCCATTCTCGATACGGCCAGCGGACCGCAGGCATACGACCCGAATCACTACGAAGGCTTCAGCGGCAAGAACGAGAACTACGACTGGAAGTTGCTGGGCGAGAAGACGATGCTCGGCGCAATCAACGTCTCAAAGGTGCCCGACGTTCGATGCCCAACCGACGGTGGGGCGAGCCATTGTCCAGACAATTGGGAACTGCGGCACTATTTCATTATTGAGGGCCGTCCGCGGGCGGGCCGCTTCAACTCGCTATACGATCACGAAGTCCTGTACATCGATTCGGAAGCGGACTTCGTGATGGCGAATGACATGTACGATCGCGGCGGTGAGTTGTTCAACAACTACACCTCGTGGATGCACTACGCGGACCGCGCCGAGCCCGACGCGCGGATCGCGATCTATCCGTTCAAGCGCGAATTCCAAGTCGGCTCTTCGACCATCAACGTACAGAGCGGCTTCAGCACCGTCTGCTATCATCCATCGCAGGACTCACCGTCGCGCGATTCATGGTTCATCAACATGGGTTCGGTCGATCGCAGCTGGTTCACTTTCGACCAGATGGCACGTGCAGCCGAGGGCGGACATGCAGTAGGGGGCGACTGAGGCTGGCGTGATTGCATGAACGACGTCGCGCGCCTTGCGCGCGACTAGTCAGGGAGGAAAGACCGGCGCGGCCAGCGATGGCCGCGCCGGTTTTCTCTTGCGCGACGCGCAAAGCGCGCTCGCGCCAGCGTACTCGCGCCGCTAGAATCCATCTCCGATGGATGACAGCGGCGCGTTCCATGCCTGGGCGACGCAGGCCATCGCGCAGCGATGGCCGCGCGCGCAGGTCGCGCAGATCGCCGCCTTGCGCGGCGATCTGTCGACCCGCCGCTTCTGGCGCGTCGCCATCGCACCGCACCACGAACCCTCCACCGCCCCCCGCACCGCCATCCTCGTCGATCTCGGCCCTGACGACCTGCCCCGCTACGTCCGCGTCCTCAACCTTCTGCCGTCACCGATTTCCGAGCCGCCGTGGATCAATGTGCACCGCTTCCTCGAATCAATCGGCGCGCCCGTGCCCGCGCTCTACGACGCCGACCCGGCCCGGCGCGCGATGCTCGTAGAAGACGTCGGCGAACTCTCGCTGCTCGAGGCTGTCCGCCGGCCCGGCGCCGACACTGCCGACTTGTTCCGCCTCGCCGCCGAAGAATTGCTCCGCCTCCACGTTAACGGCACCGCGCGAATCGACGATCGATGCGTCGCGAGCCGGATTCTATACAGTGGCCGGCTGTTCGAATGGGAGCTCAAGGAGTTTAACGAAGTAGGTCTCGCCGCAGTGGCTCCCGGAGCCGACGCGGCATCGATCGCGCCCGAGGTCGCCGCACTCGCCGCGCGACTCGATCACTTCCCGCGAGTGTTCTCCCATCGCGACTACCACCGCGAAAACCTGTTCATCCAGGACGGCCCGCGAATCCGCATCATAGATTTTCAGGACGCGCTGATGGCGCCGGCGGCACAGGATCTCGCCGTACTGCTGACGACGCGCGACACCGATGAAGTGATCACGCCGGAGATCGAGCGCCGCATCCTCGACTTCTACTGCGCCGGCCTTGCCCGCCGCGGCGCGCCGCAACTCGACCCCGCGGAATTCACCGCCAGCTATCACCTTTGCGTCTTGCAGCACGCGCTCAAAATGATCGGACGCTTCGAAATGTTCGAGCGCAACGGCAAGACCGGCTATCGTCCCTACATTCCACACGTACTCGCGCAGGCGCGCCGGATGCTGGACGGGATGCGTGACGACTTTCCCAAACTGCACGCGGCGCTGATTCCATGAAGGCGCTGGTACTGGCGGCCGGGATGGGCGAGCGGCTGCGCCCGCTGACCGAGGTGACGCCGAAGCCGATGCTCGAGCTCGGCGGCCGGCCGCTGATCCACTATCCGCTCGCGATGCTCCAACGTGCCGGCATCACCGACGTCGCGATCAATCTTCATCATCTGGCGCAAATCATTCAGCAAGGCCTCGGCGACGGCTCTGCCCTGGGCGTGCACATCACCTACGCGCCCGAACCGGTGTTGCTGGGCACCGGCGGACCGCTAAACGGCCTGCGCGATTTTCTCGGCGACGACACCTTCGTGATCGCCAACAGCGACACGATTCTCGACCTCGATCTGAACGCGATGATCGCGTTCCATCGGCAGCGCAACGCCCTCGCCACCGTCGCGCTCTATCATCCTGCAAATCTCGACTACTACAGCCGCCTCGAAATCGACGATACCCAAAAGCTGCGCCGCATGCGCCTGTTGGCACGCCGCGATCCGCTCAAATACGACGACTATCCGCCGACGCTCGATGACGCTGTCGCGACGACGCTGACCTCGATGATGTATTGCGGGGTGATAGTAGCGGAGCCGGCAGTCCTGGATTTGATGCCGCCGAAAACCCCATGGAGCCTGATGCCCGGCCTCTTCGCCCCGATGGTGGCCGACGCAAAACCAGTATTCGGCTACGTCCACACCGGCAGCTTCCGAACGATCGACGATCTAAAGAGTTACGACGCGATGAAAGAAAACTTCAGATAGCCCGATTCCGGTTGCGCGCTGTTACCATCCGAAAAACGCGGCAACGAGAAACGCGGCGATCATCAGCAATCCGAATTCCATGTGGAGTTGGATCGAGCGAAACAATCCGAGATTCAACTTCTTCGGCTCATTCTCGCGCGTGACAATTCGCACCTGATCGAGCGCGCGCGGCTCCGTGATAAACACCACCAGCGCGATCCACGGCATCGCATGCGAGAGCACCGCTACGATCGTGGTCGCGTATGCCGCAACATCCAGCGCGATTAGTTCATAATTGGCGCCGGTGCGCCCGAGAATCGTCGCCAGCGTCCGCTTGCCGTGGCGGGTGTCGCTCTCGATATCGCGAATATTGTTGGCGTGCAGAATTCCCGCAACCAGGAATCCCAGCGGTATCGACGCCCACAATGCGGCCGCAGAAAAATGCAGCGCCATGACGAAGTACGCGCCCATCACGATTGCCGGGCCCATGAAAAGAAACACCGTCACTTCGCCGAGCGCCACGTAGGCGAGCGACACCGGACTCGCCGTGTAAAAGTACCCGGCCGCGACGCTGGGAATTCCGATCGCGAGAATCGGCCACCCGCACAGGTAAACGAGCACCAACCCCATCGCCGCGCCAAGCGCGAACGCAACGATTCCGCCGCGCCACACCTGCTCGGCGCTGAGCAGTCCGCGCTGGATCACCATGCTGGGCCCGAGTGATTGCTCGCTGTCCGCCCCGCTTCGAAAATCGTAGTAGTCGTTGATCAGATTGGTGCCGGCCTGGATTGCCATCGCGCCAATCAGTGCAAGGATCATCCGCCCCAGCGAAAAAAATCCCGCCCGCGCCGCAACCGCAACTCCGAGCAGCACCGGAATCGCGGCCGCGCTGAGCGAAGGCGCCCGAACAGCCTGAATCCAAACTCCCAACGCGCCCGGTCGAGCGTTTCCGCTATGAGTAAGAGCTTCGTCCATCTTATTCAAACCAGCCTCGCGAAAACCCGCTGCGGGATTTCGCGTCTTAACACTGGGGGCAGGGGTCAACCCCCCGCGACGGTGTCGATGCCGCCCACCGCGCAGATGATTTAGATCAGCACCTTGGCCTGCCTGAGCCGCTCAACTTCCTCAGCACTATACCCAAGCAGCTCGCTCATGAGTTGCTCCGTATGCTCCCCGATCATCGGCGCGCCGCGATACTCGAGATCGATATCGCTGAACCGCACTGGCAGCCCGGGCACCACGCGATCGCCGACTTCGCCATGCTTCAGATTCACCAGCATGCTCGATTCCGCGAACACCGGATCCTTCATCAGCTCCGGCGTGCTGTAGATCGGTCCCGCCGCGAGTCCGCGCGCGCGAAGTTTCGTCACCAGTTCATCCCGCTGATGTACGCGCGTGCGCGCTGCGATTTCCCGCTCGAGCTCCTCGACGTTATCGAGGCGCGCCAGCAGCCGCGCAAACTTCGCATTCGACGCGAGCCCCGGCGCGCCCAGCGCCTCGCACAGTTGCGCAAACTCGTCGTCGCTGGCGATCGCAATCGCGATCCACTTGTCTTCGCCCGCCGCCGGGAACACGCCATGCGGCGCCATCGACTCGTCGCGATTTCCGATCGGGCTGCGGTCGCACCCGTTCATCAGAAAATCCATCATCGCTTCCGGCATCATCGTCGTCACCATCTCGGCCATCGACAAATCCAGGTATTGCCCGTGCCCCGTCCGGTCCCGATGATGCAGCGCCGCGAGCAGGAAAAACACCATGCCCGTGCCGACTGCGAAGTCGGGCCACGTGCCGCCGATTCCGCATGGAAACGAGTCGGGATAGCCTGTGATATGGCACAGCCCGGCAAAGGCCTGCGTCGTCGGCCCGAAACCCACGGTCTGCGCGAAGGGACCGTCCTGCCCCAGCGGAGTGCCGCTCAGCATGATGAGGTCGGGTTTGATTTTCACCAGGTCGTCGTAGCCGAGATTGTACTTCGCCATGTTGCCGACGGTGTAATTCTCGGTCACGAAATCGCTCTGCCGGATAACATTGCGCGCGATTTCCTGCGCCTCTGGCGTTGCGAGATTCAGCACGAGACTGCGGCGCGAAGTATTGATCGCGTGAAAAACTCCACTGCGATTCGCGCCAATCATGCCGTCGGTGCCGGTCAGAAATCGCACCAGGTCAGGCGCAACCATCGACTCGATTCTAATGACGTCGGCTCCCAGAGCCCCCAGCCAGGCCGTCGCATGAGGAACGGCGAAGATCCAGCCAAAATCCGCAATCCGGATTCCCGACAGCGGCTTCGGCCCGCGCTGAACGTCTCCGTTCCGACTTTCCCGCGCTGCCGTCCGCTTTTCAAAGACTTTTTGATTGTGCTCGCCCAGCCGCGGCGCGCCGCGCGCGACTCGCCACGGCGTGCGCGAGAACTTGCACGGCGCCCCCGGCATCCGCACTTCCCGCGCCGCCGGATGGTCCACGTCGACGAAAAACTTGCGCGCTTTGTACTGCTCATTGCCAGCGACTTCTGCCGGCGAATGCACCGGAAAGCATGGCACGTGCTCGGCCTGCGCCTTCTCGAACGCTTCGGCTCGCGTTTGCGTAGATAGCCAGTCGACTACTCCGGCCTCGATCGCGTCGATGTTCGCAGCGCGCCCCAATACTGTGTCGAATAACTCAGTATCCATCCAGTCCGGATGGCCGAGCGCCTTCTTGGCGCCGCGCCAGAAGCGATCGGTGCCGGCGTTGAAGCTCACCCACCCGTCCTTGCACGGATAAACCCACTGCGCGTTCATCTTCAGACGGGTCAGGAGCCGCTGAAACGAGGCGGCATCGCGCGCTTCATGGGAGTAAAATCCGATATTCGGACGCACCATGCTGATCATCGAAGGCCACTGCCCGACGTCGACATGCTGCCCCGCGTCATTACTCTTTCGACTATACAGTGCGCACATCGCGGCCGCCGCCGCTGTATAGCCAGTCAAATAGTCAGATTGCCTGCCGCCAAGCTTGAGCGGCGGCTGCGTTTTGGCATCGGTCACCTGATGCCACGGCGTTTCGTAGCCGACGCCGCTCATATGCGTCGCGACGAGGTCGCCGCCGCGCAGGTTCCGGTAGGCAGACTCGGCGCCGAAAAAAGTGATCGAGACGACGATCAGTTTCGGAAATCGCGCGGTCAGCGTGCGCCAGTCGATCCCGAGCTTCTCGTTCATCTCGGGACGATTCGGATTGAAAACAATATCCGCCGACGCGAGCAACTCGAACAGAAGATCGCGTCCGCGCGGACTTTCCAGATCGATCGTGACGCCCAGCTTGTTGGTGTTGAGATAAAGATGCAGCCCGCCGGTTTCCGGGTCCGGCATCTCATCGCGAAACGGTCCCAGCGCGCGCTCCTTCGATCCCGTCCGCGGCGGCTCGACCTTGACGACCTCTGCGCCGAAATCCGCGAACGACTTCGCCGCCATCGCCGCCGCCATGAACGCCATCGTGTCGAGGCATGGCAGCTCGACGACGTTGAGCCCTTCGAGCGCGCGCGGCGGCTCGCGATATTCCTCGAAGCGCGCCACCGCTACCCGGTCCGCTCCGCTTTCATACTGTCGATGAGCTCGATCAGCTCCGCCATCGAGCTGATCACGTAGTCGGCTTTGAACTGCGGGTGCGTCTGCAGATATTTGAGCGACGCCGCTCCCGTCGCGACCGCAACCGACGCGCCGAAGCCTGCGCCAGTCGCCGCCATGATGTCGCGCGGCTCGTCGCCGACGTACATGCATGCGTGCGGCAGGACCGCAGCTTTCAGCGCGGTCTGCTTGAGGCTCTCGGTCTTGTCGAGCGCGCGCAGCGAAGTTGTGCTCTGCGTCACGACCTGGTCGAGGTACGACGCGAGCCCGACCATCGCGAGCTTCTCGACCAGCCGCTGCGAGTCGCCCGGCCTGCTGGTGACGACGCCCGTCGCATAGCCGCGCCGCTTCAGCTCCGCCAGCGTGTCCTGCACATGCGGCAGCACCTCGAGCCGCTCGGTCTTGTCGATTTCCGCGAGAAAATACGCGTACGCGAGCTTCGCGTATTCGGGCCGCAGATGCTCGGGCACGCCGAGCCACACGTCGTCGGCGGAAAGCGCCTCGCGAAATCGCTCATGCGTCAGCGGCGGATCGTGTCCGAGCTCGTCGAGCGCGCTCTTCGCTGCGATATACAACGGCCCGTGGATATCGACTAGCGTGCCGTCGAGATCGAAAAAAATTGCCTTGAATTCGCGCGATGCCACCAGAAACCCCGAGCTTCCCAACCGGAGTGTGTAGAGATGCGGCGCGAACTGTCAAGCGCGCGCGCTACGGATTCGGCTGGTACAAAAGCAGGTACTCGCGCCGCCCGCCGATCACTTTCTTGACGTAGTCGCGAGTCTCTTTGTACGCGATATTTTCGACCCATTCGTCGTCGGCGCCCGGATATTGCGCGACCCATTTCGACACCGCGTTCTCGCCCGCGTTGTACGCTGCGACCGCGCGAAACGCGTTGCCGTTGAACATCTCGAACAGATTTTTCAGATACGCAGTCCCCAGCTCGACGTTGACCGACGGATCGTAAAGCGCAATCGCCTCGGGATCGATGCCGTTCTGCGACGCCATCTTTCGCGCCGTCGACGGAATCAACTGCATCAGGCCACGCGCGTTCGAACTCGACGTCGCCTTCGGATTGAACAGGCTCTCCTGCCGCGACAATGCGAGCACCAGATAAGGATCGAGCCCAAGCCGCATCGACGCCGACGAAAAAAGATCCCAGTACGCGCGCGGATAGCGCACCCGCTCGGCGACGTCATGGCTCAGCTGCCCATATTTTTCCATACGCGTGGCAGCGACGATCGCGTCGTACCACGCGTCGGCGCTCGCGAAACCCGCGAGCACGAAACGCCGCAGCTCGGTTGTGCCCGCGGCGTATTCCGCGAGCGCCTTCAACTCACCGGGCTCGAACTCCTTGAGCCCCAGCGCGCGCAGCGTTTGCAGCCGCGCCATGTGATACTCGGCGACACCGCTGACGGCGGGCACTCCATTGGATTGAGGATTCGGCGCCGACGCGGCGGGAAGATCGGCCCGAGCGGCGGCGACGCGACGGCTCGCAAGCTCGGGATAGTAGTTGGAGTCGGTGCTGATCGCGAGGCTTTCGAAAATCGCATGCGCACCGCTCGCGTCGCCCGCCTTTTCCAACGCGCGCGCGCGCCAGTACTCGCACATATCGCGGTCGGTTACGTCCTTCGCGTGAGCAACGGCGCTTTGAAATCCCGGCGCCGCCTGCGCATAACTGCGCGCCAGGTACAGCGTCCACGGAATACGAAATCGCGCATCTTGCGCAGCGTCACTGCCGGGATAGCGCGCGACCAGCCGCCGATATTGCGCGCGCGCCGAATCGAGCTGGTGCAGCTCTTCGAAAATTCTGCCGACACGCAGCATCGCACCTGGCGCGCGCTCGCTCGCGGGGAAATTCGCAACCAGCCGATTGAACGTCGCGCGCGCTTGATCGTCCTGATCGTCATGCCAGTAGCTGAGCGCCAACGCTTCGAGCGCCGCTGGCGCGTCGGGCCCGCGCGGCGCGATTCGCAAGTACTCGAAGATTGCGCTCTTGGCGCGCTCGGGCTCCGGCTTCAGCGCTCGCGCCGTCACCCAAACCAGTTCCGCGCGCACTACAGGCTCGGGGTTCATCGCGAGTCCCGCGTTGGCCTGCTCCTCGGCCTCGGACAGCGCGCCTTCGCGCAGCAGCAACTCGGATTCGGCTCGATGGTACGCGAGCGAGTCGGTCTCGGCGACTGCGGGGTTCGACGCGAGGATCGAATTGACCAGCGATCGCGCTTCAGCATCGGCGTCGGAATGCGGATACTTATCGCGCAGCTCCATCAACTGCGCATAGGCGGCCTTCGGATTGCCGAGCGCGTTCAGCGCGCGCGCTTCGTCGAGACGAGCACCCTGCTCTATCGACGCTTCGGGACCGCGCGCGATCAGCCGCGACGCGACGTCCGACGCCTCGGCGTTGCGTCCGAGCTTCAGCAGGCTGTCCGCCAGCATCAGCCCGCCGCGATCGACCATCACGCTGTCCGGATAGGTCTGGACGAGGCGCTCGAGGGTCGCCGCCGAGCCGTTCAGATCGCCCAGGTCGTGCTGCGCCAGTGCAAGGTAAAACAGCGCGTAGTCGCCGAGCGCAGGAAAATTATCAGCCGCAAATTTGAGACGCTCGATCGCGCGCGCATCATCGTGGTTCTGGTAAGCGCGATAGCCGTCGAGAAACGCCGTCTGCCCATCCGTCGGCGGCTCGTTGGGCGCAGCTACCGGAACGGCGGTCAGCGGCGCCGGCGTGTATTGTGCCGTAGGCACCGTTGGCGGAGTTTGCGCCGACGCGCATCCCGCGAGCATCGCCCCGCATAGAATCATCAAGCCGCCGCCGCGCCACCACTTCATCTTCATCTGATCTTGGTTAGCGCATGGCCGGAGCGGCTTCAATTGGGTGCCGTCTCGCGAGAGACTTGCGGGCGGTCGCGGCGTCTGACATCAGTCGGAGCCAGAGTGCGCGATTCAATCAAAGTAATTCTTGCCTCCGCGTCGCCGCGGCGCCGTCAACTGTTAGGCAATGCGGGGATCAAGTTCGAGCCAATCGAAAGCCACGTGCCTGAGGGACACGTCGCGGGCGAGCCGGCGCGCGACTACGCTTTAAGAATGGCGCGCGAAAAGGCTAGCGCGGTTTCATCGCGCATCCCGGAAGCGATCGTCATAGGCGCCGACACTATAGTCGTGTGCGAGAATCAGATTCTGGAAAAACCCGCCGACGCCGCCGACGCGCGCCGGATGCTCGCGATGCTCTCCTCGCGCACTCATACGGTCGTGACCGCCTTTGCCTTGGCGCGCGCCGGAAAAATCGTCGAGAGCGCGCCGGTCGAAAGCCGCGTCACGTTTCGCAAACTCACCGACGCTGAAATTAGCGACTACATCGCCACCGGCGAGCCGTTCGACAAGGCGGGCGCTTACGGAATCCAGGGCATCGGCGGCGGATTCATCTCGCACGTCGAGGGATCGCGCGACAACGTGATGGGCCTGCCGACGCATAGTGTCGTCGCCGCGCTCGCGCGATATGGCGTCGCGCCCGCCAGGCAAAATGCCGATTGACCACGCAATTAAGGAGCGCCTCACGATCCTCCGCGCGCGGATCGGAGCGGCTGCTCATCGCGCGCACCGCGACGTCGCCTCGATTCGCCTCCTGCTCGCCAGCAAGACGCAGCCGAGCGAAGCGATTCGCGCTGCGGCGCATGCGGGCGCGCTCGACTTCGGCGAGAACTACGTGCAGGAGGCGATCGCCAAGCGCACGGAGCTGGACGACCTGACCGAAATCCGTTGGCATCTGATCGGCCATCTGCAAACCAACAAGGCAAAAGTTGCCGCGAGCGCCTTCGCGCTCATTCACGGTGTCGATTCCGTCCGCGTCGCCGAGGCGCTGGCGCGCGCGCAGCCGTCGCCGCATGTGCACGCGCTCATCGAAGTGAATCTCGGCGCCGAGGCGAGCAAGAGCGGAGTCGCGCCGGACGGAGTCGCCGCCATCCTCGACGCGGTTCGCGGAAAAATAGAAATCGACGGCCTGATGACGATTCCGCCGCCCGCGGTCCGCGCCGAGGACAGCCGTCCGTACTTCGCGCGGCTGCGCGAGCTGCGCGATCGCCTTGCGATGCAATCTGGCTATGCGCTAAGCGAACTCTCGATGGGTATGACCGACGACTTCGAAATTGCGATCGAAGAAGGTGCGACGATCGTGCGGATCGGACGCGCGGTGTTCGGCGAACGGATCAAATGAAGAAACTGGGGTTCATCGGCGGCGGTAACATGGCCGAGGCGCTCGCCCACGGGCTCATCCAGCGCAAGATTTTCAAGCCTGCCGATATCATCGTGTCCGACGTCGCGCCGGAACGCCGGCGCAAACTCGCACGCGCGCTCAAGGTCGCGACGACCGCCGACAACCTCGAAGTCATCCGCGAGGCCGGCGCCGTGCTCCTTGCCGTCAAGCCGCAAACTATCGACGCCGTGATGGCGGAGCTTGCCGCTGAATTGGCGAAACCATCCAAAAAGAGTGCGGGCAGCGGAAAGCTGTTCATTTCAATTGCCGCCGGCGTGACGATCGCGCGTCTGACCCGCGGCCTCGGCAAGCGCGCGCGAGTGATCCGCGTGATGCCGAATGCGCCCGCCATGGTGGGCCACGGGATGGCCGCGATGGTGCGTGCGCGAGGTGCGTCGACCGCCGACGAGGCCTTCGCTCTCAGGATTTTCCGCGCGGTCGGCGACGCGGTCGCGCTCAAGGACGAGAAACTGCTCGACGTCGTCACTGCGCTGTCAGGCAGCGGCCCCGCCTACGTTTACCTGTTCGCCAAAGCGATGGCGGACGCCGCGGTAAGCGAGGGCATCCCGCGCGATCTGGCGCTGCGCATGGCGCTGAAGACGATTCGCGGCGCTGAGCACCTGATGCGCGAGTCCAAGCGCGAGGTCGCCGATTTGATCCGCACCGTCGCCTCGCCCGGCGGCACCACCGAAGCTGCGCTCCGCCGATTCGCTGAGCACGGTTTTTCTGATATCGTGGCCGCCGCACTGCACGCCGCCAGCGATCGCTCGCGCGAACTTGGCCGCGGAATCAACTAGCGAAGAGCGCATCGCGTGTACGCCTGGACCAGCTTGATCGTCTTCATCGCCCAGACCCTCGACGGTCTGCTGACCCTCTACTTATATGTCGTGATCATTTCGGCGCTGATGACCTGGATCGAGCCGAATCCTTACAACCCGATCGTCCGCTTCATCTATTCGATCACCGAGCCGGTCTTCGACTGGTTCCGCGAGCATGTGCCGGTGGTCATGGGCGGTATCGATTTTTCGCCGCTGGTCGTGATTATCCTCATCCAGCTGATCCAGCGCGTGGTCATCCCGAGCGTCGTGCATGCGCTGATTCCCGCTTACGCATGAGCGCGGGTGGCAATCCGCCCGCGTCAGACATCCCCTGGATGCGCGTCGCCATCGACGAAGTGATAATCGATATCTCCGCGCGGCCGGGCGCATCGCGTGGCGGCGTCGTCGGCGCAAGCGGCGGACGCCTAATCGTGGCAGTTAACTCCAGACCCGAAAGAGGCAAGGCCAACGCCGAGTTGATCGAGAGTCTGGCCCGCGAAGTGCGCGTGCCGCGATCGGCGATATTGATCGTTCGGGGCGAAACCTCACGCCGCAAGACGATCCGAATCGTCACCCATGAACCCGCCAGGATCGCGGCGCGCCTGCGTCAACTTGGCAAGCCGAAGTAGCGACTGGCGGCGTCGCGGGCACGGCGGCCCGCGCCACTTTCTGAAAAACTATTCGGCGATGCGTTCTTGCGAGGCTAGCTGAGCGCGCGCCGGCTCTTGCGCGGCGGCTGCTTGTGCGGTTGCGGGCTGATTTATCAGGATGCCCAACGGGGCGAGATTCAATTCGGTAGCGCATTCTTCGGTGGCGCGATGCGCGACTCGTGCTGCCTCGACCATCTCGGCTGCAATACACACTGCGCCGGCCATCGTCAGTGCGCCGAGGCCGAGCGCCAGCTCGGGCAGTCCCGCGATTGCCACGGCCGCGGCGCTCGCCACGCCTGCCGCCAGAGCTATCGTGCTAATCCGCGTGAACTTTATTCGCGCCAGCACGTGATTGGTGACTTTGCCCGCTTCATGCTCTTCGTCGGCGGTCTTCAGCTCGATTCGCGTCCATGGATTCGGCCGCACTTCGAGGTCGTAGTCGTTCCAGCCCGCGTCGATCACCGCGCCGTGCCCGGTGCGCGTGAACAGCTTCAGCATCTTGTCCATCAGCCGGTCGCGCGTGATGCTCTCGTTGTTCCAGTAGTCCAGCCGCACCGTGCGCTTGAGCCAGTTGATAGTCGGCCGCTGGCGTACGCCATCGGCGCCCGCGATTCCGGTCAGGGCTTTCGCCCGCGTCTTGTAGCGCGTCATCGTTCGCACCATCGGCCCCGTGAAAGCGAGATACGCGATTAGAAGTCGCGCGGTAAAACTGTCGTGAGCTTTGTCGAGCGGCGCATGCCACGCATAGTAGAGCGCCCAAATCGGCCCGAGTGCGAGCATCGCAGCCGCGGGAATCAGCGACACGCCGAGCACGACCGACGCCACCAGCGCTACTGCCGAGAGCACGGTCCACTCGAGCGTCTGCGGCAGAACTTTGAGCAGCGTCAGGCCGGGATCGAACAGCGACTGCGCGCCCGCGCTCGCGTTCCACAGCACGCGTTTGCGGCCGCCGCCGGGAATCGTGCGCGCGAGGCCAGGAATCGTGCCGCGCCACGCAATCTGGCCCATCACGTTGAAGCGTTCGGGATATTTCGGAAACAGCATCGCCTCGGCGCGCCCGTAGCCGCGCTGCTGTCCGTAGTAAGCCTTGATAGTGTTGCGGCGGAAATGCCAGACGAAGGCGGCCGGCGAAAATCCCAGCTTGAAGCCCGCCTCGAGCATTCGCCAGCAGATATCAACGTCGTCGCCCGCGGCCGTAAACTGCGCGTCGAATCCGCCAATCTTTGCCAGCGCCGATTTCAGGAAGACCATGTTGCAGCCCGCCAGATGCTCGGCGCGATCTTCCGCGACCAGCACGTGACACGGCGCGCCTGGCGACGCGGCGCAGCTCGCTTCGATCCAGCCGTCTTCATGCGGCGCGTAGTTCGGTCCGCCGCAGCCGTCGAAGTTGTTTTCGACCATCGAACGGACCATCAGCGTCAGCCAATGCGGATCGACAACGCAGTCCGAGTCGGTGTAAGCGATTATTTCACCGCGCGCGGCCTGCATCCCGACGTTGCGCGCGACGCTCAGGCCCTTGTTGGGCTGGCGAATCAGGCGAAACTCCGGAAAGTCCATCGAGATGTCGGCGGTCTTGTCGCGCGAGCCGTCATCGACGATGACGACCTCGAAATTCGGGTAGTCCAGGCGCCGCAGCGATTCGAGGCACGGGCGCATCGTGCGCTCGGCGTTGTAAGCGCAAATCACCACCGACACCATCGGCATCTTCGCGGGCCGCGGCGGGCAGGTGCCGTTAAGCGTGACGAACGGCATCAGGTCCGACGCCTTCATCATGCGCACGCCGAGCCAATCATTGGACACCGGAGCAGGAACCGGCGGAGCAACCACGCCAGCCGCACCCGTGCCAAACGCCACTGCTACCGCTTCGTCCTGCCCCGGCGAGGCGTCCCTGAACTCAATCACCACCGGCCGCGCTTCCGCGACGTTGTGAAGGGCAACGACGAAATCGCGAATTTGGACCGGCTCGAGCGCAGGAATTTCTGCGTAGAGAAAATCTTCTTCTAAAATTGAAAGTGCGCGCGTCTCCGGCCGCACCTTTATTCCGACCATCGCCGCAGGTGCGTGTCCCTTGATTGTCTTCACGAGGCCGCGCACGCGACGCCGCATATTTTCGAGTCCGCCCGCCCGCAGCGCGTCCTGCCCAATCTCGCAGTCGAGGATGTAACCGACCAGCGCCGGATGCTGGCTGAAAATATTTGCCGTATGGGCGACGCGCGAGACGACGGACTTCCATGCGCGACGCTGCGTGAGTTCGTCGGCCGTGATTCGCAACTCGATCATCGCAACCAGCCCCGACTGCGCCGCGATGTCCAGGCACGGCTGCGACTGCGCCTCGGTCAGCACGAGGCCGGTGGTATGAGCAGTGCGCAGATCGTCGAGCCGTTTCCTCAGCTTGAGCTTCTGCGCAAAATCGAGCGAGCCGCTAACGTCGGCAAGGCGCATCGCCTTGAAAAAGAACTTTTGACCTGTACGAGAAAGGAACTTACCGTGGGCGGTGACGCTGGGCGTGCGACTAGTATTGGTAAGCATTGGTTTTCGTATCCTCTCGTAGAGGACCTAATTGCCAAAGCCATGCCATCGGAAATATCCCGCGATTATGCGGCCTTTTCGGAAGCTACCCGCCCGCCGCAAACCAATTGGGATGAGGGCTGTACGATTTGCGCCTCGCGAGGACTTGGACGAAACGGTTCGCGAGGTGCAAAATCAGGCATGATGCTGCCTCGATGTACACGCTAGATTGGTTATTTTGCGAATGTTATACGTCAGTTGAGTTATCAGGAATAAATCTCCCCGCCGGGTTGGATCGCTTATGAAACTATCGCTCGCCTGTGGATGCTGCAGACCGTCAAAGACGAAGACTCATCGTGAAACAAACGACCCGCCCATTGAGTGCACTCCCGAGGAGACACAGGCGATACGACAGCAGCTCGCCGAGATAGAACAGTCACTGTCGCGTCTTTGGGGCGAGACCATCTGGAGCCGTACGCCCGAATGTCTGCGGATTCGTTCCGAGGCCGCTGACCTGATCGACAAGCACTTCGACGGCATCGTCGAGCAGTGGGGAGAATCGATCGCCTACATCATCCACGGTCATTCGAAGTTCGACCAGGAAGGCCGCAAAGACAACATGGTCAACTCTCTGATCCGCTTCGTTGATCATCTGCGCGACCCCGACGACATTTGCACTTACGTTTATCTTCGCCGGCATTGCCAGGAAGGAATGCTCGCGCGGGCCAAGCCGTCCCAGTTCAACGTCATCCATATCGCTCTCAAACAAATCGTTCTCAATCACGTCAAATCCACGATGACCGGCGCCGCGATGGAACGAACGCGCGACCTGATGGTCGCGGCGATCGACGAGCGGCGCCTGATGGTCTCGCAGTTCTACATCGAATCGCGCGAACGCCTGCTGCGCGAGTCAGAAGAAAAGTATCGCAACACCATCGACCACGCGCCCGATCCGATGTACGAGATCGAGCCGCATACCTGGATCGTGACCGGGCTGAATGCGGCTGCGCTGCAGCTCCATCAGATGGAGCGCGACCATGACATTGACTACGCACAGAAGGACATCATTGGAACTCCCGTCCCCGATCTGGTGCCGCTCGAGCTGCGGCAGGGCGTCATCGACAGCCTCGAGACGGTGCTGCGCGAGGGCTCGGCGCAGACGTCGGAGTTTCCGGTCGGGCCGTTTTTCTTCGACGTCAACTCCGCGCTCATCACCTACGGCAAAAAACAGTTCATCCAGATGATCCTGCGCGACGTTACGCAGCGGCGCGAGATTTTCGACTCGCTGCTCAAGGCCGAGCGGCTGGCCGCGGCGGGCACCTTCGCGGCGGGCGTGGCGCACGAAGTGAACAATCCGCTCGCGTCGATCTCGTCGCTCGTTCAATCGATCCTCACCGGCGAGAAGGACCCCGAGCGGCGCACGACGATGCACACCATCCTGTCGCAGATCACGCGCATCTCGAGCACGCTCAAGGATTTGGTAAATTTTGCGCGGCCGACGACCGCACAACGGAAGGCGGTCGACGTCAACGGGCTCATCGCGGAGACGCTGCGGCTCATCACCTACAACAAGCGCTTCAGCGGCATCCGGGTCGAACCGATTCTTGCGCACGATCTGCGCTTCGCGTTCGCCGACGACAACGAAATTCAGCAAGTGCTGCTCAACCTGCTCTTCAACGCCGCCGACGCGTCGCCGGCCGAAGGCGCCGTCATCAAGGTGATCACCGAGAACCAGCGCGCCGGCCAGGGCGCCGACAAATCGCGCCGCGTGGTTATCAAGGTGGTGGACAACGGCATCGGCATTCCGCGCGAACATCTCGAGCGCGTGTTCGATCCATTTTTCACCACCAAACCCGCCGGCGCCGGCGTCGGCCTTGGACTCTCGCTATGCCAGCGCATGATCCTGTCCAACCAGGGCACGATCCGCGTCGACAGCGAAGTCGGCCGCGGCACCGCGGTCACCATCACGCTCGGCGCCGCCGAGGAAGCCGTACGCCAGCAACAAGCCGCACAGATGGCCGCCTCCTGAAGCTCGTAGTCCAATGAACAACGACGCTTCATGGACAGCGCAGGAACGCGGACCTTACCGGCTGCTGATCGTCGAAGACGAACCACTGATGCGCTCGATCATCGTGCAGCTCGCGCGCAGCGAGGGCTACGAGGTGATGGAAGCGCCGGCGGCGGAAGTGGCGCTGCACATTTTCGAAAAAGAAAAAATCGATCTCGCGATTCTCGACCTTAACCTGACCAGCGGCGGCAGCGGACTCGACCTCCTGCGCAAGATGCGCGAGCTCGACCCCGAGGTGATGGGCATCATCGTCACCGCCTACGCCAGCGTAGAGTCGGCAGTCGAGGCGCTGCATCGTGGCGCTTACGACTACATCACCAAGCCGTTTGCCAACGATCATCTGAAGAAAGTGATGCGCAATGCGCTCGAAGGCAAAGCGCTGTTTCGCGAAAATCGCTTCCTGCGCCAGGAACTGCGCGAGAAGTACCGCTTCGAGAGCATCATCGGCAAAAGCGACGCTATCGAAAGCACCTTCCGCGTCATGGAAAAAGTCGCGCGCACCGATTCGAGCGTGTTGATTACCGGCGAGTCCGGCACCGGCAAGGAACTTGTCGCGCGGGCGATTCATTTCAGCTCCGATCGCGCCAACAACCGCTTTCTGCCGATCAATTGCGGCGCGCTGCCCGAGAACCTGCTCGAGAGCGAGCTCTTCGGCTACAAACGCGGCGCGTTCACTGGCGCCGGGCAGGACAAGGTGGGTCTGCTTAAAGCCGCTGACAAAGGCACTATCCTGCTCGACGAGATTGGCGAGCTGCCGCTGGCGCTGCAGGTCAAGCTGTTGCGTGCGCTGCAGGAGCGCGAGGCCTACCCGCTCGGCGCGAACGACCCGGTGGCGTTCGACGTGCGCGTCCTGTGCGCCACCAACAAAAACCTCGAAGCCGAGGTCAAGGCCGGCCGCTTCCGCGAGGAGCTGCTCTACCGAATCAACGTCATCAACATCAATCTGCCCGCGCTGCGCGAGCGCCAGGACGACATCCCGCTGCTCGC
>JBEKLS010000004.1:0-59167 GCA_050010075.1 Binatus sp. (SeqCode) | reverse complement strand
GCCAAATGCGCCAGCGCGACCGACGTGGCGCAGGCAATTTTATGGTCGCAGCGGAACGAGATCCCGCTGATTACGCGGTCCGGCGGTCACTCCTATGCCGGGTTTTCGACTACGCACGGACTGATGATCGATATGACGCTTATCAATCAGGCTCAGTTCGCGCCGTCCACCGGCATCGTCACGATCGGCGGCGGCATTCGCAACGTCGATCTGTATTCCGCGTTGCAGGCCGCCGATGCGACCATCACTCACGGCCGATGCATCGGAGTAGGCGCAGCCGGGTTTTTGCTGGGCGGCGGAATTGGCTTCAACATGCGCCGCTACGGCCTCGGTTGCGATCAGGTGTTGAGCAGCGAGATTGTCACCGCAGGAGGGCAAATCCTGACGCTCAGCGCCACTGAGAACCCGGATTTATTTTGGGCGTGCTGCGGCGGCGGCGGTGGCAACTTCGGGATTAACACTTCTTTCAGCCTGCAGACCATGCCGGCCGATGACCTGATTACCGTCTTCGAGATCATGTGGAGCGGGCAATCCGACGCAATTTATGCGGCGCTGGTCGATGCGCTTCGGGATGCTCCCTCAACCATGGGAAATCGCATTGGCGCTTCGGCCGTGACCCCCGCGCAACTGGCGGCGGGACAGGATGTTACTATGACGCTGCTGGGACAGCTTGCGGGCACGCCGGCCGAGCTGGCCGATATTCTCGCTCCCGTTTACCAGGTCGCGGCGCCTGTGTCCGCCGACATCGAGCAATTGCCGTATTGGGACGCGCAACTGAACTTCCTGGACGAGCCCGGACCTCCCGACCGCTATCAGGAGCGATCGTCATTTTTCGGCGCGCCGCCGAGCTCCGAGGCAATCGCAGCTGCGTTTTCTTTCTTGCGCACATGGCCCGGCACTTCTGAAGCGGCGAGTTTCGTGCTCTTCCAAACCGGCGCCCAGGTCAACGCAGTCGCGCCCGCGGCGACCGCCTTTGTGCATCGCGACAGTGAGTGGCTGATGACGCTTGCGCTTAGCTGGGGCGCCCACGATAGCCGGCCCACTGTGCAGAGCAATCTTGAATGGCAAGCGAACTTCTATGAGGCGATGCGTAATTTCAGCGGCGGGGCCTACGTCAATTTTCCCGACCCTTCGCTGACGACATGGCAGCAGGACTACTACGGCGCCAATCTGTCGCGGCTGGAATCGATCAAGGCGCAGGTCGATCCAATGCAGGTTTTCCATTTCCCGCAAAGCATCCCGCCGACCGCCAGCACGATGGAGCGCCGATCAAACTTGCGCGAGGCGCTCTATGCGACTGCGCGTCGCGCCCTGGCTAGAGCGGCGTAGTCCAGACGGCGTCAATATCCGTCGGTCCTCAGTGGCGCAGCGGCGGGAGCATTTTGTCGAAGCGTAGACCCCAAACGTAGTTCTCCTCGACCGAGCGCGCGCACCAGCACTGGCCGCATGCTGACTTTGTCAGGTTGGCAAACGCGCCTGCCACGCCCATCCGGATCACATTGTTGGTTCGATCGCCGCGATCGCGTTCACCGCAATGGAAAAGCACGCCTTCGGGATCCATCGTGCAGAGGATCCACCCTGCGGCGCAGGGCGGCCGCGCCTCGAACGGAAAGCTGCGGAAATGGCGCAGGCTCGACCATTGATTTGCCACCGCTCGTCCAGCCCGTTTCGCAGCCTCGATTTGGGCGAACGTCGCGAGGCTCCGGCGATGCTCCAGCTCCCACGCCTTACCGTCGCGCTGCGTATAGACGAAGAGGCTGTTACGCACGGGCTGGAAGATGACGCTGCTGCCGAGACCTTCCACGATGTCGAGCAGCTGTCCGATCGCGTCCGCGTTGTGACGACCCACCGAGCAAGTGAACTCTACCCGCACGCCCGCCTGGATGGCGGCCCGCGCTCCCCCGATTGCGCTGTCGAATGAACCGGCCCCACGCATCGAATCGTGGACTTCCTGCGGTCCGTCGAGGCTGATCTTCACTTTTTTCAGCTGGCGAATCGTATCAATCTTACGCGGCACCAGGATGCCGTTGGTGTGCATCGACACCTCGACCTCGCGCTCGACCAGGAACTGCACGATCTCCGCGACATTGGGATGAGCCAGCGGCTCGCCACCGTCGAGGCTGACGCTGCTCGCGCCGAGTTCGACGAACTCGCCGAGCGCCTTGAAAATCTGATCGCGCGTCATCTCATTAGCCATTGGAGTGTGGCGATCGCAGTAGGCGCACTCCAGGTTGCAAAGCCACGAGAGTTCGTAGGCGAGACTGATCGGAGATGGCTTCACCCCGAGCCAAGCCATCGCGCCTTTCGCTACGATCGAAGGATCCATCAGCTCTGAATTCCCCTGTCCCGAGACCCCGGTTCTTGGGCGAATTTTTACGCGATATCGGCTCGTCGGCCAATGCACATGCACACTTGCGTTACTCGCGAACGAAATGCAAATTACCCGCAGATTATTTCGGCCCACGCTAACTGACAAAGGTCCCGGGACGTACTTCTGCGCACCCAAGTGGCTAGCTGATTTGGCTGATCGGAGAAAATCCGCCGCACGCGTCGACTGGCAGCAGGCATTCCTGCTGATTCTGGCATTTGTATTCGCGATCGCCCGCCCGAATTCCGCGCACGCCTTTCAGCCGCTCGATCCGAACTCATGGCCTTTCATTCCCGTACCCGAGGTAGCGACCAGTCCGAATGGCGGCACCACCTACGGGCTGATGACGGTCTTCCTGCAGCACGACACCAACGGCGACGTCAGCAGCATCATCGCGCCCGACATCACCAATAATACGACGCTCGGTGTCGGGGGCGATTTCCGCTATCTCGATTATCCCTCCAGCGACGTTCACTGGTCAGTTACCGGTGGCGCGCAGCTAGAAAAAGCGCACAACATCGATTTGACCTATTCCATTGGGCGCGACCGCCAAAAATGGTGGTCATTCGACGGCGAACTTTTTTGGGAAGACGACCCCACCGAGCGATTTTACGGGATCGGCAACCACTCCTCGCAAGGCAATGAAACCAACTATGCGACCAAGCAGGTCTACTTTCGCGGCCTGCTGGGAATCAACATCTCGGAACAGTTTCAGGTCGGAGTGGAGGCGCGGCCACGATATGTGCGCATCGGTTCCGGCGCCTTCGATCTTCCATCTCCCGCGCAGTTGTTTCCCAAGGTTAAGGGCCTCGACGGTGGCAGCGACATATATCAGGGACTGGTCGCCTCCTTTGACAATCGCGATTCGACCGACCTCCCGACCCGGGGAGGAATCTACCGGGTCTTCGCCGGCTTTGCCGATCGAGATTTCGGAAGCTCATTTTCGTACACGCGATTCGGTACCGAGCTCAGCCATTATGAACCGTTCGGCCAGCGATTCGTGCTGGCTGCACATACCCTGATCCAGTATTCGCCGGCCGGCAACGAAACACCTTTCTGGTCGCTCGCCCGGCTCGGCGGCGAAGGCAGCGATTTCTTTGTCGATCGCGCGACCAATCGCGGCTTTGGCACCGCCCGCTTCAGCGACAACAACATCGAGGCTTTCAACGTTGAGCTGCGAACGCGGGTCTACGCGCTCAATATTTTTCAGACCAAGGCCATCATCGAGCTCGCGCCGTTCTTCGACCTCGGCAAGGTGAGCCACGATTTCACCAGCAACCCGGTAGACGATTTTCATCCAGCGGGAGGGATGGGCTTTCGCGCAATCGCCGATCCGTTCGTGGTCGGGTTTGTCGATGTCGGATACGGCAACGAAGGCATCTCCATCTTTAGCGGAATTGACTATCCCTTCTGATGCTTACGGGCGCGATCGCAATCGGCATTCAGAAGTGGAATGGCGCAAGGCCGTTCAGTTTCCCATATCGGCATGCAACAGCCGGCGAGATGGCTCGCCAATACCTCGGAGGCCCTTATGGCAGTCGATAAGCAGTTTGTGCTCACAGGCGCTAAGCGCGTGCTGGATTCGCGTCCTATGTATGCGCAGGTCGTCGTCACTGACGACTGCAATCTGACCTGCGACTACTGCGACGAGTACACGCCCGGGGGTCCGATCGTCCCGCTGGCGGACCTGAAGGTCCGTATCGACAAGCTCGACGAACTGGGCGTGCTGGTTTACGACCTCCTCGGCGGTGAACCCTTGCTCCATCCCGGCCTTGACGATCTGATCGCACATACCAAGTCGAAGCGCGGCGGCTCGAACGTTACAACGGTCATCACAAATGGATTTTTTCTGGGCGAACGCAACATCGAGCGCCTTAATGCCTCTGGACTCGACTTTATGCAGTTGTCGGTCGATTCGATCGAACCGTCTCCCCGCTCCTTGAAATCCCTGAAGTCGCTTCTCCCGAAGATGGAGCTGCTCGCGAAGCGCGCCAAGTTCCAGGTTGAGGTTCAGACCGTCCTGAATGAGGAAACATTCCCTGACTATGATCGCTTCCGCGAGATGCTGAAGGACTTTCCTTTCGCCTTCGGCTTTTCAATCATGCACGGCCGTGGCGGCCGGATCGCGATTCACGGCCGGAAGTTTCTCGATATTCTTCGCCGCTATGGCGTTTTCGATGGGATGAACTTTTATGGCGAGCATTTACAGGAGATGCTTCTCGGCGATTTTTCGAGAAAGTGGAAATGCATGGCAGGGTTCAAGTTTTTGTACGTCAACTCGAAGGGAGGCGTGCAGTGGTGCGCGCAGCAGCGCGATTACGTTTTTCCCTTGGCCGAAATGGACCTCGCCGAGCTGCGAAGCAACAATCGCCATAAGCCGTGCGAAGAGGGATGTTGTCTCGGTTGCGTGCGAATGATCTCGCATTCGCTCGGAGAACCTCTGAAGAGCCTGCGGAGCAGTATTTCGCTCGCCTCTGGCATAGGACGCAAAGCACGGGAGCGCGTCCTCGCGACCGGAGAACAATAGGATATGGGCGGCGCGCTTGAGCAATCCATGGATGCCGACGCCATGGAACCGGCCACTCCCTCGACCGCGTTAGCGCGGTTTCAGGCAGTAGTGGTCTGCCCCGATGCGACCGCAAATCCGCTCCGCATTGTGGGCGGGATTACTCTCCTCGAACGACTGCTTCGTCAACTTTCAGAATTGGAAACCGTCGAGTCCGTGCTGCTTCTGAAGCCGATAGATTTGTCATTGCCGCCGCCATCAAAGCGCGTTCGCAAAGACGTCTTATACGTAGACACCTCTGGGACCACAGTATGGGAGATGCTCCGTGACGCTCGCGCTCATCTTCACGATCGATTCATCCTCGTCGCAGCAGATCTGTTGATCGATCAACGGCTCCTCTACTGGCTGACCGCGCAAAATACCGAGGTGATCCTGAGTCCGCGGATAGGCGAACGGCCCGAGACCGCGGCGTTTCTCCGCGCGAAATCGCTCGACGCACCGAATCTTGAGGCCGCTCACGTCAATGTCGTCAATGTCGGCTCTCTGCCGACGTATTGGGAGGCCATGCACGGTGACGTTCCGCTCCATCTGCACCGCATCAGGAACGACGACGATGCGGAACAGGCGTGGCAGATTCTTCTGGACTATATCCAGCGGCGGACGCAGGAGCTGCCCGCGCGCTATTTCGACCCATTCTTCGAAAACCTGCTTGTCCGCCGTCTCGCACCGACTGCGATCACCGCCAACCAGGTAACTCTAGCCACCACTCTTTTAGGGTTCTTGGTGGCGGCGCTCTATGCCATTGGGTGGCTGCGAGTCGGGGTTCTCCTCGCAATCTTCGTCGAGGTGCTCGACGGCGTGGACGGCAAGCTCGCGCGCATCACACGCACCACCTCAAAAGCGGGCGAGTACGAGCACATACTGGATTTCTTTTACGAGAACTCGTGGTGGTTGGCTCTGGGATTCTTTCTCCACAAGAGCGGATCGAAGTTTGCCTGGCATGCGGCCCTTCTAATGGTCGCGTTCGATTTAACCGACAACATTGTCTACTCGGTGGCCGACGTTAAGTGGCACCGAAGCGTCGACAATGCCACCGCATTTCTGTCCCGGTTCCGACTCGTTGCGGGTCGGCGCAACATTTACACCTGGTTATTTTTGCCCGGGTTTTTCCTGGGAGTCCCCGTAATTTCATTTTACTCGGCTGTCGCCTGGGCGGGAGTCACAGCGGCTATTCACGCTGCCTGGTGCATCAACGAGGCAGCACGATCAGCTCGTGCGCAGACCGTTGGCGCAAGCGGTGTATGATTTTGACTGCCTGTTTGGTTCTGTGGCCTTGCGGTACCCCACGGCTAACACCTCGACGCGGAATACCTCTGCGCTAATCCTGTTCCATCCGCGGAACGGCCCGTGCTTGAAGTAGTGCGAATACCGCCAGACCGATAATCGAACCTGCGATATCGTTCAGGCGAAAGGCGATTCCCACGCCCATCCCGGCGGAAGTCGGTAATCCCAGCGCCGCGAAGATCAGAACCTTACTCACTTCCTGTACCCCGACCGAGCCCGGCACCACGAAGATGATGAAGCCGACCAGGGCCGAGAACGCCTCGATCGCGAGGCTGGTCTGCCAATCGTTCGGCAGGTTGAGCCATCCGAGCAGCAGCGACACCTGCAGCACGCCGAACGCGAAGGCGAACTGATGCGCGACGATTGCTCGCGCCATGTCGCCGGGGCGTGTTCGGTAAAAGCTCACCACGTGAGCATCGACCGAGCTCGAAGCACCCTCGATTGTCGCGACCCATTTTTCGGGCAATCCGATGAGGCCTCCAAATCGCGCGGTCACTCGCGCAAATCCTCGAAGCTGGAGCATCAGGAAGACAATCAGGCCGCACATCGTGAGGATGAATCCGATCAGCAGCGCGCTCGACAGACCCTCTGGTAGCTTGAGCCGATGCCACGTGATCAGCATCCCGAATGCGATGAAAATAGCCTTGGCAAAGGTGAAAGCCACGCGCGAAGTCAGCACGCTGGCAGTCGCCGCGGCCGCCGGCAGATGCGGCCGCAACAGCATCACCTTCGCCGGCTCGCCCCCCATCGAGGCTGCCGGCAGGACCTGGTTCAGCGCGCTGCCCGCCAGCCGCACCAGGTAGAGAAAGCCAAAAATGCCGCGACGCAGGTCGGGCGCAAACGTGAACCACCATCCGACCGTGTTGAAAAGATCGACGATCAGCTCGATGCCGATAATGAAGACGATCTTCGGTCCGATCAGCTTGAGGTTTTCGACCAGGCCGGCGGAGCCGGTTTCGTAAATCAGGTAAACAAGCAGGGCCGTTCCGAGGCCAAGAGCGATCAGTTGCTTGTTGCGCATAGCGGCCCGAGACTCCGCGCTCGATTCGACAGAGTCTGCGTGTCCTTATCCCCTCGGGCCCGCCGAGTCTATGAAAGACTTTGGCGGCTGACTACCCCTCTTGGCCCGGGTTCGCGAGAGGATCGGACGACTGATGGGCTCGACAGCTTCAGCGCGTCGCGCCCTGGCCAGAGCCGCTTAGTCCGGGCTTCCCGGTCGACATAGAATCCGAGCGGCTATCTAGAGCACGAGGTGGGAAAACGTCATAATTTCCGAAATGTCGGCAACAGAATGTTGACGTCAGCGCATCGGCCGTGTGTTGGGAGGGATTTCCAAGAGCATACGATGGGAGCAATTGAATCGCGTAAGGGCCGAAAGAACTATCGAATGGCGTTGGCGGTTATCGGTTTGCTGTCGTTCGTAACCGCTTCCTACGCGCATGGCAATGAAACAAATCGTCCCTGGTATCCATCGCTCGCCGCGTTCGAACACTATGATTCCGGCCGTTCGCATCTCTTTCCGCAGGCAAGGTTCGGCGGACTCTTCTCGGGAGACAACACCGTCACTACGGTGCAGTCGGATGAGATCTACCCCTCCGCCTGGAACATTACCTATTTGAGTCCTGAGCAAATGGTTCTGTACGGCGGAGGCTCAGGCAACGATTTCTCTTCCATCGGCGCTTACGTCGCACAGATTGATCCGGGCACCCTTCAACCCGTTTGGTACACTCAACTGATCAATACTTCGGATAGCGGCGAGTGGGACTATCCCGGCACCCAAGCCCTTCTCAACAACGGCAAGTTGTACGTCATCTATGGGTATCGCCTCTCGAAGATCGACCCTTCCACGGGCCATGTGCTTGCAATGCTCGCACTACCAACCGGCCAGGCGGCACCAGCCGACACAACGTACAACGGATTCAGCGCGACCAGCGACGGCACGATCATCGCCAAGGCATTCTATCGTCAGGCTGGCTGTACCGTTCAGGGTCCCAACGCGCTCGCGGATTGTCCTGACCCCTCGGACGTCCCCAACTCGGTCCTGGTCACGGTCGATCCGCGCACGATGAAGGTCATTGACCAGACAACCTTGTCGGCCGACGTTATCGGGCGCGTGACGGTCGGCGAGCATAATGGTCACGAGTACGTTTATCTGTTCGTAGTGGACACTTGCATCCGTTATGAAGTCAGAAAAGGACGCCTGACCCTGGATTCCGGATGGAATCCGGGTACGCTGCTCCTCCCCGGCCAGACTCCGGGGTGGGCGCTTGTAGTCCTGAACGACTGGGTCGTCGGCCAATCCAATGGGCTCCCTGCATCCACGCCGTTGAGCGTTTTCGCGATCAACCAGCGAGATGCTTCGAAGCAGTTCACGATCCAACCCTTTGCCGGCGATCCTATCCCGCCCCTCGTCAAGATCGCATTCTGCAAGCAGGCTCCTGGTGGCACACAGGCTGTCAGTTGGAATGCGGCAACGGTCTCCGTCGATCCGCAATCGAACCTGATCTACGCGATGGACGCGCTGCCGGGCGAGATCGCGGCAGTACATCTCGGCTCCTCGGGACTGCAGACGGCCTGGAAGGTAGCGCAAACAACGACCGAATTCATCGCGATTATCGGCCCTCCCGACCAGCGCGTCATCGTAGGCTCGGACATTCCCGGTGCCGAGATTCCGGATATCAACACGGAGGACGAGGTCGTGTGGCGCAACGCAGCGACGGGCCAGGAGATCGCGCGTTCGGCCCGATTGCCCGCAATGACCTCCGGGACGATGGTCCAGCCTTCCTACTACGGCGATATGTTTTATCCGGGCGCGGCGGGTTCGCTGTACAAGCTCCGGCCGTATCCCGCGGCTCTGGATGGAGGCCGTTCATCGATACGGCCTGATGCTGCTCGCTAGCTGCTTGCGCTGGTCGCGTCTTTCAACTTAGGTTGATCTTAGTGCCCTCGCTCGTTCGACTAAGCTGAGAGCGACATGGCTAGCTCCCCTTCCACGACATGAGCAGAGATCCCTCACAGAGTCCCTCATCGGACAGCTTGGACCATTGTCTGGCCGGAGGGGGCGAGATGGGGGCGCTGCTCCGTACAATAGATTGGGCCAACAATCCGCTGGGTCCGGTCGCCCAATGGCCCGCCAGCCTACGCACCATGGTCAGCGTGATGCTGGGCAATAGCTTCCCAATGGGAATCTGGTGGGGGCCCGAGCTGCGTCACCTGTACAACGACGGCTATCGGCTGATGCTCGGCGCCAAACATCCGGCGGCGATTGGGCAACCGGCGTTTGAGGTCTGGGCAGAAGTCTGGAGCGCAGTACAGCGGATGGCGACGCAAATTCTGAGCGGCGGCCCCGCGACTTTCAGCGCCGATATGCTTCTCGAAGTAAATCGCTACGGATACATCGAGGAGACCTATTTTACTTTCGCATACAGTCCGATTCCCGGGGACGATGGAGCCGTGGGCGGCATTCTCACTACCGTGCAGGAGACCACTGGGCAGATATTAACCGAACGGCGCCTCAAAACTTTGCGCGATTTGGCAGCGCGCGGTGCCGAAGCGCAAACGGCCGAGGAAGCATGCGCGACTGCAGCGGAAATTCTTGGCGCCAATCCCTCTGATGTTCCCTTCGCGCTCCTCTACCTCATCGAGTCTGAGGGCAACCATGCGCGCCTGGTAAGCTCAGTGGGGATCGATCGCAACCACCTCGGCGCTCCCGAGATTATCGGTACTGATCATGGGACGCTCGAGGATGCCACGAGTGACTCGTGGCCGCTGGCAGAGGTCGAGAAGAGGGGCAGCAGCCTCGAGCTTACTGATCTTGCAGATCGCTTCGGGCGGCTACCGGGTGGACGCTGGCCCGAGCCTACGGAGACTGCAGTCGTCGCACCGCTGCGGCGTTCCGGGCAGGGCCGCCCGTACGGGTTTCTCATTGCCGGGATTAGCCCGCGGCTCAAGCTCGATCATCGATATCGCGACTTTGTTCAACTCGCGGCAGATCAGATCGCAACTGCAATCGCCAACGCACGTGCACACCAGGAAGAGCGCCAGCGGGCACAGGCCCTGGCCGAAATCGATGCCGCCAAGACGACCTTCTTCAGCAACGTGAGCCATGAATTCCGCACTCCATTGACGCTGATGCTAGGCCCGCTGGAGGATCTGGCGGATGGGCGCACCGGATTGTCGGACGAACATCGGCAACAGATGCAGCTGGTGCAGAGAAACGGCTTGCGCCTCCTGAAGTTGGTCAACACCTTGCTCGACTTCACCCGGATCGAAGCGGGCCGAGTTCAAGCCTCGTATCAGGAGACCGACACTGCCGCCCTGACGGCAGAGTTGGCTTCCTCTTTTAAGTCACTCGCGGAAAGGGCGGGACTCGCATTGAACGTTCAGTGCGAGCGAATCGACAGCAAGTGTTTTGTCGATCCGGAGATGTGGGAAAAAATCGTCCTCAACCTTATCTCCAATGCCTTCAAATTCACTTTTCACGGCACCATCACGGTCCGCCTGAAATCGGCGGGACGCAATTTCGAGCTGTCGGTTAGCGATACCGGAATTGGCATACCGGAACATGAACTGACGAAGATTTTTCAAAGGTTCCACCGGGTGGAAGGCGCGCGGGCCCGCACCTACGAGGGATCGGGCATCGGACTCGCCTTGGTGTACGAATTGGTCAAGATGCACGGTGGAACTATAGAAGTTGAGAGCCGTCTGGATAGCGGGAGTACTTTTACCGTTTCGTTACCCACTGGCAGCGCGCATTTGCCGAGCGATCGCATCAGCGCGCGGCGAAGCGTGGCGTCGACCGCAGTCGGCGCAGCACCGTATCTCGAAGAGGCGGCCACCTGGCTGAGCAGTGAACGCCGAAGCGAGACGATGCCTCCTGAGATAACTCGCGTTGAGCAAGGCAAACCAGAGGCAGTGGCTGACGGAAATGCCGAGGTGCTCCTGGTCGATGACAACGCGGATATGCGTGGGTACATCAAACGCCTGCTGTCGCCGTACTGTACGGTTCAAACGGTCCGCAATGGTCTGGAGGCGCTGGATGCGATAAGCCGGAGTCTTCCGGATCTGGTCCTGACCGATGTGATGATGCCCAAGCTTGACGGCTATGGGCTGCTGCGTGCCTTGCGCGAGAATCCCAGGACCAGCTCGATTCCAATCATTCTGCTATCCGCCCGCGCAGGGGAGGAGTCTCAGGTCGAGGGACTCACCCACGGTGCGGACGATTATCTGGTGAAGCCATTTTCCGCGCGTGAACTTATCGCCCGGGTGCGGGCACATCTGCAGCTTCATCGGTTTCGGCAAAGGTTTCTCGAAGAAAGGGAGCAGCTAATCGCACGGGAGCAGGAAGCCAAACGATTGGCCGAAGAGGCGAACCGCGCCAAAGACGAATTCCTTGCGATGCTTGGCCATGAGCTGCGCAATCCCCTCTCGCCGATTCTCACCTCGCTCAACCTGATCCAGATGCGCGACAGCGACTCATTTCGCCGCGAGCGCGACATCATCGAGCGCCAGGTTCGTCATCTGGCCAACCTGATCGATGACCTGCTGGACGTATCGCGAATTACGCGCGGCAAGATTCAGCTCAAGCTCGAGCCGCTTGAACTGATAACTGTCGTGGTCAAGGCCATCGAGATGGCAAGTCCGATCATCGAGCAGCAGATGCATCACCTTATCGCGACGGTGCCCAATACCGGATTAAAGCTGGAAGCGGACCCAACGCGGCTCTCGCAGGTCATTAGCAACCTG
This sequence comes from Binatus sp. (SeqCode), assembly GCA_050010075.1. GTDB lineage: Bacteria > Desulfobacterota > Binatia > Binatales > Binataceae > Binatus. Next base: position 47,204 of record JBEKLS010000004.1, on the reverse strand, counting down.
CTCACCAATGCCGCCAAATACACCGACCGCGGAGGTAAGATCTGGATTCGCGCCAGCCGCGAAAATCGCCAGATCGTCCTTCGTGTGCGGGACAATGGCATCGGGATTTCGTCCGAAATGTTACCGCAGGTATTCGACCTGTTCTCGCAGGGCGGGCGCGGAAGCGATCGGGCGCAAGGCGGATTAGGAATCGGACTCGCCATAGTAAAGAGCCTGGTTGAGCTTCACGGAGGCAGCGTCTCCGCGCATAGCGAAGGTATCGGCAAGGGCAGTGAATTCGTGGTTACGCTTCCCTTGGCCTCAGAAGGCCAGGCAACTGCGCCACGGTTGTCGGCTACGATCGTTTCGGAGCCGCAAGCAGTTGCTGAGTCCACGAGCTCGCGCAGGAAGGTGCTGATTGTTGACGACAATCAAGACGGCGCCGAAACCCTCGCCGAAGCGCTCGCCGAACTCGGCTTCCTGACGCGCACCGCGTTCGACGGTCCCTCCTCGCTCGAGTTGGTGGGCACATTCAAACCCGATGTCATGTTGATCGATGTCGGCCTGCCCGTAATGGACGGTTACGAGCTGGTGCGCCGGCTCCGCGCGGATGCGGGACTCGCTTCAGTTCGATTGATCGCGGTCACTGGATATGGGCAGGAGTCGGACCGTCGACGCGCCTTTGAAGCAGGTTTCGACGAGCACCTTGTGAAACCGGTCGATCTCGATCGCTTGCAGAGTCTGCTACTGGCCGCGAAGTGACGAGATTCAGGTCAGGAGACACGCAGCAAGGTGTCCGGATGGACGCCATCGACGTAGCCAATGAAGACTCCATGAATAGAATATCCTATCAATTGCCTGGTCCGCCTCGGCAGAGTCGCCGCTATTTCGCGCGGCACGGCCAACATCATGTTCTCGATCTGGCGCGCCCAGCCGGGACAATACTGCGGGGTGACGATTAGCCGCGGAGCATTCGATTTGTTGGCGCCCCCGCGATGCAACAGATGACCGCTGGCAATCATCAACGATCCGGCTGGCATGATAACTTTGATCGCGTCTTTTCGCGGGTCGGGATCCTCGTTGACGTCGCGTTCTCGATCATCAAATTTGTCGTCATAAATGCGCGGAGTTGACTGATCGGTGCAAAGGTGGCTCCGGGGCACAATCTCGGTCGCGCCGTTCTCCTCGGTCATGTCGTCGATCGCCCAGAAGGTGCTGACACCATATGCAGGACGAGGTGATGGGATTGGAATCGTACCGTCATCACGATGCCAGTCCTGAACTGTCTCGCCCGGCAGCAGGTTGATTGCGAGAAATGCGGAGACCAAACACGATGCGCCCAGATCAGCTTCGGCAAAGCCCAGCGCCAAAGGATGCGTCAGCATGTCCGAGAAGACCTTCGGCGACTTAGCGAGCAACGCGTATACGCGGTTGGATTTGAAGCCCTCGAAGTTGTTACGTCCTCGATGGAGGAAGTGTGGTTTCAACGCTTCGCGAACTCGGCTCACCTCTTCAGACGACATGACGTTCCTGAAGACGATGTAACCCTCCTCCTTATACTCAGCGTAGCAATCTTCGAAAGAACGGCCCGCAAGCCATGGTTCGAGTTGCCGACGATCTACCAGTGTCACTTCAGCTTCATTCTTTCCCTTCATCGTCGTCTCTCCTCACTGGAAATTCGGGCGAAACCACGTTCTCTCCTTATACGGAAGCGTCGCCAGACTTCAGGCCCAATAGAAGACGCCCCGCGACGCGGTACATTCTGGGATGCACCACACCATGTTGGCAGGCGGTTGTGATATCACGCATGATTCGGTCCAGCGGACTAGTGCGATAGATCGCGCGGGTAGCCGCAAGGTCATACATCGAAGTGACAACCTCTTTCGCTACACGATGCACCTGAATGAGCATGATTCGATACAGAGCGCGCTGACGTGGTGAAAGTCTTTCATCACGGCAGAGCGTGCTCCAAAGGTCTTCGATGCAGGAATAGACGAAGCTACGAGCGGCCATCAGCGCACCTTCTGCAACAGCTATCGCTTCGTGTGCGCGCGAATCCTGGTACAAGGGTCGCGAGCCCGAAAATTTATATGGGTCGGCGGCTCCTTCCTTGGGCTGAGACAACTCGATCACCGCTTCGATAGCCGCACGTGCAAGACCCAGGGGTACTCCGGCATGGGAAACGAGAAACAGGGGATAGAAGCGATAAAGCGGTCCGCGACAGAATGGTGGCTCAAGGAAGCTCACGCTTTCTTCAGATGGAACGAACGCGTCTTCCACCAGGAAGTCATTACTACCGGTGCCAGATAGACCAGTGGCATGCCAGGTATCCAGGATCCTGCATGCGGACGGCGGAAATAACATCGTCCGAACTTCCGGCGTATCGCCGTCACGCAGCCGCGGCTTGCCTCCTTCGAACACGGTGCACACTCCAGAGATCACAGACGCATGATGGCATCCACTGCCTAGTCTGAATCGTCCGCTGACTCGATAACCACCCTCGGCTACCTCGGCGCGACCTGTAGGTATAGCTTGGCCGGCTATCGAGAAATCTCTATGACCCCATAACCTTTGCGCTACCGCGGGCGCGAGGAACGCGCCCATAAAGCTGCCGGCCGTCGAAATCATCGCGCACCATCCGACCGACCCATCCATTCGGGACAGCTCTTCCACTACTCGGACCTGTGTCATCGGGTCGAGCTCGAGGCCGCCATAAATTGCAGGGATTGCCATGCGGAATGCGCCCAGCTTCCTGAGTTCCTCGACCAGGCGAAGAGGCAGCCGCCGCTCCGCGACCATGTCGGGGGCGCAATCTGCAATTAAAGGAGCTAGTGACCGAGTTGCTTCGATAATCGAAGTCGTAGCGTCAGTTGTCTGAGCTTCGTCCATGCTTTCCTCAGATCGTTCTCGCGGCTTAACAGACGGACTGTCAAAAAGATAAAGGAATTTGCTCGCTAAAGGTCCTGGTTCCAGCCACTACTTTGACGAATCGACAAAACCGATCTCCTTCAACGCCTCGCTTAGGGAGCGATGGAAGTGGCAGATAGCCTTCTCGAACCGGCCGAATTCAAAGAACTCGTTGGCGCCGCTGTTGAGGCTGCGCTGGATAGCTTGCGTCGCCTCCGTGTCCTCGACTGCGCCGAGAGCGGAGAAATCCTCGCGATCCTGAACCTTAGCCTGCACCTCGGGGAGTTCGGTTTCTCGATCGGTGACCACATAGGAGATAAGTAGCGTTCGATCTACTTCGAGCGGCTCCAGGATCAAAACCGAAACTGTGGCTGGGAAAGTAACCACCATCACGTTGGGAAACAAATGATAGACGTAGGTTAGAACCCCTTGGGCAGTGCGCGCGGACGGCGGTGTCTCGCGCATCTTATTGATAGCTCGGTAGGGGAAGACGACTCGGCTGTTACGTCCGAAGCTCTCGATCACATTCAGATTGTCGAACTGAGCGGGATAGAAAGTATCGCGATGAAGATGACGGATGTGGTAGCCCTCGAGAAATCCTTCCGCGACAATCTTCCAATTTACATTCGTTTCCGTTTCCCAGGCACGGCGCAACTTATGGCGAGCGAGCGGGAGCGGCGGAAGAATCTCAGGATCGGCCGCGCCGGAGGCTACGTCAGACTGAGTAACAAAGACCAACCCCCCATGTTCGCGCGTGGCAAGCGGAACCAGCCCTCTGGTGCTTTTGTCCAGTCCGGGGAATCCGTACTCGTCCGGTACGTGAATAAGGCTCCCGTCGAGGCCATAGGTCCATCCGTGATAACGACATACGAAGGCTTTTTGACATCCAGTTTTCTCGGCCAGCGGCATCCCGCGATGGCGGCACGCATTGCGAAACGCGGTAACCGCTCCATCGGCGCCTCGAACCGCGATAATCGAGGCGCCAGCCGAATTGTGGGCTACGTATGAGCCAGTGTCCGGCAGGGCCGCAGAGGGGCAGAATGCAACTGGACGGCGGCGCAAGATCTCGACTTCAGCCGCAAAACGCTCTTTCGAGAGATAGTTTCCAACCGGTTCGCGCCAGACATCGTCGCCGAGGTCAGTGGTCTGCCGGTCGACATGATCCAGGACGCGCTGAACAACGCTCCGGTCATCCAGGAGATTGGTCATGAACATTTCTCCGCATGCGTCGTCCAAGGCGCCCGGCGAGTGCATCCCGGTGGCGCGGAATTATGAATTGGCTCACTCATGACTCAACTCGCCGATCATTGCAAGGCGGCATCGACCAGCTACGAGGCGCAGAATTACAAGCTGCGATTGAGGCGACTGGAAGGCGAATAGTGCGAGAGAAATCGCAACCGAGAAGGACCCTGCGTTCGACAATCTCCCCCTCGTTCAGGACTCGCTGCGTGCCGGGAGACGAGCAACGTGTGTCTCAGCGGATCCGGTATTGAGAAGGGGCAGGAGTACTTTGGCGGTTTTCTCGGTTTGATGAGCATAGAGTATGCTCTCCCGAGAGTGCGACCTTGATCGGAATCTTTATCTTGATTAGCTCTCTTGGTATCGGGGGAACGCCGGTCGACCTAAAGTCGATAACTTTTGAAAATATCAAAAAGAGAAATCTCGATTTCAGCCTCGGCCTTTTCGACTCCCGGCAAGCACGCCAGTAATCGTCAATTCGAGTCCCTGCTCTCTCAAATATCCCGCTAGGCTTTCCAGAGCATTTTTTTAAAGAAGATATGACGGGACCGTCACACCAACACTTTCCCAATCGTTCGCGGGTATCGCACGGCGATTCCGGAACTCTGGGAACACATACTTGCTAAACATTTCGATGCTTTTCATGACCACGCTATGACCATATCCGTCGATTTTCAGAATGACCTCGTCGAAACCCGCTGCCTCATATTCCTTGATACGCTTTATAACTTGCTCGGGATCGCCCACTAGTATTGTAGGCGAATTGTCTATCAGATATTCGATATCCCTGCTCCCTTTCTCGACGAGCGCTTCCATGCCTTCGAAATACGAATACCCGGATCCGCCCTTCTCCTTCTCAGCGCGAGCAAGACCCAAATATAGCTGCGACACATGATTGAAAAGGCCCAAGATCGAATGCCTTGCCTCTTCTATTGCTCTGGCTCTGGTGGCTGCAACATGGGCAGGAAATGTTAAGAGCGCCAGGTGTGGGTTGATCGCATACAAGCCACCGATCGGCCGGGCGGATCGGAGGCCTTCATTGTGAGCGCTTACACATTGCTTCATGTAATCCCAGCCAAACCAGTTGTCATGCGTCATGCTGCCGATGCCCAGCTCTCCTGAACTGCGATGAGTTTCGACACTTGTTGCAGACACATACATAGGAGGGCAGTGTGGTCCGTGGAGCCTGGGAACAATACTTGTGGGACCGAAATCATAGAATTTTCCATGGTATTCAAAAGGCGACTCCATGAGTGCCCGGACCACCGCCTCCACTGTTTCGCGGTATTCCTCTCGTGTTGTCACAGGATCCACGCCAAAAGCTTTGAGGTACTCTATGTTGTTCGACCGTGCCGTGCCCAACTCCAGCCGTCCCTTGCAGAGAATATCGAGCGTGGCCACTCGCTCCGCGATACGAATTGGATGATTGTACCGCAACATCACGACCGACATGTGACGTATCGTGATCTTAGACGTTAGCGCGGCAACAGCGCCGTAAAGAGTTTCCGGCGCCGAGACCGAGTATGCAGACGGAACGAAATGTTGTTCTGAAGTACCCCAGAAATCGAAACCCATCTCTTCTGCAAACACCGCCTCCTTTATAATCTCATGGTAACGCGCGCTATACGAGAGGCCCTTAGGCACTTCGCCTTCAGTAAGGAGTCCAAATTTCATTTCGTCTTCTCCAGCCTACACTAGCTTTGCAACGTGCACGGTCCGTCTCTCGACATAGATCGTCCTACTAAAGTCAAAAATTAGAGTTTCACATATACCGATTTGATCTGGGTATACAGATCCAGCGAATGTTTGCCCAACTCACGACCGATGCCTGATTGCTTATAGCCGCCGAACGGGGAAATCGGATCGATGTTGTTATAGCAATTGACCCAAACGGTACCGGCTTTGATCGCGCGCGCTACTCGAAAGGCGCGGCTCACATCGCGCGTCCATACCGCTGCGGCCAGGCCATAGGTAGTGTCATTGCCCTGGAACACTGCGTCGTTCTCGTCCTTGAACGGAATCACCGCTGCAACGGGACCGAAAATCTCTTCACGTGCGATCTTCATGCTATTTTTGACATCTATAAAAATCGTCGGATCGACGAAAAATCCCTTCCCGGTCCGTACTTCACCACCAATTGCGGTCCTAGCACCTTCGTTCTTTCCTGCACCAATGTAGCCGTTGACGCGGTTGAACTGTTCTTTGGAAACAAGTGGGCCCACCATCGTGTTAGCATCGAGCGGGTCGCCCGCCTTGACCTTCGAAGCGTAGCGAGTCAGATGATCGACGAAGCGATCGTGGAAGTCGCTCTGCACGAATACCCGCGTACCAGCGCAACAAACCTGTCCGGAGAGCATGCAAAAGCCCATCAGTGAAGTAGGTACCGCGTCTTCAAGGTCGGCATCAGGAAAAACAATATTAGGTGACTTGCCACCCAGCTCCAGCGAGACCCGTTTCAGGTTCCCAGCAGATGCTTGAAGGATCAATTTGCCCACTTCAGTTGAACCGGTAAATGCGACTTTGTCGATGTCGGGATGCGAGGCAATCGCGGCGCCAGCGGTTTCGCCATATCCTGTAACAATGTTGACGACGCCTTCCGGAAGATCTGCTTCCATCATCAGCTCGCCGATTCTGAGCGCCGTTAGCGGTGTCTGCTCGGCGGGCTTTAGTATCGATACGTTTCCACACGCGAGCGCCGGCGCGATCTTCCAGGCAAGCATCGCGATTGGACCGTTCCAAGGGATTATCTGGCCACAGACGCCAACTGGCTCGCGCAGCGTGTAATTGAACATCGAAGGATCAGAAGGATTGGTCTCACCGTAGATCTTGGTTGCCCATCCTGCGTAATACCTGAAAGTGTCAGCAGCCATCAGCGTAAACCCCCGGGCCAACGAGATTGCCATCCCGTTATTGAGCGTCTCGAGGATCGCCAACTCTTCCACGTGTTTCTCGATCAAGTCCGCGATAGTCAGCAGGTAGCGAGCACGCTGATGCGGATTGATTGTTGGCCACTTTCCATATTCGTATGCCCTTCGTGCGGACTTGACCGCTTCATCGACATCCGCTTTGTCACCTTCAGGGACCAACGCGAGCACTTCTTCGTTTGCTGGATTTATCGTTTCGAAGGTCTTTCCTGATTTCGCCGGTACCCACTTACCTCCTATCAAAAGACCCTTCGGTCTGCGCAGGAAATCCAGAACCGGGATCGAGGTTACCCCGTGTGCTGCTCGTAATATTGATGGAACCGTTGATGCCGCCACTTCTATTCTCCTCTTAGGCTGTTACTCTGATCTGATGTGATTTGCGTCCAGACTGCCAGACGAGTCTACCTTCCCGGGTAACCTTGGGCGCAGAGCTGCGAAGCACCTTCAATGAGACTTTCGCTTGTCCTCTTTGGGGTTCTGATAAATGATAGCGACAGCGTCCAGGTAGTAGCCTGGGTGTCCGGGTTGTCCGATCCGCGGTGTCAAGCTCTCTTCATAGCTTGCGCTACGGTTTGAGTTTCCTTCGTCGTTCTGAACCTCGGAATTAGGAAGGTCCATTGTTTCGAGTCGCCCATCGACTTGGGATTGGCCGGACACGATCAGCAGTGCGTCGGCGCCAGTACTGCAAGCTTTCTGACGTAGAGCGTCCAGCATTTCGTCTTTGTGATCGAGGGTTCCCCAAGCTTCCACGATCGCGATTTTCCGATAGTCGCATTCCAAAGGTGCCGAGTTTAGAATAGGCATCCAACAATCCGGCGGTTTTGCGGAACGAGCAATGGGATCAATCTGCACGACAGATGCCCGCGGAGTCTGGCTGGAAGAACAACCCCACAGAGCCGAGCACCCCGTTGCCAACCACAAAATGAGGCCCCCGAATAGAGTTCGCATTTTCACCAAACGATCGGTCGAATACTCTTTTAAAACGAACAAGAGACATCAATCATTGACTATTCTCTACTCGCTATTGGGACGATGCACCTCCCACACTCCATTTGAAGCAAGCGTGCCTGCTACGTAACAAGTGAAGTTCCCCTTCATGCTGTTTCCTTGAGCCGATCCTTCGAACGAGCATGCCAGGTTGTTTGGCAACGCCTGCACTTGTAGCTTTAGCTTACCTTCCTTAATGGTTCCGCCGGTGATTGTGCCCACAGGATTGTTGCAATCGACATTCGCTTTCTTGCCCGCGTAGCATTTGTATGAACCCGAGAGCTCTTCACCGCTTTGCTTCAAGTCAAATCGGATGCTGTGGACTTTAAATTCACCCGATCCGGTGCCGCCGGTCGAGGTTCGAGTACCCTTCCAAACTCCTGATACCTTCACGTCACCGTTATCAGGCAACTGCGCCCCGACTATCGGCGACCAATAGAGCACTGTCATCGACGCTAACAATGTCAGCCAGATTAATACTCGGTTCAGGTGCATCGGAATTGTCCTTCCTACTCATGAGTTGTGTTAGTGGTCCGACCTTTCAAGTTGACATCGAAGAGTTCAAGCGTTCGTTTCCACGCGTCCTTTGCGTCCTTGGCACTGTAAACGTCAGTGCGTGTATCGTTGAAAAAGCCGTGCGAGCAGCCGGCGTAAACCTTGACTTGGCCTGGCTTGCCGAACTTTTTGAGCGACGCTCCGAGACGGTCGACGTCCTGGCGCTGAATCCATCCATCGTTTTCGCCGTAAACGTAGAATATCGGGCATCCAAGACTTGCGAGCTGATCGTCAGGCGGAATCTCGCCGTAGAAGGGCGCCGCTGCTTTGATCTCCTTGTTTATGCAAGGCAGTAAGGTCGCATAGCTGCCACCCATGCAAAACCCGACCACACCGATATGGGCGGCGTCAGCCTTAGGCTGACTTTTGATCCATTTAATGGTGCTAGCCAAGTCGTCGATGCCATCGGCTACCAGCAGTCCACCCATCAGGTCGGCTGCTAGATCGGGATCTTTGGTCACCTGGTGCCCCTGTCGTGAGTAGAGATCCGGCGCGACCGCAAAGTAGCCCTCGGCCGCCAGGCGTCGCGCTACATCTCGAATGTGGTCGTCGAGTCCCCACCATTCATGCACGACGATCAAAGCTGGCCACGGCCCTGCCCCCTCGGCAGGTTCCGCCACAAAGGCTCTGAGCTCGCAGCTCTTACCTGAAAAACCAACTTCTTTGTCGGTCGTCTGCTTATTTGCCATCGATCGTCACTCTCTAAGAATGTACTTCTCGGCACCGTGCTCAATCAGATAGTTGTAGATGATCGCTGGTATTTCGTCATCACCAGTTCGCCGCTCGAAAAGTTGGTAGTTTAATCGATGCACAATATTAGCGGCTTTGGAGAACGACATTTCAGTAGTCAGCTTGATACGGTCGGTCATATCCTTGTTGGCCGGCAAGTAGTAAAGGCAGTAACCCGCCACAGATGGATCATAAAACACCATGCCATGCTTTTGATTGACCATCCCGATCGCTGCGTCTCTCTTTCTAAAGACTTCAATTCCTTGAGAATTGGATTCTACCGTTCGATTCCGCCGGCCGAGCCGTTGCGACCAGCTGATTCAGCCGAGCATCTTAACTGCGCAAACGGGCGACGAGTCTGATTTCGACCAGCGCTCCGGGCACCGCCAGCTCGGAGACTCCGATTCCAGTCCACGCCGGGTAGGGTTCGGGCATGTATCGATCCTTGACCTTCGAAAACAATTGCAGTTGAGCTTGCAGGCCGACGTGAAAGGTCGTCATTTCGACTACATCGGAATAAGAACAACCCGCCTCCGCCAGTACAGCCTTTAACGTCTCGAAGGCTTGCGTGTATTGCTTTTCCGGGTCTTTGACGGCGGTCCCGTCCGGCTCAAGCCCGATCATACCAGCCAAAAAGAGCCGGTCCTTATCCTTTACGGCTGGCGAGAAGTGAAAGTTGTCGTAGAAGCCCTCCATTCCTTTCGGAAGGACAACATCGCTTTTTTTCATAGTGACTCTCCCTGACGTTAAGGCGTGAATGAAATCCTCGTGTTCAAGCCTGACTGCGGACTACTCCTGGAAAACGTTGATTTCCAGTTGCGCGTACGCCTGTTGGCGCAGCGGTATTACCTTTTGGTACGCTGGATCGTTGTGCCAGGCGCGCGCGGACTCGGCGTCTGGAAAGCGAAGTATGGCGCCCACCGTCCACTTATGTTGTCCTATGAAGTTGTCCGTCCCCGTTCCGCGAGCTACGACCTGGCCTCCATGCCTTTGGATTATCGGCATCGCCACAGCTTGATACTGCTTAAGGGTCTCGGAACGCTCTGGATGAAAGATTCCTTGGACCACTACGAGAACACTCATAACGCAACTCCATTTGCCATCGTCGATCTTACGACCGAACAATTGCGACACTGCGTGGACTTCCGCTCATCCTTCGGTCCCGCTATGGACAGTTATTCGTTCGGGAATGCTTGCTTCATTTTTGCTGCCCGTAACTACTTGTTCACCAAACCAGGCCCATAGAATTGGCGAAAGGACGGCGCTCATCAGAAAGCACCAGAAGAGAACCAAACCCATTCCGAAGCCGACATATCCGATATACAAAGGCACCGGAATAAGCGCCCAACAACCTAAGATCAAAGCTCCATTAGAAACGAGGAGTGCCCTGCGGATCTTGACGTATCCCTGAATTAAAGCTTCGCGAAAGTTCCCTACCTTCGCATACTCCTCGCGGACGCGAAACAGCAGATACACCTCTGAGTCGATTCCCACTCCACTGGCTATCGCAAGAGCTGCAATCGCGTTGGAATTGATTTCAATTCCTAGCAGATACATGAACGCCACTGAAATTATGGTGCCCATGATAAGCGGCACGGTAAGTATCAACGAGAGCCTGACCGATCCTATAAATGGTATCGCCAGAATCGCAGTTCCGAGAAACCCGAGCAAAGCGCCAACCAATAACCAGTAGCCGATATTGTCGTTAAAGGCTTGAGCGATTCCGACAGATCCTCCCGCAACACCCACGGTTACCGGCAATCCTTGGAACAACGTGCTGGCCTTTTCCTGGGTTGCCGACAATAGCCGCTCGACTGCGCCAGGCTCGGTGGTCGCCACGTAAGCGATTATGACGGTCTGCCTCAAATCGTTGGTAAACAGCCACAAGTAGGCGCCGGGCGCATGATCTGCAAGATCAAGCACCTCGAGACCGAGCTCGCTTTTCGTATCCGGTATTTTAAAATATTGTTGGTCGTCGCCGTGTACGAACGAGTTGCTAAGTTTCAAGGGATAGGCCACATCGGCCACGCTACCCACCCCTGGTTGTTCGCGTATAAAACGCGCCAGCTGGTCGACGGCCCGAAGTACAGCTGGTTGCTCGAGGACCTTTCCCGCGTCCGACTTACCGTTGATATACACGGTCATTGGATAGACCCCGCCGAACCGCGTCACGATTCCTCGTTCCATTTGGAAGATCGGGCTTCGCAACCAAGACCGAGTCAGATAGTTATGGATCGCGTAGGTGTTGTTCTGACCGATTGGTGCATGAAGGTCCACTTCGAACGCCGCAGCAGTGATAACGAGGGAAGCCAAAACGAGAGCTAGACTCACACGGCGTGAATCCAGAACCTTATGAATGAGCGCCGCCAGCGACGAGTCCAAACGCGTCACTCCGGTGCTCTCCTTTTGCACGCGACCGCCGACCTCTTGAAGCTCGCTCAAGGCGACATAGCTGAGGGCGGGAATCATCAGAAGGAATTCATCAACTGTGAGCGAGAGCAGGCCAAGACTGGTCACTATTCCCAACATTCGAACGTTATCGAATGGAATCGCGGCCATTACGAGGAAAGGAACGACGTCACAGAGCAACGACACAAGCATCGGGCGGAGGCGCGAGACAAAGGTGCTCACGATTGCGTCGTCGACCTTCTTCAGGCGCGGATACTCTTCGTAAAAGAAACGCGTAAGAAACTGAACCGAGTGACAGGCGCCCGCCGCGACTATGATGAAAGGTGCTAACAACGCGGATGCGGAGTAGATGGTCGCGCCAAAAAACAGGCGATACAATCCGAACCCCATCAGCACGCCCAGAAAGGACACCCGGAGAGGCAAGACCACGGCGCTATAGGTTCGAAAGCCGTACCATAGCACGACGCCTATAATTACTACGAAGAAGCCGAACGCACCGAAAATGTATAGGAGACCGGTGCTATTCACCCAGCCAATAATTATAGGAGTCCCTGCGGTGCGGAGTTCGAGTCCGGGACTTTGATGTTTCTTAAGTAACTCATTTACCGCGTGATAGATCTCAACCGGATCTGTCGTATCGACTTTCACCAATGCGTGCGCTGGCACCTCGGTGCGAAAATCGGCCAAAATCAATGCGGCCTTGCCATCCTTGGAAACCAGCACTCCGTTCAACATCGGATTGTCGGTCACTGCCGCTTTAATAGGAAGCACATCCTTATCATTCTGAAGGGTATCTGGCATGATCGGTGAGACAGACATCGTCTCGTCCGGAGTGCCCTTATTCAGGAATGCGTAGGATTCACTGCTAAGCGTGGAAACCGAGCGAATCGCATACGGTATGACGCCGGGTACCAGGAAAAGATCGTCCGTTATCGCCTTAATCGTGTTGAGATGAGACTTGGTGTAGATGGTTCCATCTGTCGCGAGCACCTCGATACTTACCGAGTTGCCTCCGCCGAAAGAGGACATAATTTGTTCATTGAGTCGAACGTATGAATCAGTGCGGGGAGGCCACGCATTGGGATCATCGCGCAGCCGGAGACCAAACAGCGCCCAAATACACAGCGCGGCGATCACAATTTGGAGTATAACACCAATCCTGCGGCGTCGAATGAAAAAGCGCGCCATGCGCTCGAGTTTTCGATCCAATCCCGTATACTGCTCCATCGGTCTTCCTTGGACACACGTATCCCTCGAAGCCTAAACGCTACGGTTCTTCTCGGGACGTGGCTTACTAAATCAGTTGCGAAATTCGGGCATCACATACTCGGCAAACAAACGTATCGAGTCCATGATTTTCTCGTGCGGCATGCCATCCATTCGAATAATAATCTCGTCTGCCCCGGCCTCCTGGTACAGCTTGAGTTTCTTAATACAAGTATCCGGGTCTCCAACTACTACCGTTGCACTGTCGCATAAGGCGTCGAAATCGACTCCGCTTTTGGCCGGCGCAATTTGCTGCGCCATGTACTGATAGGACTTCTCTTTGGTCGCGGCGAGTTCCTCGTAGATCCGAAGCGCTTCATTCGAGAACTCGAGTATCGGCCCCTTGGCTAGACTCTTGGCGTATTCCGTAGTCTCGGCGCAGAAACCCAGCGTTAGCATGGCGGCCTGGTCGTTGACGTATCCGCCCACCGGCTCGGCGTGTTTGACCGTTCTTTTGTAGAGCTCTACATGCTTTTGAGTTACTCCCGGAGGAGCGAAATCGAAGCAGAATGCACCAATCCCTTTCTGTCCAGCCAGCTCGTACACTTCTGGACTGGTGGCGGCGGTCCAGATTGGAGGGTGTGGCCTCTGAACAGGTTTCGGATTAACCGACGTAGGGGGAATCTTGTAATCCTTGCTCTCCCAGGAGAACGTGTCTTGCATCCACATCTTTGGGATCATATCCAGTTGTTCTTCCCATTGATGGCGGGTCTCGTCGACCGGCACTTCAAACGCCCGGAAGGTACCCAGCTTATTCCCTCGTCCGGTGCCAAAATCGATGCGGCCGTTACTCATGATGTCCAACATCGCTATTCGCTCGGCCACTTTGAGCGGATGGTTTATGTTTTTGATGAGCAACACGATCCCATGACGGAGACGAATCCGTTTGGTACGCATAGCAGCCGCCGCGAGAAATATCTCCGGCGCAGACGTCGTATATTCTCTCGGCGTAAAATGCTGCTCAGAGAGGCTATAGGAGTCCCATCCAAGCTGGTCCGCCAGTTCTACCTCTCGCATCATCTGCCAGTAGCGATTGTAGTAATCGCGAGTCATGGTCTGGCATTCCTGCGTCAATGAAAACTTCATTTATCCTGCCTCTTGTGTTAGAACCGCGCCTCGTCCTGAACAGCCGACAATTGACTGCTAGTGCGACAGCCACTCGACGAGCGTCATCGGTTGTGCTGCCAGCGTTGTTTCCGAATAGATACTCGGCGAGGAGTCAGCATTGAACCCGCCCTTCTGTATCCAACCGTCCATCACAAACCCACCTTCAAGATCGACGACACAAGCAACACCCCACATCTGCCACCATCGCGGAGCGTTATTTGGACCGTCCGGACCGCCGACGTGAACGTTCTCGTTGGCGCCAGTGATCGGAAGATGGGTGAATTGGCGGATCATCTTTCCACTCGCGTCGTACTCTTCTGTATAGTAGGTGCACATGCTGATTAGGCCCACGTACTCGATTCGCTTGGCGTACCACCAGCTAATGCCGGGCTTCGGCGTGACTTCCATAATTGCGACGACTTCCCCCGCGCCACTAACTCGTTTCACGTTGGCTGGAATGCCTTCATTATTGAAACCGCGCAGCTTGTCCGAAGGATCCCACAGCTTGAAGCCGGTGATTTTGTAGTCGAGCTGCGGAAGCGCTCCAGAGTAGCTGACGTCTTCGTAACGGTAGATCGATCCAGGAAAGTACTGTTTAGCGACCGCACCAGCCAACCGGCGCGTTCGCCGGACTGTCGGCAGGTAAAGCGTGTCCTCCGGAACTAGCGTCGGATCGTTGTAAACCGTGGTGACGCCACCTTCTCCGCGCAACTCTTCGGGAGCGGTAAGCTCCCACATGTACTTCCGTTGTACGTTATGGTCGGTGGAGGCTAGATACTGTTTACCATTGCCATTCACAAATGAAGTGTAGTGCTCGAGAGTCAGACTCGAGGTCCGAATTGAGCCATCCGGAAGATGAACGATAATTGGAGAGATATCCCATCCATTGTTATAGTATGGTCCATAATAGCTGAAGGTGAGACAGCGATCGGGAATCTCTGAGACCGGAATCTTGTCTCTCTCCGCGATCGGTACCTCAAAAGGAAAAGGCAGTCCTGGCGTGGCCCACTGCGCAATGAATGCGGGACCGAGCTTCTGCTGGCGATCCTCCATCCAGGGCTGGGCTTTCCACAACATCGATTGATCTCCCCACTTTACCACCCAGGTTCCCGGAGACTCTCCTGGCGTCACGCTATATGGCTTGCCGGCAATTACCTTTGGAATGGGCGGCACATCTGGGACTTGTGCCGAGCTATCAGCAAGCGCACCATCGACCGTCCACCTCATCGAGAGAAACAGCGCGACCGTCGCCGCTACGATTGCGATAAGAAACGCGCAGGCCTTCGTCCGCCTGGACTGACCTTGATCATAATGCCTCATAGAGCCTCTCTCCGATCGTTCGGGGAATCTGTTAGGGTTTTGTTTTCGCAGCATTGAACTCATCGACGACCTACAACAAAGTCTGATGCAGTTCGAAGAACACGTTCGATGTGTTGGTGAATTCTCCGTAAGGTGTTTGCTTCCCGCCCGCATAGATGTTGAAGCCCAAACCCAAGGTGGTATTATCGCTAATTCGATAACCGACATGCGGCTGCAGCCACCAATCGTGGAACTGCCACTCGTACACCGCCGACAACGAAGTATCGAGCACGTCCCCCGTCATCGAAGTCTTGTCCATATAGAGCGTCGACAGACTCTCATACATGCCGCGCAGACCCGAATGACTGCCTTGGTAACCTAGACCCTGGAACATGTCCTCGTTACCGCCACACGCGCATTCGTTATTACGGTGTAGGACCCAGTCTTGCCAATATTGAAAGCTGAAGAACACCGGCCGCTCCAGATAGTCACCAAGGATTTCTCGGTCAACACCGCCCAGAATGCCCCAATGCGTTACGTCGACTGGGTTGCCCAAATTGCCCTCATAGTAGACATCTCCAATCGTAACCGCCGACTCCGCTCTCAAAACGGTTCCATCAATCCAGGGATTGCCAGTGTTGAATTCATAATCCGCAGAACCTCCTGCGACATTCATACGGTGCGGGCGCAGATTGACTGCCGTGGCCGTCGCATAAGTTCCGGTGTTGGGGTAGTAGATGTAACCGGTGGTCCAGGTGTACAGGTAATTCAACGTATAGTGGATGCTTCCGCGCTGCTCGGACCATCGAGCGCCGTATACCCAGTTGTTAAGTCTGGATGAGGGGTTGTTTACGTCGGTCGGAATTTTAAAGCCGAGGGAACCATTTAGTTCGTTGTTGATGGCCGCTACACTTCCATAGGTGAAATCCCCATAGGACCCGTTAATCGGGAAACCGCCTTTCATTTGAAGACCAGTGTAGTATGTAGGGTAGTACTGGGGAATGAAGATCCCCTGCAGTTCGCCGCCTGGATAAGGCTGCCAGACAATATTGGCGGCCCATACTGGAATCTTGATTTGCTGCTCGTTGAAGATCTGAGGATTAATAAGATTGAAGTTATTGATTATGTCCAGCATGTACACGCCGTCCGATTTGCCCCAGGCAATGATCTGACGACCAAGACGAATAAAGAAATGCTTAGGATGAAGATCAACGTAATACTCTCTGAACAACGGCTGGTAGTTGTCCTGCATGCTACCGCTAACGTTGGTCGCCAGCGACGAGAGATATGAGTGGTAAGTCCCTTGACCGAACCCGGTAGCGTCGTAAGTTGAATCGTAGGTAGGACGCATCTCGAGATGCCAATGTATCGGGAATCCGACCGCTTCCGACAACTTCTCTGGGTTGCCGTCAAACAGAGCCAGGAGCTGATTATTCTGAAAGAGGAGATTGTCTGGATGTCTGGTAAAAAATGTTTCGGTATTCGCGTCGAATACGGTGCGCCTTTCGTCCGGTAAATTTATGTAGGCTGAACTAAAGAACGTGAGGCAGGTGGTTATTCCATATTCATCAAAAGTTTGACAGGCCTCTGCTACCTTGGAAGAAAGCAAAACAAGGCCTACCAGAAATACTCCGAGGTACGAGGCCCCTCTGTATCTGATCCGCATTCGTTTGTCTCCCGCCGGCTCTACGTTGTTCTTTGGAATCGATAAAAAGGATTCTACAGAGCTACGATGGCCTGAAGCTCGACTAGCAAATCCGGAAGAGCGAGCTGCTTTACGCGCGCTACTGTTCCGCATGGTCGGCCCGTCGTAAAGAACTCTTTCTGAACTTCGACCACCACGTTGAAATCTTCCATCAGTGGACGGTCGCTACCCTTGTCGGCTAGAAAACTCATCAATTGCACCACGCCGTCGATGCTTCCGCCGGCATGCTCTATCACCTTCTTCATATTTGTGAAGGCCCCGCGTACTTGCTCTCGCAGGCCTCCTTCGACGACTTTGCCGGTCGCAGGATTCCACCCGACCTGGCCGGCTAGATAGAGCATGTTCCCGACCCTAACGCCTTCAGCGTAACGAATGCTGTCGCAGAACGCCTTACTATCAGGTGGTACGATATATTCAATCTTTTGACTGGCCATTTTCTTGACTCCCTTGGGACAAGGTGTGCTTCGACTCGTGTTACTTGATGGTCAGATCAACAAAGAACGACCACTTCCCGGCCTTGTCCGCCGCCGCCAGGAGCTGACGCGATTCGTGATAATGCACTATCGCCCATCCCTGCTTACCTTTTCGAACTCCAATCGAACACCTTAGCTTGCCGACTATTTTTTCTGGCATGACCGTAGTGGTAAGTGCGGTCATTACTTCTGCCCAGATTATCGCGGCCGTAGGCGAGAGGAAGGAAACCGACTTCGCCATCTCGGTCCAGTCGGTTACCGATGCCAGTAGGTTGTGAGCATTGTGCCAGTACGCCTCGATGTCTTTGTAAGTGAGGAGCCCGCTGGGAATCTCTTCGGCCGTATATAGCATCCCGTCGAACTCTTTGTCGTACAAGCTGAGCATCAATGTCGTATCAGGAAAACTTAACCAAGCTTTGCACCAGCGGCTGTAAAGATCGTTGACCGCTGCAAGCTCCTTCTGCTTATCGAAACCGGCATCACTTAACTCTGACATTTTCCTACTCCTTGTTTCACTCGATTGAGCCGCGTCGAAAAGGTCCTGGAGAGTTAACCACCCGAACCGTGCTAGGGAACCGGCGTATATTCGCTGTTCTGGATAACGGTGCTCGGCGTCTTGAACCTGGGAATAACGTATTTCCCGATCAACTCGATCGCCCTGCTTATTTCCTCGTGGTTTCCGTCGAGCCGGAAGACTACTTCGTCGGCGCCAAGCGCCTTGTAGGTTTCACAGCGCTTGATAAAAACATCTGGCTCGCCAGCGATGCACGATGTCTCGCTCAGCATCCAATCCAGGTCTCGGGCCTTGCTCCGGATTTTTTCCATCTGCAGGGTATATCCGTAGCTATCGGACCTGTGGCCCAATTGCGGGTAGAGATCCTCAATCACGGGAGTGACGAATCGCGGGAACGCCTCTTTCGCAACCTTCATCGCGTCCTTAGTCGATTCGGCGCAGACGGAGTTCAGTACTACTGCGGAGAAGCAGTTGTTGATGAACCCGCCAACCGGCTTCGCAGTCTTAATGCCCTCCCGATATACGTCGTAGCACTTCTTTACGTAGTCGGGTCCGAAATATAGATCCCAGGAGAGAACCCCGATTCCTTTTGATGCGCCGACTGCGTGAGACTCGGGCGACTGGGCAACCATGCATACAGGCGGATGCGGCACCTGGACACCTTTGGGTGACAGCGACCGCGGCGGAATCTTGAAATACTTGCCCTCGTGAGTAAACGGATCGTTCAGGAACGCCTTCATCACGACCTCGAGGCCTTCTTCCCAGCGTGCGCGAGTTTCATCGAGCGGACAGTTGAATCCGTCGAGCGCAAGCAGCGTATTTGCGCGCCCCGTTCCGAGCTCCGCGCGGCCGTTGGAAACAATGTCCAGCGTTGCGAGCCGTTCCGCGACCCTGATCGGATGGTTGAAAGGGAACGGCAGCAGGACGACCATGTGCCTGAGTTTGATTTTGCTCGTCTTCGCCGCGATGAATGGATAGAAAGTTTCCGGAGCAGATACGCAAGCTACCGGACTGATGAAATGCTGTTCAGAGGTCCCAAAAAAATCCCAACCCATTTCTTCTGCCAGGATTACCTCATCGACTACCTCCATGTAGCGACGATAGTGCGTGGTGCCTGGAGCAGTTTCTGCCTCGGAAAGAAGACCAAATTTCATGTGCTTTTCATCTCCCTCAAAATTAGACCTTGTTTGAATGCCCGTGATCTTAGGATTCTTCGTGGCTTCTGAACTTCAACTTCACTTACTTGGGGTCCGGCTCATCGAGGCGTAACTCCTCAGGTGTTGGCATGCTCTGCAGCGATTCGTGGTAGTGAATTATTTTCCACGCGCCATCGACTTTCCGGACAACGAAGGTTTGCCTGACGTTTCCGCTGTACGCGTCTGGAAGGTTGTGCACCACCATCGTGAAATCATTGGTGCTGTATGCGTAGCCAACATCGCCGAAGACACTGATCCAAAGGCCACTCCGATCCCATTTGGTGACTCGTACTATTAGTTTGGTCAGCACTTCGCGGTAGTAGTGCTTGATGTGCAGCCAGCTCGTTAGCGGCTTTGGAAATTCCTCGGCTTGATATACCAAGCCGTCATAGGTTGAATCCCAACAGTTACGTAGAGTATCGAAGTCCTTCACCTTGAAGGCACTTATCCAACGATCCAGTAGCGAGGTAATTTCCTTCTTAGCCTGATTGATGTCGCTCATTGAATTGCCTCTACCCCGCTGAGCAGGCTTTCTGTGTATTCCTCCGCGGTGATGGTTTTGCCGACGTAGTTCACTTGCTCGAAATATACGTTCCAACCGACCCGCTCGAGTCGCTCCGACAACTCCACCACCAGATCCATGCTTGGCATCTGCCAATAGGCGAAGACGTCCCATCCGCCCTCGGAGAGAGCTCGACAGCGATGGATTCCCAGCAGCTTCGCTCCCTTGCCGAACATGGTTTGGAGCACGGTCTGCGCTTTCACATGGAATTCGTGCTTATGAGCTTGAGTGAGCTCATGCCATCCGGGTCGTGGCCTCCAGATCTCGACCAAGCTGAATGTCGCCATGCCTTTCCTCCTTAGCCTTTCCGCGAAGCGCCAAGTCACGTTGGTGAGTCAACATAGCCAGAGCAATCTGCGTGCCCGGCGTGGAGCAGAAGTATTGTCCTTGCAGGCGAGCCGGTTTGCTTGACATAGAATCGAGAAGATTGCTAACGAGCAGGTAAGCGCACAAGCGCACCTCCGAATCAGATCAGTTTTGAATCATTTGTTACGGAGCAGTTGTAATGTGTTGACATTTGATCAGCGCGTAGTGTCTCGACTCTGGGAAAGATTCATGTCGGGGATCGAGGACGCAAACCTCCAGAAGTTGCGACCTGAGGTGCGTGAGTCCTGGTTGCGCAGTAGGTCGTACGGCTTAAGTCCGGAGAAGTGCAAAGCTCCCAGAGTTCTGGAAGACGACGTTCTCAGCCGACTCCAGTCAGAGAGCATCTTGAGTCAGGTTTGCTCTCCGATTCTCGATTTCACGTTTGATGCGCTTAGAGATCTTCCCAATGTGCTTCTGCTAGTGGCAGACGCCCAGGGTCGAATTCTTCAGTTTGTAGCTGGTCCGCGCGCGCTGACCGCCGCCGAAGAAATAAATGCGATTTCCGGAGCCTGCTGGACCGAGGAACTGATGGGCACGGATTCGCTCGCGTGCTGTCTCCGTCTCCAGCGTCCAATATCAATAGTGGGTTTCGAGCATTACATTCAGGTGGGACAAAACTGGGCCGGGCACGCAGCTCCCATCAGGGACTTGTTCTCCAACCGCCTGGCTGGGATCGTCTGTATTTATGGATTCCAGGAAGAAGCTCACGCCAAGGCCAAAGCCCTGATCGCAAACTGCGCTCATCTGATTGAGAGAAGCCTTCATTCGAAATCGGCGAACGCCCGGCTCTTGCTGTACGAGAACTACGCCTCGGCTCGCGATCGATACAAGTCTGAAGCATGTCTTGCTATCACCGCTGATTCTCTGCTGTTGAGAGCGTCGCCTGAGGCCTCCAAGCTGTTAGGAATCCCGCTCGGCTCGCCGCGCTCCTTATCCAGTTTAGCGGAGATGAACCTGGTCGCTCCGGAAACCACGCTTTCCCGGTCGACCGATACGATCGCTTTGCGCGGACGCGCTGGATTTACCGGTCTGGCCCAGTTGTATCCGGTCGTCAATGAAGGAACCGTCGCCGGATATATTGCGATCATGGATAGCTCGCAACGGCAAGCCGGTGCTGACTCTCCATGGAGGCCGACCTACGCTTTTGCCGACATTGTAGGAGTCAGCGACATCCTTGCTTCATCTCTGAAGCGCGCGGAACGCATCTCCTATACCGACGACGCGGTACTCATCACGGGCGAATCAGGAACCGGAAAAGAGATGTTCGCTCAGGCTATCCACAACGCGAGCGCGCGTCGTTCCAGGCCTTTCATTCCCGTCAACTGCGGCGCCATGAGCGACGAATTGCTGGGCGCCGAACTGTTTGGATATGTCGAGGGAGCCTTTACCGGTGCGACGCGGCGCGGACGGCAGGGAAAATTCAGATCGGCCAACGGTGGCACTCTGTTCCTCGATGAAGTCGAGGCGATGTCGCCCAAAATGCAGAGTCATTTGTTGCGGATCCTCGAGGAGAAGCGCGTTTTCCCCGTCGGCTCGGAGGTACCCTTCGAGGCTGACGTTCGAATACTGGCCGCAACCAACGTGGATCTCAAAAAGAAGATCCAGGATGGCTCATTTCGACAGGATTTGTACTATCGGTTGAGCACTCAGATGCTCGAGCTTCTGCCTCTTCGTCAGCGGCGTGCTGATATCCGTGCGCTGGTTGCGCACTTTCTCAAAGGCACGGGCACCGATATCACGGACCGGGCCATCGAACGAATGGAGAGCTACTGTTGGCCGGGCAATGTGCGCGAGCTTCGCAACGCTTTGTCGCAGGCAAAGCAGACCATGACGGGCGCCACCATCAGCGAATTTGATCTGCCAGAGTATGTATGTTCGCCGGCTTGTGCCTCGTGCCAATTCGCTCCTGCCGTTGCTCAACCGCCGCAGAAGGCCCAGACGCTGCTGATGGATTCGGAACGCGCAGCTATCCTGGAAGCGCTTCGCGCTTCAGGCGACAACCTGTCGCGAGCGGCCGTGATGCTGGGAGTGAGCCGAGTCACGCTATATCGAAAGCTCAAGAAGCACCAGATCCGATCGGACTACACCTGATACGCAGATTCGCGCCTGCTCCCGGCATATGGTTTGCTTCTGATCGGGCATGCTCCAGCCGTATCGGGTTCTCGATCTTTCCACTGAGCGAGGACTCTTTTGCGCCCAATGTCTCGGCGACATGGGCGCCGACGTTATAAAGATCGAGCCGCCCGGAGGTTGCGATGCGCGCAACATCGCGCCCTTCGTCAACGACGCTCCGCATCCCGACCGCTCGTTGTATTGGTGGGCGTACAACCGCAACAAACGCTCGATCACGCTGAACCTGGATCGCCAGGAGGGGCAGGTTATTCTTCGCCAACTGGTCCACCGCGCCGACTTCCTCATCGAATCGTACAACCCCGGTCATCTTGCGCAGCGCCACCTTGGCTTCGCCGATTTGAGCCCGATCAATCCTGCGCTGATATACGTTTCGATCACCGGCTTCGGTCAGCATGGACCGAAAGCCAGTTATGCCGAGAGCGATCTGGTTATCATGGCCGCAGGCGGTCCGTTGATTCTTGCCGGTGACGCTGACCGTCCTCCCGTGCGTCTCAGCGTTCCGCAAGCCTACCTGCATGCCTCGGCGGACGCGGCGGTCGCCTCGCTGGCTGCCCATCACGAGCGCTCTCGCTCCGGGCTGGGACAGTACATAGATGTAGCCGCGCTGCAGTCCGTCGCGCTCGCAACACAGTCTTACATACTCGCTGCGCCGCTCGGTTCACCCGAGGCACGCAGGATGTCCGGCGGGATGAGGCTTGGCCAGCTGGATATACCGTTTGTGTGGCCTTCCAGGGATGGGTTTGTAGCATTGGCGTTTTTATTCGGATCGGCGATTGGCGTTTTCACGAAAAGATTGATGCAGCACATTCATGGACAAGGGTTTTGCGACAAATCGACCGCTGACAAAGACTGGATACAGTATGGCGAGATGCTGTCCGGTGGTACGGAACCGCTCGAGGAGTTCGAACGCGTAAAGGAGGTCGTACGAACCTTCACGCGTCATCACACCAAGGCTGAGCTGCTACAACTTGCCGTGGAAAAAGGCTTACTGATAACGCCGGTAGCCACCGTCGAGGAGGTTGTCCAAAGCTCACAACTGGCGGCACGCGGCTACTTTCAGTCCGTCGAGCATCCAGAACTCGGCGCTTCATTCTCTTATCCCGGCCCGTTTGCAAAATTCAGCGCCGCGCCCATTCAATACCGCCGCAGACCGCCAACGGTCGGCGAGCACAATCGAGAAATATTTTGCGGCGAACTCGGTATGAGCGACGGTGAGTTCGCAAAGCTTTCGCAAGATGGAATCATCTGATGCACGATGATCGACCACTCAGTGACGTCAAGATCCTGGACTTCATGTGGGTGATGGCCGGCCCTGCTTCAACCCGTATTCTTGCAGACTACGGAGCAACTGTGGTGCGAATAGAGTCACCCACTCGCGTGGACACGGCACGGACGCTTCAACCGTATCATGGAAATAAACTTGGCCCGGATAGCTCAGGGCTATTTGCCAATTGCAACGCCGGCAAACTCGGAATTGCACTCGACCTCGGAAATCCAACAGCTCGTGAAATCGTTTTTGATCTCGTCAAGTGGGCAGATGTGGTAACCGAATCATTCTCACCTAAAGCGATGCGGGCGTGGGGCTTCGATTACGAGCAAATGCGGAAGATTAAACCCGACATAATCATGCTTAGTTCGTGCCTCATGGGTCAGACGGGTCCGATTGCCAAAATCGCGGGATACGGAAACATGGCGGCGGCGATTTCGGGATTTCACAATCTCACTGGATGGCCCGACCGTCCGCCGGCGGGTCCATTCGGCGCCTACACTGACTACATTTCGCCCCGATTCAGCGCGATGGCCATTCTCGCCGCGCTCGAATTTCGCCGTCGCACTGGCCAAGGACAGTACATCGATCAGTCGCAGTCGGAATGTTCTCTACACTTTCTAGGTCAGGCGATTCTCGACTACACAGTGAACGGTCGGGTTCAGGTAAGAGCTGGTAATAGTGACAATACATTCTCACCACATGGCGTCTACCCGGCCTCGGGTGAAGACAAATGGGTCGCTATAGTTTGCAAGGGCGATCGCGATTGGCAACAACTATGTGCAGTGATGGGTCGTGTCGATCTTGGTTCTGACCCTCGTTACTCCTCCGGTGCGTCACGATTTCAACATCGTGAAGCACTCGACGCAGCTATCAGTGAATGGAGCCGAGAGCTGGATGGCGCCGAGATCGAACGTATACTCCAATCACAAGGTGTCGCGGCCCACCGAGTGCAAAACAGTTCAGAAGCCTTTCGGGACCCGCAATTCGTTCATCGAGGGCATTTTGTCGATCTGAATCATCCTACGCTTGGCAGTTTCACCGTCGAGGGTCCTCGCGCAATTCTCTCGCGGACGCAGGCGGGAGTTCGCCGGGCCGCTCCTAGTCTTGGTCAAGACAATCAACATGTCCTTTCCGAGATTCTGGGGTACGACGAGGACAAAATCAGCGAGCTTGTATCCTCGGGAGCATTAGGGTAGCCCCTTGGCGTCCTCGCGTGAACGGCGACCGTGTCAAACCTGATCGATTCGGCTTTCCTCTCAGCTTTGTAGAAGTTCAAGTCGGTTAACACTCCATGTTCCGTGGTCGACGAGCTATTTCGTGAGACGGGGCGAGTTTCCACATCTGACGGAGCGAGGCCGAGGTGGTGGGTCCGGCGGGTCGCCGTCGCTTCTCAAAACAGTCGTTTGGATTTACTCATGCCGATGTCATCGCGGTGAATTTCAAACCTCTAGACTTTTCGCTGCCTTCAGAGTTCTTGGTAAGCACAGCCGGAACAACTCAAAAGTGGGCTCGGACTTTGCGTTTGCAAAACGCCGGGAGTTGGTGCGAGCGTGACTCAGGATTCAAATTGCAGCAGCTACGCGCGCGGATAGGCGCTTCCATCTTGCCGAAATACCAATTGTGGTTCATAACCGAGCCCGTGGCGTCGGCAAGCTTTCGGCGACGCTTACCTTTCACAGCTTCGTCGCGAGGGTGCGGCTGATGGCATTTAATCTGGAGCGGGTCGAGCCGCTAAACCCTTCACGCCCGAGGGGCAAAGAATGATCGAACGGGCCAGGACCATCGTCGATCTCCTGCGGCTCCTCCGCTACGGTGGCCCGGCGGTCTGCAACGTGTCAGTCACCAACACTTGCAATGCCACATGCGGATTCTGCAACTTCGCCTACGACAAGGGATACGTGCGAGAGCGGCGCTGGCTCGATGCTGACCGCTTCGCGGGGGCGCTCGCGATTCTGCACCAGCACGGCGGCGTACGTTACGCGATCTTCATGGGCGGCGAGCCATTGTTGCACCCAAAGCTCGTCGACATGGCATCGACCGCGCGTTCAATGGGTATTGAGCCGATGGTCATCACCAATGGCTGGCTCCTGGCGGATAAGCTGGAC
This sequence comes from Binatus sp. (SeqCode), assembly GCA_050010075.1. GTDB lineage: Bacteria > Desulfobacterota > Binatia > Binatales > Binataceae > Binatus. The sequence continues at coordinate 21,479 of JBEKLS010000004.1, read as the reverse complement.
GGGTTGGCGAGAGCTGGCGTCAAGACCGTCTTGATCTCGATCGACGCACCCGACGTAGAGGTCCACGAGACCAATCGCGGCCTGCGAGGCGTGTGCGCGCGAATCGCAACGGCGACGCGGCGCATGCCATCGTTAGGGATGACGGCCGTCGCTTCGGTCACCATGAGCCGCCTCATCCGCGACTACAAAGCGTTGGCATCATTCCTGCGCGGATTGGGCTTTTCGGCTGTGACGTTTTCCTATCCGCGCAAGACACCGCTCGGGTCGAGCTCTCTCGTGTGGAGCGACGACTCCGACCTCGTTGAGTTCGCGCCCGCTGAACTCCTGGCCTCCTTCGAAGCGGTCGAGGAACTGCGCCCGCTCTTTCCGCTACAGAATCCACGCGCATCCATCGCCGACAGGAAGCGGCGTCTGCACGGCGAGGCAGAGCGTTTTGTCTGCTATGGCGGGTACAAGTACTTTTATATGGATTGGAATTACGACCTGTGGCGCTGTGAAAATTGGCGGACACCGATTTGCTCCGTTTGGGAATTCGATCGAGGCAAGCTCGTCCGCGACGGCTGCACGGCTTGTATGGCGGATTGCTACCGGGATGCGAGCGTTATGCTGCATCTTGCAGTCTCTCTGGGCGATGCGTTCGACGAATTGAGCGAAGGACGTCTGCTCGCCGCTGTTGCCGTCCTTGCCGACCGGCGCAACCTCACCTCGCTCGGCGCGATCCTCAACTCCGGCCGGCGCTGGCACGGCCTACCCTCCGCTACACCCCTCGTGAGCCAGCCTGGTGAAAGCTAGACAACCCAAAGCCTATACTTCGCCACTGTTCATCACCTTCACAGGCACAACAGCACGTTAGCAATTGCCTTTTTCTGAGGTACGCGGCTTTGTCTACTTGCAGGCGGTTGAGAGCCTGCGCTTTATCTAGCTTTTGCAGGGGCGGACTTTTTCTTTCCAGCGATCGAGCGGATTGAAGCGGTCGGCGCTTTTACTTTTCTGCTCGCGGCGGCGTCTAATCCGGCTTCGGCGCCATCTTCGAGGCCGCGACGCAGGACGTTTTCTTCCGGGAGCAATTCAGTCAGGAACACCCCCGCGAATACCAGTCCATAGGAAACGCCGTAGGCCGTTTTGTAAGCCCCCGCACCGACGCCCGCTTTCACGTTTCGGGCTGCCACTTTGGCCGATGCGCGTGCGTTGGTGGTGGCGTCGCCAAAGGTTTCTGCGGCGGATTCCAGCGCTTCTCCCAAAACGGAAAACGGATTGGTACCAACGGCTTCTTTTGTTCTCGGACTCATTTGCGCAACCTCATTGCTTGATTGAATTAGGGGCGATTCGACACCATCGCCATTGTTTAACTGCCACTCTTATCGTCTCGCGGATAATTACGGGGTCTTACGTTGCGTCACGGGACGGACCTCTTCGTAACACTCGCCGCGTTAGCGAATTCAAGCTCGACGTTTTCGATCGCGACTCTCATCGTAGGCATCATTTTGGGATGGCGTGCTCTCTGAAAAAGCAGCCACACCAAGCCAATCGCCATGTAAGCAACAAACAGCCAGACCAGAATGTTGTTCGGGAACGCAGGGACGGGAAACAGCGTGCTCCCAGGTACGCCAACCATCCCGAGAAAGGGCAGTATCATGAAGCCGGTACCCAAAATGGAATAGAGCACCGCTGCGATGTTCAACTTGCCAAGGCTTCGCAGGTACATCGGAGCGGCAATCGAGATCAGTATGTACACCACCAGAAAGCCCATGCTGCTGAGCGTGCCAAAGTAACCCTGGCCGTCAAATGCGCTGACTCCGAATAGATAGAAGCTTGCGGGAATCAAAAATGTGACCAGCGCGGCGAGGCCGACCGCGATGTAAGGCGTTTCATTTTTCTCGTGAGCTTCGCCGAGCGCCTCAAAGAACAGGCCATGCCGCGACATCGAGAAGACAATCCGCGCGGTCGAGTTGATGCAGGCGAGCGTGCAGGAGAAAAAGCTCAAGAGCACGCCGATATTGATGATCAGACCGAGAAACCCCCATCCGATCGCGTTAGCGAGAAAGTTGAGCGGCGCTTCCGTGGTTGCAAGCGCGGCCGACGAGCCTTTGAACCCGAGGACGACCACGTACGCCATGAAAATGAACACGAGCCCGGTAACAACTACGCTCTGGATCACGGAGCGCGGGATCGTCCGCAACGGGTCTTTTGCCTCCTCACCCAGCGAGGTCGAACTCTCGAAGCCGGAAAAGCCGAAGACGACGAGCACGATGCCCATCAGCACCCCGCCCGGCTTCGTGCCGGTCAACGTGAGCTGGCTCCTGTCGATGGCGAAGCCTTTGTGCTCCCAGATGAGAACACCCAGTATCAGAATCGCGATAAGCGCAGCCCCCTCGCACACCAGCATCATCTTGGCGGAGAGTTGAATATCGCGGTATGCGATGCAGAATGCCGCAATCGTACCCATCGCAAACAACGTCAGCATATGCGGATGAATTCCGATTTGCCCCAGCAGCACGTCGGCTATGATCCCGAAGCCGCACAGCGTCGATATCCCTGTGAGCATGTACCCGAACAACAAGGCCCATCCGCCGAGCACGCCCGCCGTAGGTCCAAGTCCTCTGACAATGTAGGTGTAGAGCGAACCCGGTGATGCAGAGCGCCGGGCGAACTGATTGATATTGGAACTGACGAACACCAGTCCGATCATTCCAAGCAGGAAACTCAGCCACGTACCGTTCCCTGCCATCGCGAAAATCAATCCGAGGATCGCGGCCGGGACTGTGGAAGGGGCAATGACTGCAACCGACTGGGCCAGCACCTCCATATAGGAAAGGCAGTCGCGCCTCAGTTCGCGCGGCGCAATCCGCTGTTCTCCGACGAGGACGAAATTCTCATGGTTGTCTTCTGAGAGCATTATATTCCGACTAGTTTGATGATTTTGCTGGCTTTATTAGTGGAACGCTAGCGAGGACCTAGCACCCAGGCATCGCGAGACTTCTCAAGGTTACATTTGACACGGACCGAGGCTTAAATTATGACTATCTCCATAAAGTCGATAGACAATATCGAATTCTTGCGGAGAGTCAACCTAAACATCATAAAAACGTCATGCAAATTACACATTAATCTGTGTCGCGGGTTATAGGAAATTGAGATCAACGCATATGGAGTCCGGCTCCACGGCCAAACAGGTCGCGGACCGGCTTGACCGCGGCGGCTCTTTCGCCGCCATCAGCGTTGTAGAGGTTGTGGGGGAAGGATGAGGAAAACGCTCACGGCTCTGACAAAACCAACAATCGCAGTTCGTTCGGCCGCTGACCTTCCGGAATTTCCGGCGACTCGCACCTCGCAATTGCTGCGTGAAATCCTGACCAAGAATCCCAGGGTCAAGAACTTTACCGTCCAGCAAATCGTCGATGCGATCGGCGAAAGGCGCATAGGAACTTCGCTGATGTTTTTCTCGATCCCGGGAATGTTGCCGGTCCCGGGCACGTCCAACCTGGTCGGCCTTCCAGCGAGTCTGGTCGCCGGGCATATGATCGCCGGCAAGACCGAGATCAAGCTGCCAGAGTTTATTCTTCAGCGATCGGTGCCGCGCCGGTCGCTCACGGTCGCAATCCACGCAATTCTTCCGGTGCTGGAACGGGTGGAGAAGGCCGTCAAACCGCGGCATCGATGGGCCAGCCATCCCGCGACGCATCGCGCGCTGGGAGTTTTGGTTTTCCTGCTGGCGCTCGTCATCGCCTTTCCGAATGCGGGATTCAACATAGCTCACGCTGCCTCCATCTTCATAATTTCCCTGGGGATGGTGGAGCGCGATGGCCTCGCGATCCTGCTCGGCGTCGTGGCCGGAATCGCCTCGCTGGTGCTGCTGACGGGCGCGGGAGTCTCGGCCGAAGTTCTCCGGTCGATAGCCGGCGGCTGGGTGAAAAAGTTTCTAAAGAAGATCGGCCTCAAGTGGTTCGCGAGAACCGGCCTCAAGTTGGCTGCCAGGCTGCTGAAAAAATTTGGATTCCAGTGGACCACGCTGTGGCTGCTCGAATGGGCCGAGCTGCTATTGTTGTGGAATCCGGAAGCGTCAGCTAAGTCCGCCTTGAAACTCCAACGAAAGCGTTCAACCGTGCGGCGAGGCCGGAAGCTCGTGCGGCCTGCAACCCGCCACTCTCATGTGGAAGGACCGGCGCGGTCGCCGATAACCAAACGCTCTGCCAACTCGAGACAGCGATGAAACAGGAAAAAATATACGACTTCGCGATTGACTACCCGCTGACGCCGACCCGGCGCAAGGCGGTCGAGAAACATATCGTGCTGAATGCGCGGCTTTTCCCAAGGCCGGTGACCTATAACTGGGCCGACGACGATGGCGAAGTGCTGCACATCGCGGCCGAGCCGGTGCAGATAGAAGTGAGATTTCAGGAGACGAAGGTTGAGCTGTACGCAGCGGCGCCTTTGTGGGCGCGGCTTCTGTTCACGAATAAAAAGAAAGCCGAGCTCAAAGACCAGATCGAATCAATTCTTCAGAAGGCGAAATTTGTGGCCGTCAGGAAACCGAAAACCAGAGCGGCGGCGAGCCGTCGAAAGTCGCCACCACCCGCCCGGCGCAAGCGATCCAACGCCTGAGCTTCTCAAACCCCGTGATGCAGCCCGCGTTCGAGCTCCGCGGACCGATCGATCTCCCGATAGGCGACGAATTCTTCCGCAGCGTCTAGCCCGGCATGCAACGCGTCGGCCGTATGCTCGCTTTCCTCGCGGGCCGGCGACTTGAGAATCGCTCTCTTCGTTTCGACCTGGGAAATCAAATCGCGCAAATGTCGCCGATGCCTCAGGTAAACGTAGGCGGTGCCGGCGTTGGAAGTCAGTCCTGCTTCGAGGCTGCCGAAGCCGGCGAATAATCCACCGGCAACGCTCAGGAGATTGGCGGTATAGACCGTGCGGTAGTCGGCCTGGATGCGAGTGCGGTGGTCGCGCCCGATGCTCCGCAGCGGCACCAGGTTATCCAAACCCGGCTGCAGAAGGACGATGTCCGCCGCATCTCGAGGAGCGGTCGCAACTCCAGCGACCGAGACGCTGACGGTGCTCGCCTCGATGCTGGGGATTGCCTCGGGCGAGGCGCCGTCGCCAATCCATATGGTGCGATTGCCCAGCCTCGTGATGGCGCGTGCCTTGTCGTCGGCGTCGAGACCACCGAACGCCGACGAGAATCCGAACCTGCCGGCGACCGCCGCGGCCGCGGCCTGCGCCTGACTGGAAAGATAGACGAAGCGCGCTCTGCGATTTCGCGCCTGGAGATCCGCGATGATCTTTATCCCTTCCGGTGCGCCTTCCCGGCGGAAGGTGACGGCGCCGAGTACCTCGCCGTCGCGCAGAACCCAGAGTGGACGCAGGAACGGCTCTTCATGCGCGACGAATTTATTTCCGCCGCCAGCGCGCCGGGGATTGTGCGCGTAAGGAGAAGCGGCGACCGTCTCAGCCAGCTGCGCAGGAACCTTGACTCCCACGGCCGCGAGGTAGGCGGGAGCCGCAATCTCGATCAGCCGGTTACCGCTGTCGAGGTAGCGGATGGCGCCGGCGTAGCGCGAGCGCTGGAAGATTGCCGGAATCGGCGCGCGCAGCTCGACGCTTCGAGTCTGCAAGGCGCGGGCGCGTTCGTTCTGTCCCGCGGGGAAAGCCGCGGTCGCGTAACCCAGCACAGCCTCCACGGAAACGTCGCGGGCGGGAAAAATATCGGCAACTTCGAGTTGCATCCGCTCGAGCGCCGCGGTCTCGTCGAAAACATAAACGTCGGTGGCCGGCAACCGATCCAAAGCGGTGGGATCACGAAAAAAGATCCCCCGCCGCAGACCGTCGGCGAGATCGTGCAGCGCGCCCAGTTGGGCGCCGAGCCGCGGCGCCGTCACGTAGTCGGGGCGAACGACAGCCTGCGAAGAGCGCAACCGCCGCCGCAGCACAAGATTGGCTCCCGCCAATGCCAGCGCGCGCCTCGCGTTACGGTTTGCAATCCGCTCGGCTTCCGCCGAGGACAGGAGGTTATCGATCTTCGAATGCGGCAAGAGCGATCCGATATAACCGGCGACCGTGTCACTCCCGATTTTTTCGACGCGTACCTTCAGGCGTCCGTGACGAACGAACGTGCTCGCATAGACCGCGTCGCCCGGCGTCTTGTCCGCGGCGCCCGCCCTGCCGGACAGCGCCTCTTCGTCGACGGCCGCCAGGCCCTCTGTCACCACACCGTCAACGGGTATGGTCTCGCCTTCGCCCACCTCGATCACGTCGCCGGCCGTCAACGCGTCGAGGTCAACTTCGATCTCCTCGCCGTCGCGCACCAGACGGGCCCAAGTCGCGCGCTGCCGATGGACAGCGAATAGGCGCCGTTGGCTTCTGGTCATCGTCTGATACGCCAGGCGCGGCCAGAACTGCATGAAGACGGCCATCACCGAGGACGAAAATGGCATCCCGCTGAGAAGCGTGAACGCCAATCCGACCGAATAGAGAGTGGGAAGACCAACCTCCCATTGCGCCAGTTGCTTCGCGGCGTTCTTCACGTTGGCGGCGCCATACGCGGCCACTCCCAGCAACGCCAGCGGTTTAAGCCGCGGCACGAGGTACTGTCCGGTGAAGGCAAGCCCGAGCAGGCCGCTCGCAGCAACCAGCCTTGCGGCGGAGGGAGGGCCCTCGAGACCTTCAAGCAATCGCGGCCAGGATTTTTCCAGTTGCCGGATCAATCGCTCGGGATTCAGCAGGGCGGGATTGAACCGGACCGCGACGCTCGAGGTCAGCGTACTCGTCCTGAACTCCTCGACGCCGAGGATTGCGGTCAGTTCCTCTTCCAGCCGATACGCCACATCCTTGCGGTTGAGCAGGATAGGATGGGTGAGACGAATCCTGTGGTCGCTCTGATAACGCAGTCGCCAGGTCGATAGCGAGCTGCCGACGCGGCCGACCCGGATAGGCAACTCCGGAGGTCCGTCGAGATAGAGACTCTCGACGCCCAGAGGCTTCAGCACGGCGTCATCGGCCTCCGGACTCGGATGCGAAGCGCCGAACTGACCAAGGGCACGACTGAGCTTTAGCCACACTTCCGGCGGATTGGCCGATGAATCGTAACGGACGCGCCCGAAAGATTCGGCGCGGCGGATTTCGACGGTGGCGACCTCGCTGACGCTGAAGACGCGGGAAAGAAACTCGCGGAGATGCGAGCCCGCAGGCTCGCCGAACAGGTCGGAACTCCAGATAGATACCCCGTCGGCCCGAGGAGCGATGCGCACGACGGATGGAGAAACTGGAAGTGTGGCAACTTTCGCGATTCTGGTCTTTGATCTTACAAAGCTGCCACGGCTGGCGCTCCTGCTGCGCTTTCCTTGAGGGTGTATTTCAGCCACTATGAGTCGCCAGCGCCCGCAAATTGCATATTTCGATAAACTCTATAGACCGATCTGGGTTATGAGACCCTGTGTAGCATCGCCAATTCCGCTGGGTCAAGCTGACAACGCTCGAAGCTCAACGTAGCTCTATTACTCCATCGACAAACTTGACTTATTTGTCCGCTTGCCCGTAGGATGAGGCCCTTGTCGATAACTTCGGGCTGTAACACAGAATTCACCTTCAATTCATGGCAGAGCTCAATCCACCGGCAACGAACCTTTCCGCAGCTGCGCCGAGCAAACGAACGCGTTCAAAAAAGACGCCGTCGCCGGTCTGGAAGTTCGAAATTGTCGACGAAGGTTCTGATTCGGGCGCGACCTCATGGGCTGAACTTGGCCAAACTCTTGGACCTATCGTCGATGCGGCCAGCAATGCGCTCGGTGAGATCTACGTCTTGATCGCGAAAGTGGCGCTTGAATGGAAGGAACAATTCGATGATGAGCGCGCTGAGCGCAAAGCTCGCCAGCGAATCGGCGCCTCGAAGTTCCGCGGGTAATCGCCGATGTCCTCCTTCGTTATACCTTCAACCCGTGGCACGCGAGGTTCCTCGCGCCGCAAGCCGGCATTGAGCTCTCGCACGAAGCCGTCAGCCAGTCGAACCGATCTGCGAAACGGAACGACGCTCAGCGCAGCCGTCGCGCGTTCGGATCTGCGAATCTCGTTTCCGGGCGGTGATCGAATCCGATTTTTCAGCGCGTCACTCTTTTCCGATCCACGCAGCACGCTAGCGCGCCAGTTTTTTGAACGGGCATTCCTTGCGCCGGAAGTCACGCAGGTCGAAATCGACGGCGACCGGCACAAGGCGGAGATTTCCTTTCGTGCGGACGATGCGTCCAGGCGCGGCTTGATCAAGGAAATTTCGCGCTTTCTTGTCGATGGCCAGCCGCTATCCGATACATCGGAACCGCTCGTCTTCCCGAGTGGCTTTGACGAATCGAAAGAGCGCGTCGTGCGACTGCACCGTTACGGGCGAAGGCTTTCGGGCTGGGCCGTCAAGCATGAGATTCACGGACGCATTCGACTGCACAATCCGGTTTTGTTCCGCAAGCGTGAATTGTGCGAGGCGATCGAGCGCGAGCTCATGAACGCGCTCGGCGTCGAGCGATATTTCACCAACGATCTCACGGCCACAGTGCTCGTCCACTACGATCCCCGGCACATCCAGAAGCATCAGCTCATCGAAATCCTCGACGGTGCGGTGCGCAATTCGGCGGACGTCGCAAGGACGCCGGTCGATCTCGACTTGCCGATCTGCACGGCGTCTTTAGCCCTTGCTGCCACCAGCCGGTTCTTCGTTCCCGCTCTGACGCCGCTCAGCGCGGCGGTGTTTGCCTATTCGGCTATTCCGAGTTTCAAGGCTGCCTACAACGTCGTGGTCAAGGAAAAGCGGCTCGGCGTCGACGTGCTCGACGCCATCGTCGTGCTTGCCTGTCTTGCCACCAACCAGATATTTGCCGGCACCGTTCTGGCCTGGAGTCTGAGCGTCGCACGCAAACTCGTGCAGAAGACCGAGGACAACTCGAAGAAGATGCTGCTCAACGTATTTGGCAAGCAGCCTCGATTCGTCTGGTTGTATCGCGACGGCAACGAAGTGGAAACGCCCCTCGAGCAGCTCAAGGTCAAGGACATCATCGTAGTTCATACCGGCGACACGGTGCCGGTGGACGGCGAAGTTGTCGACGGCATGGCGATGATCGATCAGCATGCCCTGACCGGAGAATCCGCGCCTGCCGAGAAGGTCAAAGGCGACAAGGTATTTGCCGCGACGGTTTCGCTGGCCGGCAAGATTTACGTTTCGGTCACGAGCGCGGGCGAGGAGACTACTTCGGCCAAGCTCACGCGGATTCTCAACGACACGGCGGGCTACAAGCTGCGCTCGCAGTCGCGCGGTGAAGAGCTGGCGGACACCGCGGTGGTGCCTACCCTGGCGCTCGGCGCGCTGGGCCTCGTAACCCGCGGAGTTGACGCGGCCGTCGCAATCGTCAACTGCGATCTCGGAACGGGCATTCGCGTGGCCGCGCCGACTGCGATGCTTACCTCGCTGACGCTGTGTGCTCAGCAGGGCATTCTCGTGAAGGACGGGCGTGCGCTCGAGTTGATGCGCAACGTCGACACCTTTCTCTTCGACAAGACCGGAACGCTTACCCGCGAGCGCCCTGAAGTGGGGCGGGTGCTCACCTTCGGGGATTATTCCGACCAGCAGATCCTGCAATGGGCGGCCGCGGCCGAAAATAAATTCAGTCATCCGATCGCCAAAGCGATCCTCGACAAGTTCAACGCGCTCGGACTTCCGATGGCCGAGATCGACGATTCGAAGTACCGAGTCGGCTACGGCATCACCGTCGGCGTCGGCGGGCACACGGTTCGGGTCGGGAGCGCGCGCTTCATGACACATGAGGGGATCAAGCTGCCACCCCAGTTGAGGCGTGAGATAGAAGACGCCAACGGCGACGGCCACTCGATGATCATGGTGGGGGTGGACGACGCGCTGGGCGGCGCGATCGAGATGATCGCCGCGAATCGCCCCGAGGCCGAGGAGGTCATCGCCGGCCTGCGCGCGCGCGGCGCCAGACATCTGGCAATTATCTCTGGCGATCACGATCTGCCGACCAGCAAGCTCGCCGCGAAGCTCGGGATGGACCGCTACTTCGCCGAAGTGCTGCCGCAGGACAAAGCCAAGTATGTCGAGTTGCTGCAGCGGGAAGGGAGAAAGGTCTGTTTCGTCGGCGACGGTATCAACGACTCGATCGCGCTGAAAAAAGCCAACGTCTCGATTTCGCTGCGCGGCGCCTCGAGCGTCGCGACCGACACGGCGCAGGTCGTGTTCATGGAGGACAGCCTGACCAAGCTGCTCCAGTTGCAGGACATCTCGCGCGACCTCGCCAGTAATATCAACCGAAGCTGGGCGCTCATTCTGATTCCGAACGCGATCTGCATCGGTGGCGCATTTTTCGCCGGCTTCGGCGTGATGCATTCGATGGTGTTCAATCAGTTGGGCGGGCTGCTGGCGCTAGGTAACGGCCTGCTGCCGCTGCGCAAAGTCGCCGCCGCTCAAGCGGAGAAGGATCGTCTGGCAGAGGCGGCTTTCAATATCGACGCCTGAATCAGAACTTCTCTTTGAATGGACGAACCTCCAGCTCCAAAGTCCATGCGCTGCGATCCTGATGGGCAAGGTGCCAGTACGTTTCAGCGATAGCGTCGGGCTTCAGGAAGTCCTCGTCCTTCAGTTGAGGGCGGCTCTCGCGGATGCGCGGGATGTCGATCACACCGTCGACATTGATCCACGCGACGTGGATTCCCTTGGGACCGAGATCGCGCGCCAGCGATTGAGCGAGACCCCGCAGGGCGAATTTCGACGAACCAAACGCGGCCGACCGTGCTCCCGCCTTGACCCCGGCGGTGGCGCCGGTGAAGAGCAGCACGCCGTGCCCACGCGTTACCATTTCGGGAACGACTTCTTTCGCACTCAGGAAGGCCCCCAAGGCGCTGACCCGCCATGAGTTCTCATATTCCTCTGCCGATATCTCGCTGAGGCTGCCGAAAGGGCCGGCGCTGGCGTTGTATACCAGCACATCCGGGGAGCCGAGGTGCTCGCGAATCTTTTTGAACGCTGCTGCCACCTGGCCCCGGTCGCTCACGTCAGCCGCCACTTCGAGCGAACGTCCGCCCGAAGCTCTGATGCTGTCGCCGAGCGATTTCAAGTAATCGGCCCTGCGCGCGACCACCGCAACTGCGTAGCTCTTCGCGAAGCGTCGGGCGACGGCAGCTCCCAATCCGGGGCCGACCCCCAGAATTACAGCCACGGGTGTCTGTTTTGATTGTTCAGCCATGGAAAACGGTCCCCGCGATACCTTGAAGGATTTTAATCCAGTAACTCGATGGACTTAGTCTTGTATCATGACATCGATTCCTGTAACAACTCCGTAACGATAATCAGATCGACATCTCGCAATGACCGGCGCTCCTGGCCTGCAAACTGAACACCGCTGGGACATCAAGATAGGGATAGTAGGTGAATAACGGACAACGATGGTTAAACGTCGGCGCGGTCGCAGCAGTGGTAATCGCGTTCGCGCTGATTTTTGCAAGGAACGCCCCCGGCAAGACCGACCCTAACAGTCAGTTACTGAACGTTTCGTACGACGCGACCCGCGAGCTCTACCAGCAGATCGACGCTGAATTCGCCGCGGACTACGAGAAGCGGACCGGGCACCGCATCTCCATCGTGGATTCGCACGGTGGCTCGTCGCGCCAGGCGCGGACTGTCATCAGCGGCGAAAATCCGGCCGACGTCGTGACGCTGGGACTGTTCACAGACGTCGATGCGTTGCGCAAGCGCGGATTGATCGCGGACAACTGGACCGAGCGGCTGCCGAATCACTCTCGCCCGTACACTTCGACGATTGTTTTTATAGTGCGCAAGGGCAATCCGCGGAACATTCACGATTGGCCCGATTTGATCCGCTCCGACACGCTGATCATCACCCCTGATCCGAAGACTTCGGGCAACGGCAAGCTGAGCGCGCTGGCTGCCTGGGGCGCGATCGTGACGCGTGGAGGAACCGAGGCGGACGCGCGCGCGTATCTGAAGTCGTTCTATCAGCACGTTCCGCCCGTGATGGATCCCGGTGCGCGCAGTGCCGCGCTGACCTTTACCGGAGCGGAGACCGGCGACGTGCAGTTGAGCTGGGAAGACGAGGCCATCCGCGAAGTCGCGGAATCGAAAGGCAACCTCGAAGTCGTGTACCCGCCGGTGAGCATCCTGGCGGAGCCGTACGTGGCGTGGGTCGACGCGAATGTGGACAAGCGCGGGACGCAAGCGGTCGCGCAAGCGTTCCTCGAGTACCTGTTCACCGATCAGGGGCAAGCGACTATTGCGAAGTTCGGCTATCGGCCGCTGAAACCGGAAGCGGCGCAAAAGGCGAACATCCAATTTCCGAACATCACTTTGTTTCCAATCACCGCGATCGCCCGCAACTGGGATGATGCGCAGCAGAAATTCTTCGCCGAAAACGGAATCCTCGACACCGTGATAGGGACGCGATCGAAATGAGTAATGACGCAGGTTTGAAACTGGTGCCACCTCAAAGCACTTCCGCCGACGACGGCCGAATCCATCTGCCGTTTGGCTTGAGTTACACCACCGAGGAATTGACCCGCGACCTGGTGGCTGGACTAACAGTCGCGGCAATCTCACTGCCGCAGGCGATGGCCTACGCGCTACTGGCGGGAGTCGACCCGCGCTACGGCCTTTATTCGGCAATAGTAGTGACGGCGGTGGCCTCGATCTTCGGGTCGTCCTCGCATCTGGTCAACGGACCGACCAGCGCGATCTCGCTGGTCGTCTTCACCTCGCTGGCGTTCTTCGATCCAGAGCAGAAGGTCGAAGCGGCAGAGGCGATGTTCATGCTCGGCGTGATGGTGGGATCCATCCAGATCCTTATCGCCGTTTTCAAGCTCGGCGATCTGACTCGCTACATTTCGGAATCGGTGATTCTTGGATTTATGACTGCCGCGTCGATTCTGCTCGCGCTGAGTCAGCTTGGCAACGCGCTCGGGGTGCATGACAAGGGTACCGGCTCGCAGCACGTGCTGCTGCGTCTGTGGCTGACGCTGACGGCGGGCGATCACTACAATCTCAAGGCGCTCGGTATCACCGTGGTCACCATCGTGCTGGCGGTGAGCTTCCGCAAATTGGTGAAACGCTATCGGCTCCCCCAGTTCGACATGCTGTTGGCGCTCGTGCTGGTGGCGCTCGGCGCCTATTACTTCGGCTGGACGACGCCCGGCCATTCCGGAAAAACGATTATCGCCGTAGCGGGCAACGTACCTGCCAGCCTGCCGACGCCGCACATCCCCGTGGTGAAACTGAAATGGGCCGGCGAGCTCGCGTCCAACAGCCTGGCGATCGCGTTTCTCGGGCTGCTCGAGGCGCTGTCGATTGCCAAGGCGATCGCGAATGAGACGGGACAGAAGTTCGACTTCAACAAGCAGTGCCTGGCCGAAGGACTGGCCAATCTCACCGGCGGATTCTTCCGGTGCCTGCCTGGCTCGGGGTCGCTCTCGCGCTCCGCGATCAATTACCAGGCAGGCGCGCTGACCCGCTTCTCCGGCATCATCTCGGCGTCCGCGGTCGCGTTGGCGGTGCTGGCGCTGGCGCCGCTGGCGCGCTTCGTCCCCAAGCCGGCCCTGGCCGCATTGCTGCTGCTGACGGCGGCGCGCCTCATCGATCCGAAACGCATCGCGTACACCATCAGGGCGACGTGGCTCGATGCGACTGTGCTGGCGTTGACGGCGATAACCGGCCTCGCGTTCGGCCTCGACGAGGCCATTCTCGCCGGTGTCGGCCTGTCGATCCTGCTGTTCGTGCCGCGCGCCGCCAAGCTCAAAGCCAATGAGCTGGTGGTCGACGATGAAGGCGTCGTGCGCGAGAAGCTGCCTGACGATCCAACCTGCCATGCATTCATACTGGAAGATCTCGAGGGCGAATTGTTCTTCGGGGCGGCGATTGAGCTGGAACGCTACCTGACCGCGCTGACGCATCGCGCGCAGGCCGACAAGATTAATCACATCGTGCTGCGGGTAAAGCGGGTGCGCGATCCGGATGTCGTCTCTCTCGAGCAGTTCGAACACTTCCTCAAGCACGCCGAAGCTCTGGGCATCACCGTGTTGCTCGCCGGTGCGCGGCCGGACCTGATCGAGGCCTTCAGGCGGTTGCGATTCCAGGAATGGCTTCCTGACGACCGCATCTTCCCGCAAGGCGGCGACGAGGACTCGGCCACGCTGGCCGCCATCCGCAAAGTGTACGAGCGGCTGGGCGACGCGAACTCATGCGAGCACTGCGGACCCAGGAAAGCAGTCAGCGCCGGGAACAGGAGGCTCTACTACCTGGTGTGATGCCGGTGCTGCTCCGGCGCCTTGGATGCGCAGCGCGTTTGTCTGGTAACACCAGTCATTCAAGCCAGAATCGTTCGAGCCAACTAAACGGCGATTCGGTTACAGTGCGGAAGTCATCGTTGAAGAGTGGTGTTATCCGAGCTGCACGGCTTTGTGCGGCGATTATTCACGCCGACATATTGAGATTTTTTGAAACCGAATCGAGGCGAGTGACGTATCCAGATTTGTGAAGATTTGTTCATTTTGAATTTGATGGTAGTCTAAAGTATGCAAGCTACTGAGGCTGTGCGTTGAGAGTATCGGGCCGAAATAAGTTGTTGCTGTTGCGATTGGCCATCGCGGCGCTGCTGACCTTTTCTTTCGTGCGAATCACGTCACCGCTGGTCTCGCCGGCTGCTCGCGCGCCCCAGGTCGTGTGCCACGCGAACCTGACAAGGACCGCGGTAGTCGAGGCTGGCGCTCGCCGCGCGGAACTTAGTCGGTCACCAATCCTGCGATTTGTCGAAACTCTCGTTTCGTCAGCCCCGAAGCCTACCGCCCTCCTGATTAGCCGCGAGAATCTGCTCCTTCAGATTTGGCCCGAACATTTCGGAACGTTCTTTCGCCGCATTCTGCCGTCGACCTTCGACGCTGCTCACTGATTCCGTAAATACACATCCGTTTCTCGTGCGCCGCTGAATAGGCAGCCGCCTTTTCGGCCGCGCCTCTGAAACCATTTTGACCGCGGCGTCACCGGCAGGTGGCGTTAATCAGACGAGTTTGCAGACGACGACAGGATTCAGACATGGCTTTTCACAACACTTCGAAATTTGCTTCGAGCGAATGGGCAGAGACGGCTTTCAGCACCGGAGAACTTGTCCCATGAGCGCTCGATCTGCATCTGTCGGCCGGCGCCGGCGCGGGCGTCACGCAATACCGCGGCTGCGCGAGAAGATTCTCACGAGCGCGCTCGAACTGTTCGCGCACAATGGTTTCGACCAGGTCACGGCGGATGAACTGGCGGCGGAAGCACGTGTAGGAAAGGGCAGCGTATATCGCAAGTTCGGATCGAAGGAGGGCCTTTACGCGGCCGCCATCATGGCGGGCCTTCGCCAGCTTCGCAGTCAAATCGAGAGCGAGCTGGAAGAGGAGCGTTCGTTTCCGGATCGAATCATCGCGATTGTCCGCCATGTTCTATCCAGCGTCTGGGACCGCGGGGATTTTTTTGTTTTGATGCGCGGCCCCAACACGATTTTACCGTCCGCGGCAGCGAGAAAGTATCGGCGGGAAGGTAAAGAGCTCTCGTTACTGATTTGCCAGGTACTGAAAGAAGGAGCGGCTACGGGGTGGCTACGCAGTGATTTGAATTTTCAACTCGTAGCCGAATCTATCCTGGGCATGATCTGCGGAGTGCCGCGCTACCGCGGAGAGGAACTCACGGTCGAGGCAGCGGCGCGAACGATAGTCGCTCTCGTGCTCGATGGCTGTCGCGCCGACCATCACCAAACGACGCGGGATTCTAATCTTGAGGACCTATACGGGGGACGCAGCGCGAGGGCGCCCTTGATACTTAGCCGGCGACGGGCGCGGCGGAACTCAACACCCAAACATAGTCAGAGATCAAAATCATGAATCAAGAAACACGAACAATCGGAGGAACAACGCGCCTGGAGTTCCGCGACA
Source organism: Binatus sp. (SeqCode) (assembly GCA_050010075.1). GTDB lineage: Bacteria > Desulfobacterota > Binatia > Binatales > Binataceae > Binatus. Next base: position 5,516 of record JBEKLS010000004.1, on the reverse strand, counting down.
CGACGAAGCCGGATCGCAGACCCTCACGATGGGGATGGTACGTTGCGGGCTTCGTGCTATGCGCCGGCCTCTATGGATGGTTCATGCATAGCGGCACCAATCAGTCCGTTGTGAAGGCACCGAGCGTGCCGGTGGCGGCAAGCCTCGTCAGGAGCGGGAATCTGGACGTTTACCTGAATCAGATCGGCACGGTCACGCCTTTTGCCACGGTGACGGTGAAGAGCCGCATCGCCGGTCAGATCATGAAAATTGATTTTAAAGAAGGGCAATTGGTCAAGGCGGGAGACTTACTGGTCAATATCGATCCGTCCCCCTACGAGGCGCAGTTATCTCAGTACGAAGGACAGCTCGCGCGTGATCAGGCCACGCTCGCCAATGCGAAGGTGACGCTGGAACGTTATCGCTACCTGTACAAGACCGGAATCATCGCGAGCCAGGATGCGGACAATCAGGAAGCACTGTATCGGCAGGCGTTGGGCACAGTGGCAAACGACCAGGGGATGATCGCGGGCGTAAAGGTCAATCTTGGCTATTGCCGGATCGTATCGCCGGTACAAGGCCGCGTAGGCCTGCGGCAGGTTGACGTCGGTAATTACGTTGTGTCCACCCAGAACCTGGTGGTGGTTACCCAACTACAACCTATCTCGGTGGTCTTCAGTATTCCCGAGGATGATATCCCCGAAGTAGTCAACGACATGCGCGACGGGCGCCAGGTACCGGTGGTGGCCTGGAACCGCGACTTCAGCAAAAAAATCGGCAACGGCTTTCTGCTGACCTTCGACAATCAGGTTGATGAGAACACCGGGACGGTGAAGCTGCGCGCCCAGTTTCCCAATCCCGACTATGCCTTGTTTCCCGACGCGTTCGTCAACGCGACCATGCCGGTGAAAACGATCGAGAACGCGATGTTGGTGCCGACGGCGGCGATTCAAAGCGGCGCGCAACAGTCTTTCGTCTACGTCGTCCAGCCCAACAGTACGGTCGCGCAGCGCCAAGTGACAGTAGGCCCGTCGCAAGGTGACCTGACCGCGATCACCAAGGGCGTGAGCGTGGGCGAGAAAGTGGTGACCGACGGTTTGGACAAGCTGCAACCGGGAACCAAGGTTGTCGTTCAGATGGATAATTCAAATTCAGGGCAGGCGAATTCCAATTCAGGCGCTGTCGCCGCGAGTGGCGGATGAAATGAATCTCTCACGCATATTCATTCTGCGGCCGATCGCGACCTCGCTGCTGATGGCCGCTATTCTGCTCGCGGGAATTTTTGCCTACAAAGAATTGCCGGTTTCCGCTTTGCCGGAAGTCGACTATCCAACGATCCAGGTACTCACGTTTTATCCGGGGGCTAGCCCGGACGTGATGGCGTCTGCGGTGACCGCGCCGCTCGAGCGCCAGTTCGGCGAGGTTCCGGGCCTTAACCAGATGACCTCGAACAGTTCCTTCGGGGCGTCGGTGATCACGCTGCAGTTCGATCTTAATCTCAACATCGACGTGGCCGAGCAGGAAGTGCAGGAGGCGATCAATGCCGCTGCGACATACTTGCCTACCAACCTTCCGACGCCGCCGGTCTACAGCAAGATCAATCCTGCCGACGCGCCGATTCTGACCCTCGGCCTGACTTCGACCCAGATGCCGCTGTATCAAGTCGAGGACCTCGCCGACACGCGCTTGTCGGAGAAAATCTCGCAGGTACCTGGCGTCGGGTTGGTGACTATCAGTGGCGGACAGAAGCCCGCGGTGCGGATCCAGCTTAATCCGACCCAACTTGCATCTTACGGGATCACCCTTGAAGAAGTCCGCGCTGCAGTGGCCGCGTCCAACGTCGATACGGCCAAGGGAAATTTCGACGGCAAGAACCTCGACTACACGATCGAGGACAACGATCAGTTGCTCTCGGCCAGGGATTACCGGCCGCTGATAATCGCCTACCACAACGGCGCGCCGGTGACTCTGTCGCAGGTAGCCACGGTGGTGGACGCGCCTGAAAACGTCAAGCAGGCGGCGTGGATGAACTCCACTCCGGCTGTGATTCTCAACGTGCAGCGTCAACCCGGCGCCAATATCATCCAGGTCGTCGACCGGATCAAAAAGCTGCTGCCCCTGCTGCAGAGCTCGCTCCCATCTGCTGTCAAGGTGCAGGTTCTGACCGATCGCACGACTACCATCCGTGCGTCGGTCGAGGACGTCGAGTTCGAGTTGATGCTGACCATCGCACTGGTAGTGATGGTCATCTTTCTGTTCCTGCGCAGCCTCTCGGCCACGATCATTCCGAGCGTCGCGGTGCCGCTGTCGCTGGTGGGCACGTTCGGCGTCATGTACCTGCTCGGCTACAGCCTGAACAATCTGACGTTGATGGCGCTGACGATTTCCACCGGCTTCGTGGTGGACGACGCGATCGTGATGATCGAGAACATCTCGCGGTATATCGAGGAGGGAGAATCCCCGCTGCAGGCCGCGCTCAAGGGATCGCGCCAAATAGGATTCACCATCCTGTCGCTCACCATCTCGCTGATTGCGGTGCTGATTCCGCTGCTCTTCATGGCCGATATCGTGGGCCGGCTCTTCCGTCAGTTCGCGATCACGCTCGCAGTGACGATCCTGGTCTCCGCGGTCGTTTCGCTGACGTTGACGCCGATGATGGCCGCCAAGCTCTTGAAGCATACGCCGGAGAGAGAGCAGAGCAGGCTGTTCCAGATGTCGGAGCGCGCCTTCGAGTGGACCATCGAATTTTATGGCCGCACGCTCCGTTGGGTCCTCAAGCATCAACCAGCCACATTGATGGTCGCGGTTGCCACCCTTGTGCTGACCATCTTTCTCTACTGGTACGTGCCGAAGGGATTCTTCCCGATCGAGGATACCGGCGTGATCCAGGGCGTATCGCAGGGTCCGGAAGCGATGTCATTCGCCGCGATGGAGCGCAAGCAGCAGGAGTTGACCAGCGTTATCCTGCGCGATCCGGCGGTTGAAAGCCTGTCATCGTTTATCGGCGTCGACGGAACCAACGATACGGTTAACAGCGGCAGGATTCTGATCAATCTAAAGCCGCTGGGACAGCGCAAGGCTCACGTCGAGGAGATAATTGGCCGGTTGCAGCGCCAGCTGGCCGAAGTTCACGGAATTACGATCTACCTGCAGGCCGTTCAGGATCTCAGCGTCGATGACCGGGTGAGCCGGACGCAATATCAATACACGCTCGAAGATCCCAACCCGGATGAGCTGAAGCTGTGGACGACGAAACTGGTGGACAAGCTGCAAACCTTGCCCGCCTTGCGCGACATCGCCACCGACCAGCAGAACGAGGGCCTGGGGGCGCACCTGGTAATCGATCGCCGCACCGCCTCGCGCCTGGGTGTCAGCTCATCCACGATCGATAACACGCTCTACGACGCGTTCGGCCAGGAACAAATCTCCACCATGTTCACCGAACTCAACCAGTATCACGTGGTGCTCGAGGTGGACCCGAAATTCCAGCGCGATCCCAAATCGCTGCAGGAAATCTACGTCAATTCGACCAGCGGTCAGGTGCCGCTGAGCACGTTTACGCATTACGAACAGACTCGTACGCCCCTCATCATCAACCATCAGGGACAATTTCCCTGCGTTACGATTTCTTTCAATCTCGCGTCGGGCTACTCGCTGGGCGAGGCGGTCGATGCGATCAACGCGGCGCAAAAAGAAATCGGGATGCCGATTAGCATCCAGGGCGCGTTCCAGGGCACTGCCGCGGCGTTCCGCGCCTCCCTCGCCAACGAGCCGATACTGATCCTGGCGGCATTGATCACCGTTTATATCGTGCTGGGCGTGCTCTATGAGAGCTACATCCATCCGATCACGATTCTCTCGACGCTGCCTTCGGCCGGCGTCGGCGCGATTCTCGCTCTGCTGATCTGCCATCTCGATCTCGACGTCATCGCGCTCATCGGCATCATTCTCTTGATTGGTATCGTCAAAAAGAACGCCATCATGATGATCGACTTCGCTCTCGAAGCGCAGCGCCAGGAAGGCAAGAGCGCGGAAGACGCGATCTACCAGGCCTCGCTGCTGCGATTCAGGCCGATCATGATGACCACGATGGCGGCGCTGCTGGGAAGTCTGCCGCTGGCGCTCGGAACTGGAATGGGGTCGGAGCTGCGTCAGCCGCTGGGAATCGCAATCGTTGGTGGTCTGATTCTCAGCCAGGCCTTGACGCTATACACCACGCCCGTGATTTTCCTGTACTTCGACCGGCTTGCGCCCGAACACGCCTCGGCGGAATTGGAGCAGTCGGCAGAGGTAGCGGGGCAGAACAGGCAGCCCGAGCAGCGGCGGCTGGTAACCACATGAGCTTGTCAGAGACCACCATCAAGAACTCTGTCGGCACGACGCTGCTTACGATCGCGCTGACCTTGGCGGGGATTGTCGCGTTCTATGCGCTGCCGGTGGCGCCGTTGCCGGCGGTCGATTTCCCGACCATCCAGGTCCAGGCACTGCTTCCCGGCGCCAGTCCGCAGACGATGGCAACGTCGGTGGGCACGCCCCTGGAGCGGCAGTTCGGCCACATCGCCTCTCTGACCCAGATGACCTCGAGCAGCTTCCTGGGTCAGACGACGATTGTGCTGCAGTTCGATCTGAACCGTAACATCGACGCGGCGACGCGTGATGTGCAAGCCGCGATCAACGCGGCGGCCAGCTATCTGCCGGCCGACCTGCCGTCCAAACCTACCTATCGAAAAGTGAATCCGGCCGACCCGCCGGTGCTAATCCTTGCGCTGACTTCCAAGGTGAAGACTCCGGGTCAACTTTACGACGCCGCCGATTCGATCCTCGAGCAGAAGCTCTCCACGATTCAGGGCGTTGGCCAGGTCGTGGTCGGCGGCGGTGCGTTGCCGTCGGTGCGGGTGGAACTCAATCCCACCCAGTTGCGCCACCTGGGTATCAGCCTCGAACAGGTGCGCAGCGTTCTGGCGTCGGCCAACACCAACAGCCCTACTGGTGAGTTCGCCGATGACAACCAGGCCTGGACGATCAGTACGACCGACCAGTTGCTGACAGCCGCGGAGTATAAGCCTCTGATAGTCGGCTATCACAACGGCACCGCGGTGACGCTGTCCGATGTCGCCGAGGTCATCGATTCAGTCCAGAACGTGCGCGCATCGGGCTACGTCGATTTGAACCGCGCCATCCTGGTGATCATCTGGCGTGCGCCCGGAGCCAACGTGATCGACACGGTGGACCGCGTTTACGCGGCGCTGCCGGCGCTGAAGGCATCGATTCCGCAGTCAATTGATCTCAGGGTCGTGCTGGATAGGACCACCAGCATCAGGGCGTCGGTCAAGGACGTCGAGGGAACGCTGTTAATCTCGATTTGCCTGGTAGTGATGGTAGTCTTCCTGTTCCTGCGCAATCTGCGCGCCACCCTGATTCCCGGCCTGGCGGTTCCGATTTCGCTGATCGGAACCTTCGGCGTGATGTATCTGTGCGGCTTCAGCATCGACAATCTGTCGTTGATGGCGCTGACCATTTCGACCGGCTTCGTAGTC
>JBEKLS010000003.1:0-60331 GCA_050010075.1 Binatus sp. (SeqCode) | reverse complement strand
CTGAAGATGCATACCTGGCGGCCGTCGATCGTGCCGTAACCGGTCACGACGCCGTCGCCGGGAACTTTCTTCTCGGCCATGTCGAAGTCGGTGATTCGATGCGTCTTGAATTTGTCGATCTCGACGAACGAGCCGCGGTCAAGCAGGAATTCGACGCGCTCGCGCGCGGTCATGCGGCCCTGGGCGCGTTGTTTCTTGACGCGATCGGCGCCGCCGGCGGCCTCCGCCTCGCGCGTGAGCTGCTGAAGTCGTTCGAGATTTTCTTTAAGGGCCATTTGTCAAACCCGCGATAAATCAGGATAAACGGCAAACAAAAAGGCGCCCATCACGCGCCACGGCAAGAATAGATACCGCAAGTACGCTGGCGGTTAAAGCGCTCGGCGGAAGAACTCTGTGACCCTCTCACTACGACGAAGCGACGAGATTCGGTCCTGCGCCAACTCACGCGCCAGGACAGAAAGATCCTGAAAGGGTCGGGCTTCGAACAGGCTGTGACCTCCTTCCAGGCGAATCTTGTGAGCCGCCTCGCGTAGGGCTCGATAAATCGAATCAAGCTCCGCAAAACCGGGACGACGATTCTGTCGGGTCAGAGCGTTCATCAATCCGTGAAGAACTCCAGGTGCTTTGTCGCCGTGAATATACGGATCGGTCCTATTCAGATCGCTCAAAGACTTCTGTAGCCGGTTCGCCTTCGATTCAAACACAAACCATTCGTGCCTCGGACTGGCATCTAACGACCAATCGACGGCGAGTCCCAACTCGAAAGGCATGTTAAATCGGGGCGTAGACGGCTTCATACGATCGACCTGGACGCGCGACAGATCGTCAAACGAATAGCGGCAGTCTCGTATCAGCTTCATGATTCGGTCAAGCCTACGGTCGCTGGTTGGGATCTCGACTGTCGCCCGGGGCACAAGGCCGAAACCGGACAAGCCGGCGATGAACGCCAGATATAACGGCTCGTAATGCTGGTCGTAGGGAATATTTAGAAATGCAGATTCTTGCTCAGCGCGCTTGCGCATCGCGCGATTAGCCTTGACTTAGGACGCGCGACTTCAAGCGGGTGAACTGGCTCTCCGTCCACGCTTCATTTGATGGGTAGGCATTGGCCGAGACTTCGTTGAGCTGCCAGCGATGATTTCCGCTGCGAGGGCTTTCAGCTTGCGCATTCTGGTTTTCGAAATGCCATAAGTCTCAGCGAGATCTTCCGCAGTAGGGAATGGCGTTCGGATTACAACCTTCTTGCGCACAACTACATGTTACTCCGTGAGCGCAGCTCGTTAAAGCGCCGGCTATTCGGAGGCGTGGGGATAGAAGTTTATGAAATTGAAGTGGTCGCCTGGTTTGATGCCGTTTTTTGCGCAGAAGCCGCCGTTTACTTCGAGCACGTACTGCGACGCGCCCTGTACGCCGCGCAGCGAATCGGTCTCGGGGGCCGCATTGGCCACGATTCCGGTCACCCGGAATGACGAGTCCACGAAAATCATGTCGAGCGGGATCTCGGTGTTGTGCATCCAGAAATCTCGCGGCGCCGAATCCGGAAAAACGAAAATCATCCCCGCATTGTCGTCGAGATGATTGCGAAACATCAGGCCACGCTCGCGCTGCTCGGTCGTGTTTGCCACTTCGATTGCGACCGTCGCGCGCGTCGTGCCGTCGGGCGCGACTATCGTGACGCACGGTCCGCGCGCGCATCCGAGCAGCGCGAGCAGAGCGGCAATCAGTGCAAAATATCTGAATCGGATATGCAAGCGGCGGTACAACTCTGCTCGTGATGCCTCGCCGCAAATGTAGCGCGTCGATGAGTCGCTGGAAATCAGACCGCGTTTGCTTCAGGCGAGATGTCTTCGAGCTCGCGGCCGGAGGTCTCGGGCAGAAACCACATGATCGCCGGTGAGACGATCCAGAAGACCGTCAGGTAGCAGACCGCGCGCGCGTGCGAGCCGGTGAGATTGTACAGCACGCCCTCGAGGAACAGTCCGAGCGCGCCGCCGGTGGTGCCTGCGACCGCGAGCGCGCTGCCGGCGGTCGAGCGATACGAGGTGGGGAACAACTCCGCGCTGTACGCGTTTAGGATCATGCCCGACGCGATGTCGAAAAAGGTTTCCAGGATCCAGGCCGGTACAATTGATTGACCCGGCGCCGTGTACATCCAGATAGTTAGGATTGGCGAGAGGAGAAGGAACGCCGTGCCCATCACGCGCCGCCCGTAACGATCGCTTAGCCTGCCAGCGACGATCGAGCCCATTATTCCGAGCGCGCCGCCGAACAGAAACAAAGACGAAACGTTGGCCGGCGACCAATGATGCGCGTCCTGCAGAAACTTGGGAAACAGAAAGCCGGCCGCGTTGCCGCCCATCGAGCTCAGGAACGCGATCGACAGCATCATCATGAGCCGGCCTGGGTAGGCGCGGTATAGCTGTGCGAGCGGCTCCCAGATTTTCACCGGCCGCAGGCCTTCGAGCTTTTCCTTCTCGAAGCGCGTGCTTTCTGGCAGCATGCGGCGCAGCGGAATGATCAGTACCAGAGGCACCAGCGCGATCGCATAGAGCCCGCGCCATCCGTAGGGAATGACGTTGACGAATGCGAACACGACCGCGGCGAGGCCATAGCCGATATTTGAAACTGCGCCGAGCAGCCCGATCGCCCATCCACGGTGGGCGGCGTCAACTTCCTCGGCAACTATCACCATCGCGATTGCAGCTTCAGCGCCTGCGAATGCGCGTGCGATTATCTCGAACACGACGAAGGTTCGCTCGCCCGGCGCGATCGCGATGAGGCCGGTGAAAATCGTGTAACCGAAGACCGTGTAGAGCAGCAAGCGGCGGCGGCCGAACACGTCGGCAAAGGGAGTCATCAGCAGGGACAGCAAATAGCCCAGCCGCACCAGCGAGAGCATCGCGCCCAAATGCGACTCGGCGATCTTGAGGCCGGTCTGGATCTGCTTGAGCGCGAGACTTAAGAGCGCGCGATCGTATTGATCGAAAAATCCCGCGGTTGACGCGATCCAGAACACGCGGCGCTGCCGCTTCGTGAAGGGCGGCGTCTTGCCCAGGAACCCAAGACGGACGCTCTTGCGTTCTTCGTCGTCAGCGACGGGATTCAGCTCAAGCGCGGTGGCGGGATCGGTCATTGGGACTAGCTACTGAGAATTAATCGATCGCTACCGGCAGCGATTCGAGGCCGCGCAGGAAGTACGAGCCTTTGTAAACCGGTTTCATCGCGAGATCTTTCAGCCGCAGCCGCGGGAAGCGCTCGAGCATCGCCTCAAACGCGATCCGTGCCTCCATCCGCGCGAGCGGCGCGCCGATGCAGAAGTGAATGCCCTCGCCGAACGCGACGTGATCGTTCGGATCGCGCGTGATGTCGAATTTTTCAGGTTCCTTGAATTGCGCCGGATCGCGATCCGCGGCCGCGACGATCATCAGCGCAAACGCTCCCGCGGGAATCTCGGCGCCGCCGAGCTGCACCGGCTCTTTCGTAAATCGCACCGTCGATTGCACCGGTCCGTCGTATCGCAGCATCTCTTCGATCGCGCGCGGCAGCATCGCGGGATTGTGCTTGAGCGCGTCCAACTGATCCGGATTGCGCCCGAGCGCGAGCATGCCGTTGCCGATCAGATTGGTCGTCGTCTCGTTGCCGGCGACCAGCAGCAGCGTGATGAAGCTCAGCAGGTCCGCCGCCGACATCACGTCGCCTTCGTCATGCGCCGCGACGAGGGCGCTGACGAGGTCGGGACCAGGATTGGCGCGCCGCTTTTCGATTTCCGCGGTGAAGTAGTCGCCGAGCTCGTCGACCACGCGCACCACTTCGGGCGCGGGCGGATTGCCGGGTGTATTGTTGCCGTCGCCGATGATCCTGTCCGACCAACGCTTGAAGGTCGCGTTCAGTTTCGGCGGCACACCGAGCATCTCCGCGATCACCGTGACCGGCAGCACGTTTGCGAGATCCGCCATCACGTCGAAGGTGCCCCTGGTCTCAACCTTGTCGAGCAGTTCCTTTGCGATCTCGCGGATGCGCGGCTCGAGCTCGCGAATTCGCCGCGGCGTGAAATCGCGCGACACCAGCCGGCGCAGGCGCGAGTGTTGCGGGGGATCGGATCCCAGCATATTGCGCGCGCCGGCGAAGCGTCCCTGATAGGCCTGCGGCGGAGGCGGCGGACCGACGCTCGACAGATGCTCATGGTCGCGCAGGCCGGCAGTGACGTCGGGGTAGCGCGCCACCAGCGCGAAGGTCATCGGACCGACGGTGAGAAGCTGCGGCGGTCCTGCCAGCAGCGGAGCATAGTGCGCGTAAGGGTTCGCCCGAAATTCGGGATCCCAGATATTAAAATAAACCGCCATGATGATCGCCGCTCAGTCAGTCGCCATCGCGAGCGACGCCAGGCCGCGCAGGAAGTATGAACCCTTGTAGGTCACCGGCGCCGCAGGATCCTGCAAACGCAGGCGCGGGAAACGCTCGACCATCTCGGCGATCGCGATCGCACCTTCCATCCGCGCCAGCGGTGCGCCGATGCAGAAGTGGATACCCTCGCCCAGCGCGACGTGATCGCGCGGCTCGCGCGTGATGTCGAAACGATCGGGATCCTCGAATTGCGCCGGGTCGCGATTCGCCGCGGCGAGGATAATGAAGCATCCCTGCTTGGCCGGCAGCTCGGTCCCACTGAGGTTGAAGTCTTCCGTGGTGAAGCGAATCGTCGATTGCACCGGTCCGTCGTAGCGCAGGATCTCTTCGACCGCGCGCGGCATCAGCTCCGGGCTGTTGCGCAGCAGGTCCATCTGCGCGGGATTGCGTCCGAGCGCGAGCATCCCGTTGCCGATCAGATTGGTGGTGGTCTCGTTGCCGGCGAGCAGCAGGAGCAGCACGAACGCGAGCAACTCGTCGGCGTTCATCGCTTCGGCATCGTCGTGAGCGGCGACCAGCGCGCTGATCAGGTCGGGGCCGGGCGTCTTGCGGCGCCGCTCGATCTCGTCGGCAAAATAGTCGCGCAGCGCTTTCGTCGCCGAGTGAAACTCCTCCGGCAGCGGCGTTCCGGGCAGAGTATTGTCGCCCGTCACCACCGTGTCGGACCAGTGCTTGAACTGCTGGTAATGATCGGGCGGCACGCCGAGCATCTCCGCGATAACCATCACCGGCAGCGCGTTCGCAATCCCGCTCATCACTTCGAGCTCGCCCTTGTGCTGCGCGGCGTCGATAAGATTTTTGGCGATCTCGCGGACTCGCGGCTCGAGCTCGCGGATTCGGCGCGGCGTGAAGTCGCGCGAGACGAGGCGCCGCAGCCGCGAATGCAATGGAGGATCGGAAAACAGCATCGTGCGCGCGCCGCCAAACGGTCCCTCGTTCGGCGGTTCGCTGGGGTCGCGTGGCCGCACGCTCGAGAAGTGCGCATGGTCGCGCAGCACGGCCGTCACGTCAGCGTAGCGCGTGATCATTGCAGTCGGCCCGAACAAATCGAGAATCCGCGGCGGACCTGCGAGCAACGGCTTGTAATGCGGATACGGGTTGGCGCGGAACGCGGGATCCCAGGGGTTGAAATAAATTTGTTCGGCGGCCTGGTTCATGTTGAGATTACCTCTTCGATTGATTTCATTTTGACCGGGCCATCGTTGCGAGTCCGTGCGGCGTTAGACGGAGCAATCGCGATGCCATCGCTCCGCCCTAGATAATCACGCGCGTTTTCATCCCGTGCAGGTGCATCAACGCGGCTGCACGCAGTCCCGCGGCTTCACTTCAGCGCCATTTCGAGCCGGCTTAGCCCGCGCAGAAAATACGAGCCCTTGTAGGTCAACGGAGCGTCGGGTTCTTTCAGCCGAAGATGCGGGAAGCGCTCGAGCGCACTGCTGATCGCGATCGATCCTTCCATTCGCGCTAGCGGCGCGCCGATACAGAAATGGATTCCCTCGCCGAACGCGACGTGATCATTCGGATCGCGCGTAATGTCGAATCTTTCGGGATCCTTGAATTGCGCCGCGTCCCGATTCGCCGCCGCGACGATTACGAACACGCCCATCCCTGCCGCGATCGGCGTACCACCGACCGTCGTGTCTTTCGTCGCCGTGCGGAACGTGGACTGCACCGGGCCGTCGTACCGCAGCATCTCCTCGATCGCACCGCGCATCAGCTCGGGCTTCGCGCGCAGCGCCGTCAACGCGCCGGGATTGCGTCCCAGCGCAAGCATCCCGTTGCCAATCAGGTTGGTCGTCGTCTCATTGCCGGCCAGCAGCAGCAGCACGACGAACTGGAGCAACTCGTCGGCGCTCAGCGCTTCGGCTTCGTCATGCGCCGCGACCAGCGCGCTCACCAGGTCCGGTCCCGGATGCTTGCGGCGCCGGTCTATCTCCGCGAGGAAGTATTCCTTCAGCTCCGTGAAGGCAGTCTTGATCTCGTCGGGCATCGGCATCCCGGGCAGAGTGTTGTCGGCCTCGATTATCTTGTCCGACCAATTTTTGAACTGGCGATATTCCTCCGGCGGCACGCCGAGCAAATCGCTAATCACCATGACCGGCAAGGGGTTGGCGAGGTCGGCCATCACGTCGAACTCGCCGCTGCGCTCCGCGGCGTCGAGCAGATTTTTTGCGATCTCGCGGATGCGCGGCTCGAGCTCGCGGATTCGGCGGGGTGTGAAATCGCGCGAGACCAGCCGGCGCAGGCGCGTCTGCGTCGGGGGATCGGAGCCCAACATCGTCGGCGCATCGCCGAACAGTTTCGTCTGCTCGTCGAATCCCATCCCGGCCGGCTGCACGCTCGTGAAGGTCGCGTAGTCCATCAGGATCGAGCGCACATCGGCATAGCGCGCGGCCAGCACGAATTTGAACCCCATGTCGGCGATTCGCGGCGGCCCGTCGAGCAGAGGGCGATAATGCGGATACGGATTGGCGCGGAAATTCTCGTCCCATGGATTGAAGTAGAAATCCGGCGCCGCTGGCGTCTCGATTGCTCCGCTCATGGTCAAATGCCTCCTGCCTTCAGGGCTGTTTCGCCGAATCAAGATCGCGCACCAGCGCGGCGCTGACCCGTTTGGCCATTTCCAAACCGTGCACGAACTCCGGCGGATCGATCTCGCTCGGCGCGAACAGCACGCGCTCAAGCGCCATCGATTCGAGCTGTCCGAACACGACACCGATCAAATCGTGAAGCTGGTCTTCGTGGCCGGCGGGCCAATCGAGCAGCGCGCCGAACCCGAGCTGAAATCCTTCGCCGAAGCGCTCGCTCGCGGCGCGCACCGCGTCGTTGAGCGCAGGATCGGTGCGGCTCGCGACCACCAGCTCGAGCCACGCATAGAAAGTCGGTCCCTTGAACATCGGCCACATCGCGTCGATCAGCACGCCCAGGCGATGCTCGCGGCTGCCCGACGGCGGCTCGGCGATCGCGGCGCTCATTTCGGTGAGCCGCAGCTCGAACACGTACTCGAGCGCGCTCACCACGAGCTCATCTTTCTTGGGAAAATGATGCAACTGCGCACCACGCGAGACTCCCGCGCGGCTGGCTATCTCGGTGGTCGTGGTGCCCGCATAGCCACGTTCGAAAAGGCAGGCGACGGTGGCATCAAGCAGCCGCCGCCGGGTCTCCGCGCTCCGCTCTTCCTGCAGCGATGACATCTATCTTCCTCGCGAAATCAGACCGCCGAAAAGGCCGTCGAACCGCAGATATCACTAACATGCAGTCGTGACTGTTACAAGCAAGTTCGACTGTATGCTACCGATACCGACCGTTTCATCAGCCTAAAACAGAGCGGTTAAGGCCTATTTGCCTTTGAACGTTGGGCGTCGCTTTTCCAAAAACGCCCGCACGCCCTCACGATAGTCATCGCTGTCGAAGCATTGCGCGACCATTGCGGCGACCGCTTTGGCGTCGCGATCCTCGCGGTCTTTCAGACTCTCGCGAATCGCCAGCTTGGCGGCCGTCATTGTTAGGGGCGCGTTGGTCGCCATTTTGAGCACGTAGTCGCGGACGTTTTCTTCGAGCTTTTCGGGATCGACCAGGCGATTTATCAGGGCCATTTGCAACGCCTCTTCCGCGTCGAACAGCCGCGCTGACAGCAGAATGTCGCGAGCGTTGGCGGGACCGACGGTAGCGGCGAGCATATTGACGCCGTCGAGCGGATAGGCGAGTCCCAACCGCGCGGCGGGAACGCCGAAGCGTGTGCCGCGCGCCGCTATCCGGATATCGCAAGAGAGCGCGACCTGCACGCCGCCGCCGATGCAAACGCCGGAAATCATCGCGACGACCGGCTTGCGGCATTCGATCAGCGCCGTGATTGCGTTGTTGGGGGCTTCGCGATACGCGCGCGCCTGGGCCGCATCGGCGCGCATGGCGGGGAACTCCGCGATATCGGCGCCCGCGATGAATGCCTGCGGGGTGCTGCCGCGCATGACGATCACGCGAATCGCGTCGTCGCTCGCCAGTTCGGCGACACCTTCCGCAATCCGCTGCCAGGTCCTAAAATTGAGCGCGTTGCGAACTTGCGGCCGGTTCAGCACCAGCCATCCAATCGGCGCCTCGTGGGTGACTATCAACGGATCGACTGAAGTTTCATCCTTCACGGATATCGCACCTCTGGCGGGATTTATGACGATAATCGAACGGGCTTCCAGTCAGGATTTTGAGCACATTTGTGCGCTGGACGAAACTGTCCACGCCGGCGCGGCGCGGCGCCGGCTGATTGGCGAGGCCTCTGCCGGCGGGCGCATCGCAGTGGCGCGCGTCGACGACGTAATCCGCGGCTTCGTCATCTTCGACGAGAGTTTCTTCGATCAATTTTTCGTGCGGCTGCTGATGGTGCATCCTGATTTCCGCCGCCACGGACTCGCGACGGCGCTGATGCGCGCGGCCGAGCTCGATTGCCAATCGGGCAAGCTTTTCACCTCGACCAATCAGTCGAACCTGCCGATGCAGCGCCTGTGCGATCGGCTGGGCTTCATTAAAAGCGGCTACATAGAAAATCTCGACGAAGGCGATCCCGAAATCATTTACGTGAAGCTGCTCGCGCCGATTCCGACAACACCGCCCCGCGACACCGGCGACGACTAGCACTGTGCTGCGATCGCAGAACCCTCACCTGCCGGCCGCGATGCGGCCGGCGCCTCTCCCGTAAAAAGAACGGGCGAGGTAAGATTCGGACCCTCCCCCTTTACCCACTACTAACAGGGACGTAATCCCGCATCCTTTCTTTTCACTGGGTGCAGGGGTCACCGCTGCCCAGGGAGGTGCGGAACCCACGGTGGGTTCCGCATTCGATTAAGTTCCTCATCTATATCTTCGAGATCACATCGTCGTGCAGCTTCTCGAGTCCTCTTGTGAGCCCCTCCGCGTCGAAGGCTGGCGGTGCGATCACGACGCGCGATATGCCGATATCTGCGAGCGCCTTCAACTCCTCGACGCGCGGGCGTCCCACGCATGACAGCTCGATCTTGCTCGCGTCGCGGCCGGCCTTTTCGGCCTCCGACTTCATCAGCGCGAACAGTTCCTTGAGCTTGGGAATATCGGCAAGCGCCGGGAAGAAGCCGTCGCCGTAGCGGCCTGCGCGTCTGGCGGCGGCGGGAGAATGGCCGCCGACATGAATCGGCACGCCGCCTTTCTGCACCGGCTTCGGATAGCACTTGACGGGTCCGAAGTTGAAATGTTTGCCGTGGAAGGAGGCCGAGTCTTCGCTCCACAATGCGCGCAGCGATTTGATCGCCTCGTCGGTACGCGCGCCGCGGGTGTGAAAATCGAGGCCGAGCGAGCTGAACTCCTCCTCGAGCCATCCGCTACCGATTCCTAGAATCGCGCGCCCGCCAGAGAGAACGTCGAGCGTGGCGGCTTCCTTGGCGACGTACAGTGGATGGCGTTGCGGAAGGATCAGGACGCCCGTCGCGAGCTTGATTTTCTTCGTCACGGCAGCGGCGAACGCTAGTGGCAGCAGCGGATCGGGGATCGCGACATCTTCGCCGCCGGGAATTTTGCCGCTCGACGAGTAGGGATACGGCGATTTGTAGTCTTGCGGGATGACGACGTGCTCTACCGTCCACATCGACTCGACGCCGCATCGCTCGGCGGTGGTCGCGAGATGCGCGAGCAGGGCGGGATTGCTGAAAGGTCCGGAGTTAACGAACATGAGGCCGAGTTTCATTTCTATTACCTCGTTGTGCGAAGCGATTATCGTGGCGAATTCGCGCTACTCTATCGCCGCGCGAATGGGATTGAAAAGAAGGAAGGCGCGGCCGCGCTTGTTCAAATCCACTCGGCGCGTTAGTTAGTTGAGTCATGGATATTGGAAAAGTTGGAATGTGGTTTTTTCTCGACGCCATGACTGCGCCGGACAGTGCCGAGTTCGCCAGGACGGTCGAGAAGAATGGCTACAAGGCGCTGTGGATTCCCGAGGCGGTCGGCCGCGAGCCGTTCGCGCACGCGGCGTATCTGCTGAGCCATACGGAGCGATTGTCGATCGCAACCGGCATCGCGAACATCTGGGCCCGCGACGCGATCACGATGGCGGCCGCGTCGAAGACCGTCGCCGAACTTTCCGGCGGCCGGTTCCTGCTCGGTATCGGCGTCAGTCACAAGCCGCTCGTCAGCAATCTGCGCGGCCATAACTACGACAAGCCCTACAGCTTCATGAAAGAGTATCTGCCGAAGATGAAGGGCGCGCTTTATATGGCGCCGGCGCCAAAAGAGCCCGTGCCAGTGGTACTCGCCGCGCTGCATCCCAAGATGCTGGCGCTGTCGGCGTCGGAGGCTAACGGCACGCACACGTACTTCGTGCCGCCCGAGCATACGGCGAAGGCGCGAGCGCAAATCGGGCCGAATGCGATGCTATGTGCGGCGCAGGCCGTCATCCTGGAAACCGACGCGTCAAAAGCTCGCACGGCAGCGCGCGCCTATATGAAGACCTACGTCCCGCGGTTGCCCAACTACACGAACAATCTGAAAGCGCTCGGATGGGCTGACAGCGAGTTCGAGAATGGATGCTCGGACAAGCTGGTTGACGCGATCGTGGCGTGGGGCACCGAGGACAAGATTCGCGATCGTATCGACGCGCAGTTGAAGGCGGGCGCCTCTCACGTTTGTATCCTGCCGCTGCGGGCCGACGGCGCGCCGCTGCCTGATATGCGTACTGTGCAGGCGTTCGGGCAGCACTAGGATGTCCTTGATGCGCCGATTTCTCCTCGCGCTGTCGATCCTTGTGCTCGCGATCGCGTTCGTCGGATGCGCGTCGAACAATGACCAGCAGGCGCAGCAGGCCGAAGCTTCCGCCGCCAAGGCTCAGCAGGCGGCGGAGCACGCAGAACAAGCGGCCGCCCAGGCGCAGGCCGCAGCGGACAAAGCGACCGAGGCCGCGAACCGGGCCACTGCTGCAGTCCAGGACGCGACCAAGGAAATCAATCGCGTCGGCGACCATCTCGATCAGATGGAACGGGACCGCGAGGCGGCTCATGGACGCCGGCTGTCACACGTGACCAAGTCGGCGCGGAAGGCCGCCGCAAACAAGACTGCTGTCGCGTCGGGAGCGGCGGCCGACTCATCTGCTACCGAAGCGCCCGCGGCAGCGCCGTCGCCGAAATAGCGCCGCGGTCGAACGAATTGGCGGAGCCAATCAAATCGCAAGCAACGCGCACGCCGACCGAAGCGGACATTCGCGCCGAAAATCTGACTCCGCAAGTACGCCGCCACACCTGGATCAATATCGCCGGGCCGCTCGCGGCTGTTTTTCTCGGCATCTTCGCCGCTGCGATGTACCTGCGGCCCGTCGATGTACTGAGATGGATTCAGATTTCGCGGCTGGGATGGTCGGGCGTGGCGCAGAACGATCTGGCGCTGAAGGACGGCCTGATCACGTACCTGATGACCGGCGGCTACTCGGAAATGGAGCCGGTTGTGATGATACACGGGCTTGGTCCGAACGCGGCGCTCGTATGGCGCGGCATCATGCCGCCCGTCGCCGACGCGCACTACAAAGTGATCGCGCCGAACTTGCCCGGCTTCGCTTCGTCCGATCACAAGCAGGTCCAATACACGATCGCCTACCAGGCCGAAGCGATCGCCCAGATGATCGACGAGATGAAGCTCGATCACGTCAACCTGGTGGGCAACGATCTCGGCGCGGATGTGGCACTGTACTACGCCGTCGAGCATCCCGACAAAGTCGAACGGATGGTGCTGGTCTCGGGCGGCCTCGTGGGTGAGCGCGGCGCTGAAAAACTTCGCCAGGGGATGCTGCCGACGACGCCCGACGCGATTCGGGCGCAGGTTGACGCGAGCTTCTTCGAGTTGCCGCCGATGCCGGACTTCATTTATCAGCGCATGATGGCGCAGTTGAGCGTCGACCTGCCGGCCGAGACCGACATGCTCAATTCGGTGCCGCGCGACGAAGCGCACATCCGATCGAAAATCGGCCAGGTCTTCAACACGCTCACAATCATAATGTGGGGAGCCAAGAGTCCCTACTTCTCGAACGCCGAAGCGCAGGCCTTGCATGCCGCGATGCCCGGTTCGGCGACCGTGGTCTTCAAAACCTCAGGCGCCTACCCGCAACTGGAACATCCCGACGACTTCGCCGAGTCGCTGATTTTCGTGATCAAGCAGGAAGAAGGCGGCCGCTAGCACTCACAGCTAGAAAACGTTCCAGAACGAATCGCACATATGAAAGGTGTTGAAGTTGGTCTCGGGCATCGGGGTCGGCGGCACCAGCGACTGGAACTGATCGGTTGACGTCGCGTAAGGCGACCAGGCCGGCTGGCCGGACGAATTCGGGTTCAAGGTCTTCGCGAACTGGGTCCAGTAACTGATCATTGTATCGGATAGCTGTTGTTGGTCAGCGGTAAAGGTCGGACTCTCTCCAGCTACGTTGAACAGGTACAACAGCTCTGCGGCGTGATAGGCGCCTAGCGGAAAGGTCACACCTGGCAGGGTACCCGGCCACACGTTCTCGTCATTGAACTCGTAGGTATAGGTCTTGACGAATTTCGACAATAATTCATCGGCGTTGCGCGCCGTACATGAGAAGACTCCGTCTGTGCCCGAAGCCGACAGCGCCAGGCCACCGTTAGGATAACTGTCATAGGGGTACTCGGCCAGCACGCCGGGAGCTAGCTGAGTAGTCCACAGCAACGCAACCGCGGCCTCGTACTCGTCCTCGGTCAGGATAGGATTCCCCGTTCCATCGTACTCCGCAGCGACAAAGGCCCTATATTCGTCGTGATTAGTACCTGCTATGACAGGCACTTGATTGAACTTGCCGTCGGCAAAGGCCGCAGCCGGCGTCTGAGTAAGTAATTTTCCATCGACGAAGGGATACACGACGCCCGCCTCTGCCTGCACCAACGTGTCTGCCGAAACTCCTCGCAGACATGCAGCTGTCTGACTGCTGCATCCGACAGCTACTGCTACAGAGTTGCCGGACGGGGCGAAGCCGTTGGTGGTCTCCGCGGTCTTCAAGGTCTCGACAGCAGTAAAATAATCCTGAAATTCGACATAGGACCCGCTTTCAGCTATCGCGCCACGGAATAGTCCTTTGGCGGTAGGTGACGCAAGATTGCAGTAGATGCTCTGGCCGCCCGCGGACTCGCCAAATATAGTTACCTCTTTCGGATTGCCGCCAAAGGCCTTGATATTTTTCTTAACCCACTTGAGGGCTAGCTGCTGATCCATGAAGCCATAGTTGCCCGCATCATGATGTTCGGCATCGAGTGCTGTCTGGGCCAGGAATCCTAGCACGCCGAGGCGATAGTTGATGGTTACAACTATCACTCCCTGTGCAACGAGCATTGAAGGGTCGTAAATGCTGCCGGCGCCGGCTGTAAGTCCGCCGCCATGAATGAAAACCATTACAGGTAGACTACTCGAACCTTTCTTTTTGGCTGCCGCTTCGGAAGCGTCCTCGGCGCGTTCGGCCTGGACTGGCGTATAGACGTTAAGGTACAGGCAATCTTCGCTGCCGGCAGGTCCGGGTTGGGTGCACTCGCTGCCGAACGCATTCGCCTCGAAAGGTGCGCTGAATTTTCCGAAAGCCTTGGGCGGGAGCCAGCGCAGGGATCCTATCGGCGGCTGGGCGTACGGGATACCCAGGAACTCGTTCACACCATCAACTTCGGTGCCAAGCACGGGTCCGCTCTTGGTGATCGCATACGGCTCCGGATAGGTCTTCATCTGCTTCTGCTTCTGCTTGGCCGATGCGTTCGCGACCGCGCCCAGCACGATCGCGCAGATTGCCACCAATCCGAGAATATTTCTGGAGTTAAGCGCTCGGCGCCCGAGCCGCGCGCCCGTCGTCGCGTTCTTCATCGATTCCGAGCTCCAATACGAACTCTCACCTATGCACGGTCGGGCCGTTGCCCGCAAGAACATTTTTATCGGCGTGTTACGAGGATGATTCATGAGCGGCTTGCGCCGCGCGCAGTCGTCTGCGATAAGCGAACTTGAATCTCAAGCAGCGAGGAATCGACAACGATGAAGCTTTACAATTTGTATCTCTCGAACTTCGCGACCAAGTCCCGGCTCGTGATCTATGAGAAGGGACTGAACGTCGAGATGGCGCCGATTCCGGGCGGCGAACTGAGCTCACCTGAGTATGCGAAGATAAATCTGCTCGGCAAAACGCCTGCGCTCGAAGCCGACGGCCTGCTCATCCCGGAGTCCGAGGTTATCAACGAGTATTTCGAGGACAAGTATCCGACGCCGCCGCTGCTGCCGAAGAGCCCCGAGGGCCGCGCCCGGGTGCGAATCCTCACGCGATTCCATGACCTTTATCTCGAGCCGCCGCTGCGAGCACTGTTCGGCCAGATGAATCCCAAGACGCGCGACGAAAAAGTCGTCGCGGAGAAAGTTGCCGAATTCAAAAAGCGCCTCGACCAGCTCGAAACGATGCTCGCCGATCGCGGCTATGCGTGCGGCGCCGACTTCACGCTGGCCGACTGCGCGCTCGCGCCCACGATGTTCTTCGTAACCAACCTGATGCCCGCCTTCGGCGTCAAGCCGCTCGACGGACATCCGAAAGTCGCGGCGTGGTGGGGTCATGTGCAGGGCCGCCCGTCGGTAAAGAAGGCTCTCGGCGAGCAGGCCGAGGCGCTGGCCGCGATGCAGCGCGGCGGAAGCTGAGTATTCGCCGCGCCAGTGAGGATGAACTGACTATGTCTTATCTCGATCGCGACGGCGTGCGCATCTACTACGAACAGCACGGTGCCGGGCCGGCCATCCTGCTTTCGCACGGCTACAGCGCCAGCGCGCGCATGTGGCAGGGTCAGGTGGAGGCGCTGGCCGACGACTATCACGTAATCTCGTGGGACATGCGCGGCCACGACCGATCCGACTCGCCCGACGATCCCGCGTTGTACTCGCACCATGCGACGATCACCGATATGGCCGCCGTGCTCGACGCTTGCGGCATCGGTCGCGCGGTAATCGCCGGCTTGTCGCTCGGCGGCTTCATGTCGTTGGCGTTTCACCTTGCGCATCCTGAGCGCACGGAGGCGCTGATGCTGTTCGACACGGGACCCGGCTACAAGAAGGACGAGGGACGCGCGGGATGGAACCGGATCGCAGACGACATGGCGCGAGCGTACGAGAAGAAGGGTTTGGCCGCGGCGGGTGTCAGCGCCGAAGTCAGCATCGCGCACCATCGCAGCGCCCAGGGCCTGGCGCATGCGGCGCGCGGGATGCTCGCGCAGAAGGACGGCCGCGTGATCGAGTCGTTGCCGGCGATCGCGGTTCCGACGCTGGTGCTGGTCGGCGAAAGTGATACGCAGTTCAGGCCGTCGGCCGACTATATGGCGGCGAAAATTCCCGGTGCGCAGAAGGTGATCCTCGAGAAAGCGGGCCACGCCGCCAATATCGATCAACCCGCCGCGTTCAACGCCGCCGTGCGCGCGTTCCTCGATCGGGCGACGTCGTAGCCGCTCGCCAGCGCCAGCTCCCTTCGTTATAATTTCGCTTCCGAATATCCCATCGTCAGATTGGCGACAACTTTGCATACCTGATTGATCATAAGGCGGTTGGAGACTACCCCAGGACTGAAGTTAGAATGGCTGTTCCTCCACTCTCCGAAGTCAATCGCAACCTGTTCAACAAGCTTATCGATCACCATATCCGGTTCTCGCTGGCCAAGGTGCGGATCGATCTGTCGAAGCATGACTGGTACCGGGCGACGGCGCTGGTGGTGCGCGACATGCTGGTCGAAAAGATGCTGGCGACGCGCCTGCGTTTCGATCGCAGCAATTCGAAAAAGCTCTACTACCTGTCGCTTGAATTTCTCATCGGCCGATCGCTCGAGAACAATCTGTTCAACCTCGGTATCATCGACACCTGCCGCGATTTCCTGGCTGAGAACGGAATCGATCTGCAAACCCTGTTCGACGAGGAGCCCGACGCGGCGCTAGGCAACGGCGGCCTGGGCCGGCTGGCGGCGTGCTTCCTCGATTCACTGGCGACGCTCGATTTGCCCGGCTATGCGTATGGCATCAACTACGAGTACGGACTGTTCCGCCAGGAGATTCGCGGCGGCTACCAGGTCGAGCGGCCCGACGCATGGCAGCGCGAGGTCTCGCCGTGGCTGGTGCCGCGCCCCGAGCAGTCGTGCCGGATTCCGGTTTACGGGCGAATCGAACACCGCATCGACAAGAAAGGCGAATACAACCCCATCTGGGTGGATTGGCGCGTGCTGGTCGGCGTGCCGTACGACCTGCCTATTGCTGGCTTCGGCGGGCGCACAGTGAACTTTGTCCGCTTGTATTCGGCGGGAGCGTCGGACGAATTCGACATGCAGATCTTCAACGCCGGCGACTACATGAAGGCCGTCGAGCAGAAGATGCTGTCCGAGACTATCTCGAAAGTGCTGTACCCGTCCGACGCGGTCGCCGCGGGCCGCGAGCTCCGGCTGCTGCAGGAATATTTCTTCGTGGCCTGCGCGGTGCACGACATAGTGCAGGGATTCGTCGCGCGGGGTGAAGACTTCAATGATTTTTCATCGCAAGTAGCTATTCAACTAAACGATACTCATCCCACACTGACTATTGCGGAGTTGATGCGCGTCTTCATCGACGAGTACGACCTCGAGTGGCCGGAGGCGTGGGAGATAACGCGCGGCACGGTCGCATATACTAATCACACCTTGCTTCCCGAGGCGCTCGAAAAGTGGCCGGTGAGCCTGCTCGAGCGAGTCGTGCCGCGCCATCTGCAGATCATCTACGAGATCAATCGCCGGTTCATGGCGGATGCTCGCGAGGTATGGCCCGACGATTCCGAACGGCTCAAGCGCGTCTCGATCATCCAGGAGGGTTACGAGAGCCAGGTCCGCATGGCGCATCTGGCGATCGTCGGCAGCCATTCGGTAAACGGCGTGTCGGCCCTGCATTCGGAACTGGTCAAGACCCGGCTGGTGCCTGAGTTCTATGAACTGTGGCCCGAGAAGTTCAGCAACAAGACCAACGGCGTGACGCAGCGGCGATGGCTGCTGATGGCGAACCCGGGGCTGGCGAATCTGCTCGACGCCACGATCGGCACGGGTTGGGAGACCGACCTCGCGCAGTTGAGCGCGATCGAGAAATTCGCGGACGACGCCGAGTTTCAGCGCCGCTTCCGGGCTATCAAACGGGCCAATAAGGAGCGACTGGCCAGAATTGTGAATCGGATTGCAGCCGTGGACATCGATCCCGCCGCGGTGTTCGACATACAGGCCAAGCGCATCCACGAATATAAGCGCCAGCTGCTGATGGCGTTGGGGATCGTGCATGAGTACCTCGAGCTGGTGGACGACGGCGTGGAGCCGGCGGTACCGCGATCGTATCTGCTCGCGGGCAAGGCGGCGCCCGGCTACTGGGCGGCGAAAATGATCATCAAGTTGATCAACAGCCTCGGCGACGTGATCAACAACGATCCCAAGACCCGCGAACTAATCAAGGTTGCCTTCCTGCCGGACTACCGGGTCTCGCTCGCAGAAAAAATCATTCCGGCGGCCGACGTCTCCGAGCAGATTTCGACCGCCGGCCGCGAAGCGTCGGGCACCGGCAACATGAAGTTCGCGATGAACGGCGCGCTGACGGTGGGGACTCTCGACGGCGCCAATATCGAGATTCAGGCGGCGGTCGGCGCGGAGAACATTTTCATTTTCGGCCTGACTGCCGAGAAGATCGAGGACCTGACGTTGAAGGGTGCGTACCACCCGCGCGACTACTACGAGTCCGACCCGCGGCTGAAGCGGGTGCTCGACGAGCTGGCGTCAGATCGATTTTGTCCGGGCGAGCCCGGACTGTTCAGATGGGTGCGCGACGTGCTGGTCAATCGCGATGACTACTTCCTGATGGCGGATTTCGGATCATATGTGGATATCCAGTCGAAGATACTCACTGAGTATCAACATCCGGAAGTCTGGACGCGAAAGGCTATACTCAATGTGGCGCGAATTGGTTCATTCTCGAGCGACCGCGCAGTAACAGAATACGCCCGCGAAATATGGCACCTCGGCAGATCGTGAATTGATCCACGCTCAGTGATGATTTGGACCGGTTCCGGTCTCGAGCGGATCTAATTCTTTCATCGTCTCGAGCGTTGAAGTCCTGACGCGTACTGAAGCTTCGCGGAACTGCCGGCGAAGTTCCTCTCTCAAGATGGATTCTTCCAACAGCCTGAGCGACCGGCGAATTACTTCGGCGTTGGACGGGGCGTTGAGCAGTCGGCGCAGCCGAAGGACTTGCGCATGCTCAGCAGCGGACAAGGTGAACGACAGTCTTCGCTGGATTTCGGACTTCATATGCGCGTCGATGCGGTAACCGTTTGACGAATCTTAACGTACTTTCATCTATGAAGGCAGAATCTTGCGCGCCGATCCGAATCGCATCCGTCGGGATTGTGGTCACACTGCTGATGCTGGCGCCTGACCGGCCGGCGCGGGCGCAGGCGAATTCAGCGGAAATTCCCTCAGCCAGCGGTGCAGCCGCGAACGCTCCTTCCAGCGGTGAGACGGGCCAACCCAATGAAACCGGAAACACCGCGACTCATCACAAGGGTGCTCACGCGCATCCTCAAGCCAAAAGGAAGAAGCCTTCTTTCTTCCATAAGATGCGGGACAAGGCGATGGACAAGTTTCAGAAGTACCTCGCCAAGAAGCAGGAACCGAAACAGGAGCCGAACCACCCGAAACAGGAGCCGAAGCAGATCCCGCAAAAGGACATCGAATAGCGCAGCCTTTGCGCTATGCCCACTCCTTCGGCACCGTTTGCGCCCGCTGATGGGTTAGCAGCGTGTGGCGGCGCGCCTGCTCCTCGGCCGTGACGGTGGCAGGGTCTTCGCGATACTCGGGTCCGGCCGCCATCGCCTTCTTCACCGCCGGCCGCTCGCCGATCAAATCCAGCCAGCGCTTGACGTTGGGAAACTCGTCGAGCTCGATATTGCGCCCCTTCCAGGTGGCCGCCCATGGATAGCAAATCATATCGGCGATCGTGTACTGGCCGGCAGCCAGGTAGCTCTTCTTATGCAGGCCCAGGTTCATCACTCCGAAGATTCGATGCACCTCATTATCGAAGCGCAGCAGCGCATAAGCCTGATCGCCGCTCTTGGGATTCTGCGAGGCGCGTCGAAAATGTCCCTGCTCGCCCATCTTCGGACCCTGGTTGGCCATCTGCCAGTAGAGCCACTGCGAGACTTCGTATTTCTGATGCAGTTCCTGCGGCCAGAACTTTCCGCTCTTCTCGGCCAGGTATTCCATGATCGCGCCGGATTCGAAAATCGCGACGGGCGCGCCGCCGCCCTTGGGTTCGTGATCAACAATCGCCGGCATCCGGCCGTTGGGTGCGATCTTCAGAAAATCGGCCGTGAGCTGATCGCCGCGTCCGATATTAACCGCCTTGATGGTGTAGGGGAGGCCGGCTTCCTCGAGCAGAATGGTAACTTTTTTTCCGTTTGGCGTGGGCCAGAAGTACACGTCGATCATGTTGTTGCTCCTTTGAAGCGTCGTGTGTAATTTCGTGACGCTACCAATTTTTGATGGATCTTACTAATTGAAGTCGCCCGAGGTTCGGTAATACGAGTGCAATCCGGCTGTGATTTTGTTTGCAAGATCGCGAGTGCAATAGTTTGCGGTCCAACTATCCTCGTACCCACACAATCGTGAGGTGAGAAGGCTCTGATGGCTGGACGTGCAGCAGTCTTGCTGGTTGCACTGGCCGCAGCCGCGCTTGCGACGCCCGTCCATGCGCAGAACGCACCGATCGCGAACCACACTTTGAACCCGATCGGCGCTATGACCAATCCCATCGCGTTGAATCAATCTCCACCTCAGACCTCAGCTACCGCAGCTTCAGCAAACCCGGGTTTCCCAAGCGCGATCGAAACCGTAGAGCAACTTCCAGGCTTGCCGCTTACCGGCCAGATCACTTTTCGACAATTCATGGATCAGGTCCAAAGCGCGAATCTCGCTTTGGCGGCCGAGCGCTACAACATTCCGATTGCCAGGGCGCAGTTGACCGCCGCCTCCGTTTATCCTGATCCGACTTTTCAAGCGGGCTACGGCGGCGATCTGTCCGGCAACCGCCAAGTGACGACCTATGCGGGCGGACTCAATCAAACTGTTCTGTTAGGAGGCAAAATCGGCGCCCGCGAGGATGCTGCCAGCGCCAGCTTGCAGGCAAACGACGCCCAGGTTGGCGAGTTTCTGCGCGCGCTTCGAGGACGTGCCGCCGATTCCTTCATCGACGGGGTCATCGAAGTCCTGAAACTGCACCGCCAGCTCAAGGCCGTGGTGCGCGCACGACAACTGGTCGAGATGAACAACAAGCGCTTGCGGCAGGGGCAGGTCTCCGAGGACGAGGTCATCCGGGCAAGGATCGGTCAATTCGAAGCCGAGAACGATCTATACAAAGCCGAGTCGGCGTTGCATCAAACGCTGGGCGGGATGGCCGTCTTCGAAGGATTGAGCGGAAGCGTCGGACTGGTTGAGCCCGTGGGAAATCTCGAGCGCCCGCCGCGAACTTTTTCGCTGCAGGAATTGGTGGACAGGGCGGTAAACTCGCGCGGAGATGTCGCCGCAGCGGACTACGTGCTGGAAAACGCGCGCGCGAATTATCGGCTCGCTCAAGCCAATCGCATTCCCAACCTTACGCTCTCCGGCAACTATCAGCACTTTACGCGAATAACCAATCCGATCGATCCTGCTCCGGCCTGGGATGGCGCCGCGTTTTCTCTTTCGATTCCTATCCCGCTCTCCGATCTCAATACCGGCGCTTTGCAGACCGCTTACTATCAACAGCGCCAGGCTGAAGCGATTCTGCAGGCGGCCAAACTTCAGGCGGAGGCCGACGTCCGTACCGCTTACGATCAGTACGCGCTGTCGGTCAACGCAGTGCAGCATTTCGCCGCGGAACTCTTCCTTGACGCCGATCAAGCCTATAAGTCGCGTCTGTTCAAGATGGAGAAAGGCTCGGTGTCGCTGGTTGAAGTGCTCGACGCTCACCAGGCCCTTAACCAACTCTACCTTGATTACTACGACGCGCTGAGCCGCCGGGCCAAGGCGCTGGTTGCGCTGGAGCAATCTGCCGGGATTTGGGACGTCGACTTCTAGTGCGACCGGCGCTTCTCGACCCTCGAAGTGCCGTTCGCGATAGTTTTTATGTTTCGTCATCCTCACTAACCAGCTCAAATCGCGGAACGGAGCGAGTGCATGCTTCCATCAGCAAGTGACATCTCGGTTGCGACGATCAAGCAGCGGATTCTGGAAAACCTCGAACTCACGTTGGCGCGGCAGCCACAGCATGCCACCCCGAACGACTGGTACACGGCATTGGCCATGGCGGTGCGGGGCTTGCTGGTGCGCAACTGGTACAGTGGAACCGATGTTCGCTCGTCAGACTATGAGCGAGTCGTCGCCTATCTATCGGCCGAGTTCCTGCTTGGGCCGCATCTGCACAACAACATTATCGGACTGGGTATTTATCCGCAGGTTGAGCGCGCAGTTTCAGAGCTCGGGCAGAATCTTCAGGATCTGATCTGGCAGGAACAGGAGCCGGGGCTGGGCAATGGTGGCTTGGGCCGCCTGGCTGCCTGCTACATGGATTCGCTGGCGACTCTGAAAATGCCGGCTATCGGCTACGGCATTCGTTACGAGTTCGGCATCTTCCGCCAGGAGATTCGTGACGGATGGCAAGTGGAGAAGACCGACGAATGGCTGCGCCGCGGCAATCCGTGGGAAATAGTGAGGCCGCAAAACTTTCACGACGTCGGCTTCGGCGGCCGGGTCGAGACCGGCGCTGGCGAGTCGGGGATGACGCGCGCCAAATGGATTCCCGATCGCGTCATCCGAGGCGTCGCGCACGATACGCCGATCCTCGGCTACCAGGTGCCATGGGTAAACCTGCTGCGCTTGTGGAGAGCTGAAGCGCACGAATCGTTCGACTTCCAGGCCTTCAACAGCGGCGACTACTACGGCGCGGTCGAGGAGAAGGTCGCCTCCGAGAACATCACCAAGGTCCTGTATCCCAACGACGAACAGCTGGGCGGCAAAAGGCTTCGCCTCGAGCAGCAGTATTTTTTCGCCTCCTGCTCGCTGCAGGACATGCTGAGGCTGCATCGGCTGCGCCGCCGTCCTATAACCCAGTTTCACCGTTACTGGACGATTCAGCTGAACGACACCCACCCCTCGATTGCAGTGGCGGAACTGATGCGCCTGCTGCTCGATCAATATGAACTTGGCTGGCAGGAGGCATGGGAGATCACGCGCCACACGTTCGCTTACACCAACCATACGCTCCTGCCTGAAGCGCTGGAGAAGTGGGCAGTGCGGCTGTTCGAGGAACTGTTGCCGCGTCACCTGCAGATAATTTACGAGATCAATGCGCGGTTTCTGAATGAAGTGCGCGAGCAGCATCCGGAAGAAAAAGAACGGATCGCCAGGCTGTCGATCATCGACGAGGCAGGAGAGCGGTATGTCAGGATGGCCCATCTCGCCACTATCGCCAGCCGCAAGGTCAACGGTGTCGCCGAGCTGCATTCGGAGTTGCTCAAGCGCGACGTGATGCGCGATTTTGCGGAACTCTATCCCGAGAAATTTACCAACGTTACGAACGGGGTGACGCCAAGGCGCTGGATTGCGGTCAGTAATCCGGCGCTTGCGGATCTGATCACGCGCAAGATAGGCGACGGCTGGCTGTCCAATCTCGAAACTGAACTGTCCAGGTTCGCGAGCTTTGCGGGTGATACCGAGGTTCAGGAGGAGTTGCGCTTAATCAAGTTTGCAAACGGGCGCGCCTTGGCTCAGGTGGCCGAGCAGCGCACCGGCGTAAAGATTGATCCCGAGTCGCTGTTCGACGTTCAGGCCAAGCGCATTCACGAATACAAACGCCAGCATCTCAACGTCCTGCACATCATCAAGCTCTACCATCAGCTCAAGCGCGATCCCGGCATGAACATAACGCCGCGTACTTTCGTTTTCGGCGGCAAGGCGGCGCCCGGCTATGCGATGGCCAAGCTCATCATCAAGCTGATCAATTCCGTGGCGGAAGTGGTGAACGCCGATCACGACGTGGCCGGCCGGCTCAAGGTTGTCTTCATCCCGGACTTCAACGTAAAGGTCGGCCAGATCATCTATCCCGCCGCCAATCTCTCGGAGCAAATTTCAACCGCCGGCAAGGAAGCCTCGGGCACCGGCAACATGAAGTTTGCGATGAACGGCGCGTTGACGATCGGCACACTCGACGGCGCCAACGTCGAGATTCTCGAAGAAGTTGGGCAGGAGAACTTCTTCCTGTTTGGCCTGACCGCGCCGCAAGTATTCGCGATCCAGGCCGAAGGTTATCGGCCGCGCGAGTTCTACAATCACAATCCGGAGTTGCACGAGGTCATCGATGCTATCGGCGGCGGCGCCTTCTCGCGCGGCGACCGGGAAATGTTCCGCCCGATGGTCGATTCGCTCCTGAACCACGATCCCTTCCTGGTGCTGGCGGACTATCAGTCATACGTCGAGTGCCAGGGCCGCGTGTCAGAAGCCTTCAAGGATGAGCGAAGGTGGGCAACGATGTCGATCCTGAACATCGCGCGCCTCGGCAAATTCTCATCAGACCGCGCCATCCGCGAATACCACGAAAAAATCTGGCGCACCTGAGTTTTTCGCCATGCTTAGGCTGTGTCGTCCAACCGCGATTACGATCGATGGCTCTATCTAACTTTCGCGTTGCGCTCGACCGTTGGCGCGAGCCGGCGCACGATCTCGAGGGTCTTTCCTGCTGCCATCTCGATCGCATCGCCCTGCGAGAACAGTACCAGCCGATGCGCGCCGGCTTCCTGGTACAACTTCAGATCTTCCAGTGAAATCCCGTCCTCCGCCGGTGCGACAAAGGCGCTGATATTGAGCGTCTCCGAATTGCGCCCGCGCTCCGTCGCAACTTTCCTGAGCTCGTCGACGTCACGTTTGAAACTGTGCGGCTTGCCCGCGATCGGCACCCATCCGTCGTAAGTGCGCACGACCCGTTCGATCGCCTTGGGTCCGCGCGCGCCGAGCAGAATAGGAGGCCCGGGCTTCTGGATCGGCTTCGGATCGCATCGGACGGCGGGAAACTTTACCAACTCGCCCTCGTAGCTGGGCTCCGGCTGAGTCCAGAGCAGCCGGATCGCCTCGACGGTTTCGCGCAATCGCTTCCATCGCGTTACAAACCGCGTCCCCAACGCTTCCGTCTCTTCCCGGAGCCATCCTGCGCCAACTCCAAGGATGACGCGGCCGGCCGACACGACGTCGAGCGTGGCGATGGTCTTCGCGGCGATGATTGGTTCGCGCTCCGGCAATAGGCAGATTCCGGTGCCCAGCTTGACGCGGCGCGTAACTGCCGCGGCCACGCTCAGCGCGACGAACGGATCCATCCAGCGCCCGTAATGCTCGGGCAGTGTGCCTGCGCCGCCGCCCGGCAGCGGGGTCTTGAAGCCGATCGGAATGACGGGATGCTCGGGAATGAAGAACGACTCGTAGCCTAGATTCTCGACTTCGCGCGCGATCTCCGCGATATCGCCCGATTCCGCGGTCGCCGCGATCATTATTCCTATGTCCATGATTCGACCCCTATGGCTTTTCGCAAACCTTCTATAGCACAAGTGGTGGCGGCTACAGCATTTGCATCCTGCTCGTCAGAAGCTGGCATATTGCAAGATTTGTCGAGAGTGATATCGCATAAAGCAGCCGCGAGGATTTCGCGTGTGGGGAGGTTTCGTTATGTCTGACAACAATCATCAGATCGATGTCGAGAAAACGCAAAAATTCGCGCAGGACGTCTTCGGCCATCTCGCGGGAGCGCTGGTCTCGGGCATGATCCATCTTGGCGAACGCATGGGTCTCTATCGGGCGCTGAATGGTGCCGGTCCCCTCACTAGCGAAGAACTCGCGCGCAAGACCGGCCTCAATGAACGCTGGGTTCGCGAGTGGCTCTATCAGCAGGCAGCCGCGAACGTATTAGACTACCGGGGTGAGTCACGCTTTGAGCTCAGCCCCGAAGGTGCCCTGGTGCTGGCCGACGAAAACAGTCCCTTTTTTCTTGCCGGCGGTTTTTGCGCATTCCCGCAGCAGATGGCGCTGTTGAACGAACTGCCGCGGTCATTCAAAAGCGGACTTGGCCTGTCTTATGACCAGTTTGGTTCGGAAGTGAATGTCGGCGTCGAACGACTGCTCGCCCCGTGGTTTCGGACGCAGCTTGTACCAAACGCCCTGCCGAGGCTTGATGGCGTCGTCGCAAAGTTGCTGGCGGGCGCCAAAGCGGCGGATGTCGGATGCGGTGCGGGCGTTGCAATAATCGAGATGGCAAAGGCTTACCCGCGGTCGGAGTTTCACGGCTACGATATCGCCAAGCTGCCCCTCCAGCGCGCAGAAGAAAACGCACGCAAGGCCGGAGTAAAGAACGTGCATCTGCACGACGTGGCCGTCGATCCTCTGCCTGGTGATGCCAGTTACGATTTCATCACAACCTTCGATTGCCTTCACGACATGACACGGCCCGACCTCGTGATGCAGGTCATTCGTAAAGCCATCAAATCCGACGGAACGTGGCTTATCGCTGACGTTCACGGGATGCCGACTTTCGAGGAAAACCTGAAGCAGAATCCCCTGGCTCCGCTAATGTATGGCTTCTCAGTGATTTGCTGCATGTCGTCAGCTCTTTCGGAGCCCGGCGGCCTCGGATTGGGCACGCTCGGATTTCCTGAACCCGTCGCGCGCAGAATGACGGCGGAGGCCGGGTTCACGCGCTTCGCCACCAAAGACTTCGATAACCCGATCAACGCCTACTATGAAGTTCGGCCATAGTTGAGTAGCGGCGAGTCACTATCGGCGAGTCATTATCGGAAGGTTGCGACAGAAAATGAGCTACGAGAGAAATTTTGAAACTGGATTGAAGTCCGTGACATCGTTGCCCAAGGACATCATCCGCCTCTGGCCCGATGGACCGCCGACGACGCTGGATGGTGTCGGTCCTGAGGTAGAGTTCCACGGACCAGTGGGCACCGTGGGCGACGCGGCGATGCTTCGCAATGTGTCCGATCCGACACTCACCGTTTATAGACCCACGAACGGCAAGCCGAACGGCACCGGCGTGATCGTGTGCCCGGGTGGCGGCTGGCGCATCCTCGCATGGGAGCATGAAGGGCTCGATGTCGCGCACTGGCTCGTGGCGCATGGCTATACGGCGTTTCTGTTGAAATATCGCGTGCGTGCCACGCCCGCGGCGCAGGCGGACTTCGACGCCGAGATGGCGCAGATGTTTGCGCGGATCGACACGACACGCAAGGGAAAGACCGCCTTCCGCGCCATGAGTGACGTCGTGCCGGCCGAATCGTTCAGCGATGCCCGTGCAGCCGCAGCCGACGACGGGCGCCGCGCGGTCGCAATCGTGCGCGAGCGAGCCAGGGAATGGGACATCGATCCGGCCAAGCTCGGCGTGATTGGATTCTCGGCCGGCGCGTTTCTCGTGGTCGATATCGCGGTTGATCCACGCGCTGCACCGCTCGCCTTCGTCGCGGCGATCTATGGCGGCGAAACGTTGGGAAGGCCTGTACCCAAGGATGCGCCGCCGCTGTTCACCTGCATCGCCCAGAACGATGTCCTGCTGCATCGCGTTGTCGAGGGTCTCTATTCCGACTGGACCGACGCCGGACGCTCAGCTGAACTGCACATCTACCGGCGCGGCAACCACGGTTTCGGCATGGCGAAACAGGGAATGCCGTCAGACCGCTGGATCGATCAATTCCGCGATTGGCTCGCCGATCTGAAATTCGCGTAGCAGCATCAGCCGCTCCGGACGCACGTCGATCGGTTGACAGGACCCAGAAAACCACTACATACCGCAGATAGCGCATGAGCCTCACGTAATGAGATTCCGGGGAGGAAAAATATGCCAGCCTACGCAATTTTCATTCGCGATAGCACTCGTGATCCCAAGGAGCTCGAAACCTATTCCAAGGTCGCTCCCGCAACTTTGTCAGGACATCCGGTCACGCTTCGGGTTGCCTATGGGCGGCACGAGGTGCTGGAGGGTCCGGAAATCGAAGGAGCGGTCGTGCTCGAGTTTCCGACCTTTGAGGCAGCGAAAGAATGGTACGACAGCGCCGCCTACCGCGAGGCGCGCGAGCATCGTTTCAAAGGCGCTAACTACCGGGCCTTCATCGTCCAGGGTGTATGAACCTAGCGGACACATGATGTGAGCCTGAGCGGTACAGGCTCATAAACATCGATGCAAGCAAACCAAACGCCCACATTGGAGAGCGGACCATGGGCGACAAACCATTCGAGTTAATTCAGTCTATGACTCGGCAGCACCGGGCTGATCACGGCTGTGGCGCATACACGTTCGAGGATGGTCCGGGACTGACCGCTCTGGCTGCAACACATCACGCAGGTCGAGTGCTCGAACTGGGGACCGCGTTGGGCTATACCGCCTGCTGTCTTGCTGCGGCGACACCCAACACGCACGTAGACACGATCGAAAGGGACTCGGAGCATGCTCGCCTGGCGCGAGAAAACATCGCTACCATGGAGTTATCCGATCGCGTGCGGGTTCATCAGGGCGACTTTATGGCGGTGATGGGTCAGCTTCCCGGAAATTACGACTTGATCTTCTTTGACGGATTTTCCCCTGAGCTGCCGATACTTCAGCTACTGCGCAAAAAGCTTCGTGACGGTGGCCTGCTGGTTTGCGCGAACCTGACGTTCGCGGATGAGAACAGCAACGCTGAGTTGAACGATGTTGCGAAGTGGAGGCCCGCCGGGAGCATCGAAAAAGGCGGAACCCGGGCGTTCGTCAAGAATGAGGACGCTACCTCCCGGAGGCCTTAGGTGGCGTTTTCTGCCGCTGCTCGCCAACACCGAAGGCCGGTCGGAGATCACTTTCAGATAGACTTCTCGGTGTCGCTATTTAAATGGGATCAATTACGCCTCTTAAACTCCGACGCGGAGTGCGCGGCGGCGCTGGAGAGTTATCGACGGCAGCCTCCTGGCGGTTTGCCCTGCCATGCTCGGGAGCAAAGCGGATGCGATCTCGGCAATGCGCCGCCAAGTCTATCTCGCCCCATGATTCGCGCTTGAAATGAGCCCTCCGCAACCACCCAACGTTGCGTTCTTTTTTAATGTGGGAGGTCGAAGTGCAGAAGGAATGGCACGACTTTTACATTCTGGTAGGAACGGCAGGGGCGACCTTGCTCGGTCTGCTGTTCGTTGCCGTTTCGCTCGGCGCGGGCTATTTGACCGAAAAGAATCAATCAGGGACGCGCACGTTCATGAGCCCGGTGGTTATACATTTCACTTGCGTGTTCTTCTTGTCGGCAGTCGCGTTAATTCCATCGCATCAGCCTAAATTCCTCGCCGCGCTAATTGGCGCCACCGCTCTGGTCGGTGCAGTCATCTCGACCTACATCACGATTCAGGTCATCCGCACTGACATGACGAATTATATACAAGACTACTTAGCGTACGGCTTGTTACCTAGTATCGCCTACCTCGTCCTGCTCGCGGCTGCCCTGTCGATCTATCTAGAAAAGGATTTTGGGCTGAATGCGCTAGCAGGGGCTCTTTTGCTATTGACGATCGCCAACATCCGGAACGCGTGGGACCTCATGCTCACTATGGTCCGGCACCACCAAAATGATTAGCCGACCGCGGCGGGTGCGAAAGTCCCCGCAACTCGCTCGCGCAGCCGGCCGCGAGCTCTGTTTTGTGAAGGATTGCCCAGCGCTTATGGTTCTCCAGTCGGAACTCGAAATGCTCTCCCGCGTGGACGCTGGTTTCAACCTCTTTGAAGAGTCGGACGCTCAGCTGAATTGCACATCTACCGGCGCGGCAACTACGGGTTCGGCATGGCGAAGCAAGGAATGCCGTCAGACCGCTGGATCGATCAATTCCGCGACTGGCTCACGGATCTGGCATTCGAGTAGCAGCATCGGCCGCTCCGGACGCACGTCGATCGGAGCGCCTCGGACTCAAAAACCGCGCACGTGCACCTTGCGTTTGCAAACTGCTCGACGTTGAAGGAAGTATAGTCGGCGTTTGAAATGAAAATCCCGGATAAATTTCCGCGCTTCGCCGAGCTGCCGGTCAAGGCGGGCGCGCCAAAGGAATCTTCGTGGGGCGTGTTTGGCGATGACGACGAGCTGGGATGTCTCAATTTCCTCAGCCCCGAGGGAATAGTCGACGCAGCGCGCCTGGTGCAGAAGGGCAAAGTCTTCCGGCTCGATACTCGAATCAACTACGCGAAGCCGCCCTTGTTCGCGCGCGCGCCCGCCCGGCACAACATTACAAAGTTCGACCAATTCGGTCTGCTGGGCCACGACGACTCACTCGACAACTACAACACCCAGGAGGGCAGCCAGTGGGACGGGCTCGCGCACGTCGGTCATATGCGCCATCGCTCGTTCTACAATGGCATCAAGTCGGAAGACATCCAGGACGGTCCCGACGGCAAGCTCAGCATTCACAAATGGGCTAATCGCGTGGTGGGCCGCGCGGTTTTGATCGACCTGTGGAAGTATGTGAACGATCAGCGTCGGCCGATCGATCCTCTGTCCCCGGCAAAGTATCCGCTGACTGATTTGCAAGGCGCGCTGAAAGCGCAAGGCGCCGCGCTCAAGCCAGGTTCCATAGTTCTGATCAGGACCGGATGGATGCAGGCCTATGTGAAGACTACGGCAGACGAGAAGGCCGCGATGGCGACGCTCGAAGGGCTAAGGGCGTGCGGGATCGAGAGCTCCAGCGCCATGATGGAATGGTTCTGGGATAATCGCGTCGCAGCGGTCGGCACCGATTGTCCCTCGGTCGAGCCGTGGCCGATAGACTACCAGGACGAGGGAGCTTTGCATTACCGCGCTCTCTCGATCCTCGGGCTGCCGATTGGCGAGCAGTTCGTGCTCGATGAATTGGCGGCGGATTGTGCAGCGGACAATCGATACGAATTCATGCTGACGTCGGCGCCGATGAATCTCGAGGGCGGAATTGCCTCGCCTCCCAACGCGTTAGCGATCAAGTGAGCCGTTTCGAAACCATCAGAAGATTTGGGGCTGCGGTGCTTCGATGACAGGAGCGCTGTCCGATCTGAAGATCGTTGAGTTGGGCGACATGGTATCGGCGCCATACTGCACCAAGCTCTTCGCTGACCTGGGCGCCGACGTGGTCAAGATCGAACGCCCCCGTATCGGCGATCGCTCACGGACTCGCGGTCCGTTTCCCCACGACGAAGTACATCCAGAAAAGAGCGGCCTCTTCCTCTACCTCAACACCAACAAGCGCGGCGTCACCCTGGACGTTGCGAGTCAGGAGGGCTTCGAGATTTTCGAAGAGTTGGTGGCGGGCGCCGACGTGCTCGTGCATAACCTGGCGCCGCCGGAGATGGATCGCATCGGGCTGCATTTC
Source organism: Binatus sp. (SeqCode) (assembly GCA_050010075.1). Taxonomy (GTDB): domain Bacteria; phylum Desulfobacterota; class Binatia; order Binatales; family Binataceae; genus Binatus. The sequence goes on along the minus strand of JBEKLS010000003.1, from coordinate 29,499 downwards.
GACCGGCTGAACCGCATCAACTCCGCACTCATCATGACGTCAATCGCGCCCTACGGCCTGAGCGGGCCATATCGAGACTATCGCTCCGAGGATCTTACGCTGTGGTGCGCGGGCGGAGTGTGCGTGCTCAACGGCGGCGGTCCCCAGCATCGGGAGTTGCCGCCGCTCAAGACTTTTGGCCATCAGGCCGGCTACCAGGGAGGCGTCCACGCCGCGACCGCAACTATCGCAGCCGTGCTTGCTCGAGGCAGCGGCGATGCGGGTCAGCACGTTGAGGTTTCGGTGCAGGAATCGATCGCGTCGCAGCTTGAGATGACCTTCGAATACTGGCCGTATGCGAAGATGATCGCGAGCCGCCACGGCCAGAAACCGGTGCAGCCAGCGGAGATGATGCGATGCAAGGACGGCTACATCTACCTGTGTTGCATCTTCGAGCATCACTGGCGGGCCTTCGTCGAAATCATGGGCAATCCGGAGTGGGCGGACGAAGAGATTTTCTCTGACGGCGCCAAGCGCGCGCAGAACTGGGACGCGCTCAAAATCTTCCTCGAGGAATGGGTCGGGCAGCAGAGCGTGATTGATCTCTACCGCAAGGCACAGGCAAGGCGGGTGCCCTTTGCGCCGGTCTCGACGATGGCCGACCTACTGAATTCGGAGCATCTGCAGGCGCGCGATTTTTTTGTCGAGATTACTCAGCCGGTCGCGGGCACTCACAAGTATCCCGGTGCGCCAGTCAAGTTTTCGCGGACGCCGTGCGAGATTCGGATACCGGCACCGACGCTGGGGCAACACAACGCCGAGATCTTTGGCGGAAAGCTCGGGATGACTTCGGCGCGGCTCGAAGAGCTGACCCGTAAGGGCGTGATCTAGGATGGCGAAACTGCCGCTCGCAGGAATTCGAGTCGCGGACTTTAGCTGGGTATGGGCCGGTCCCTACTGCACACTGCAGCTGGCCCATCTTGGCGCGGAAGTGATTCGGATAGAAACCAGCACCCGACCGTGTGTGACCAGGATGCTGCCGCCATGGCCGGACGGTAAGCCTGGCAGCTTGAACAGATCGGGCTACTTCAATCAGTACAATCAAGGCAAGAAGTCGTTATCGCTTAATTTCAAGCATGCCGAGGCCAAGGAAGTCGCCTTGCGTCTGATCAAGTCGTCGGACGTCGTTGCCAACAACTTCGCCGCCAGCGTGATGGGCAATATGGGCTTCGGCTACGAGGACATCCGCGCGGTCAAACCCGATATCATTATGATTTCGCTGTTGGGTTACGGCGACACAGGTCCCTATCGCGAGTATCTGGCTTTGGGTCCGACGCAGGTGCCGAACTCCGGACTGTCGGCACTGACCGGCTACGAGGGCTGGCCTCCGATGCATGCCGGGTTCAGCTACCCCGACCCCAACGCAGGAATTCATGGCGCGTTCGCAGTGATGGCCGCGCTGCACCATCGCGCCAAAACCGGCGAGGGTCAGTTCATCGATATGAGCCAGTGGGAATGCACGATGGATCTGCTGGCGGAGGGAATTCTCGATTACACGATGAATGGGCGCGAGCCCCGGCGGATTGGAAATCGCGATCCGCAAATGTCGCCGCACGGCATTTTCAAATGTCTGGACCTGCCGGAAAAAATCGCAGACGTGACGATCGATCAGTGGGTCGCGATCGCATGCGGCGATGACGAAGAATGGCGCCGGCTCGCGCGCGCGATCGGCCGTCCCGAGTTAGCGGATGACGCGCGCTTTGCGACGCTCGCTTCACGCAAAAGAAACGAGGATGCGCTCGAGGCGATCGTCACGGAATGGACCTCGCAGCGGCGCGTAGTCGACGTCGTCGATGCCCTTCAGGCCGCAGGCGTCGCCGCGGGTGCCTGTGCCGACAACAAGTATCTACACGACGATCCGAATCTCGCCGCACGCAAGTACTGGGTTGAGCTCGACCATCCCGAAGTCGGTGTGAAGCGGCACTGCGGCATTCCGTGGCGGATGAGCGCAACTCCCTGCGAAGTTAAAACACCGGCGCCGCTGCTGGGGCAGCATACTGACGAAATCATGACGGGAATGCTCGGCTACACTGCCGGCGAGATCAAAGAGTTGCGAAAAAAAGGAGCGCTTGACTGAGCGCACCTCGAACCCGGCGATTATCGTCCATTAGCTGGACGGCCAAAAATCAAAAGACTACGGTCGGGCGATAGTAAGGAGAGTGAGATGAGCGAGCAACCATTGGTCCTTTACCACAAGAACGGTCCGGTGGTGACTGTCACGCTGAACCGGCCGGAGAAACTGAACGCGGTTACCGGCGAGCTCCATCACCAGTTGAATTCAGCGCTCCGCAAGTTCAACGCCGATCCGGAGACTTACATTGTAGTGCTCAATGCGAATGGGCGTTCCTTCTGCGCCGGCCGCGACATAGCTGCGCAGGCGAAGTCGGATCAACCAGTGACCGCACACGTTGATCCGGAGACTACTCAGTTTGGGGTCATACCGGTGGAGAAGCTGATGGTCACCTCATGCCGCGGTCATGCGATCGGCGTCGGTGGCTACATGGCGATGTACGGCGACATCCGCGTCGTGAGCGATACATTTCATTTCGCCTTGACGGAACTCCCGACAGCAATGTTGGGCCCGTATTGGATGGGGCAGGTAGAAGGCTTGCCGAGGGCCGTCGCGTTCCGCCTTGCGATCGGCGATCGCTTCACCAACGAGGAGCTCAAACAGTGGGGTCTGGTGACCGAAGTTGTGCCCGATGCGGAGTTGGAGTCGGCGACCAAGCGATGGGTGGACTATCTCGTTTCGCTGCCGCGTCAGCATCTGCTCGAAACCAAGAGGCTGATGAACGAGTTCGGCCATCAATACTCGCGTGAGGATTACAAGAAGGAAATGAATGTGAGGGCTCACCTCGACGCTCTCAATGACACGCGAGAAGCCGCGCTGGCTTTCGTCGAGAAGCGCAAACCGAAATTCACCGGCTCGTGAGTTTTGTCGTGAACGGCAAGATGTAGCGCGCGGTACCTTTCCAGTGACCCCGAATCAATGAGGCATTGAGAACAATGGATCTTGATTTTAGCGGCGAGGACGAAGCCTTTCGCCAGGAGCTTAGAAGCTGGCTCGCGGCCAACCTGCATGACGTCCGCGATGGCGATGGTTCGGTTGACGATAAGCTTGGCGTGTTGCACGAGGGTCCGGGCGGTTGGGAGCGGCGGTTGAAGTGGCATCGGAAGCTTAATGAAGGTGGATGGGTCGGCTTAAGCTGGCCCAAAGAATACGGCGGGCGCGACGCAAGCATCACGCAGCAGCTGATCTACGGCGAGGAAATGGCCAGGGTCAACGCGCCGATGCTGGTGAACGTTCTGGGCATCATGTTGGTCGGCCCGACTTTAATCCGGCTGGGCACCGAGGAGCAGAAGAAGCGGTATATCCCGAAGATATTGTCGGCCGAAGAAATCTGGTGCCAGGGCTACTCCGAACCCAACGCCGGCTCCGACGTCGCTTCGCTAACAACGCGCGCTATCGAAGATGGCGACAGCTTCGTCGTCAACGGACAGAAGATATGGACCTCCGACGCTCATCACGCAGATTGGTGCATCCTGCTCGTCCGCACCGACCTCGACGCCCCTAAGCACAAAGGCATCAGCTACATCCTGCTGGACATGCACAGTCCCGGGGTGACGGTGCGACCTTTGGTGCAAATAACCGGCGAGGCCAGCTTTAATGAGGTCTTCTTCGAAGACGTCAGAGTTCCCAAAAAGAACCTGATCGGCGAAAAGAACCAGGGCTGGCAGGTCGCGCTCATGACACTGATGTTTGACCGCGCGGGAGTTGTCGATTTCTTCGACGCGGTGGGCCTGGTCAAGGAACTGGTCGAACTCGCGAAGTCTTTACCGAGCAACGGCCATCGCGCCTGGGACGAACCCAACGTCCGCCAAAAGCTGGCGGAATTTGCGTGCGAGGCGGCTGCGCTCAAATATAGCGGCTATCGTCAGATCACGCGGCGGCTCAAGGGGCTGCCGCCGGGGCCCGAGGGCTCGGTGCTCAAGCTCGGTAACAGCGATCTCAACCTGCGGATCAGCAAGTTCGCGATGGAGATGCTAGGACCGTACGGTCAGTTGGAGTTCAAAGCGCCGTATGCGTTCGACAAGGGCATCTGGGCATATCGGATGCTGTCGTCGAGGGCGCTCACGATTGCGGGCGGCACCAACGAAGTACAGCACAACATCATTGGCGAGCGGGTGCTTGGTCTGCCCAAGGGCTAAACGGAGGACGACCTGATCGGGCCTGTTAAATCTCATTCTCATGAGAGATTCGACAGATCCTGGTTCGCGCGAAGAAGGTTCAGCTTCGAGAACCTGATTTGCGCGATTCTCCGATATATCCGAGATCTTGGAGACTGGATGGTGGAGCAGAAGGGATTTGAACCCTCGACCCCTACGTTGCGAACGTAGTGCTCTCCCAGCTGAGCTACTGCCCCATCCCGAGACCGGAACGCGATACTATTGTGAGATAACCGACTTCAGATAGGCTCGCAACCTGTCGGCCAGATCGGCGCGCTTGAGGCCGAAGCCGATTTGCGCCGAGATGAACCCGACGCGATCGCCCAGATCGTAGCGCACGCCCTCGAACTCGTAGCCGTAAATTTTGCGGCGCGCAGTCAGCGCCATCAGCGCGTCGGTCAACTGGATTTCACCGCCGGCGCCCGGCTTGCCCTCGGCCAGCAGTTCGAAAATGTCGGGCGTCAGCACGTAACGTCCCATGATTGCGAACTCGCTTGGCGCTTTTTCAGGCGGCGGCTTCTCGACCATCCCGCGCAGTTCGTAGGTCCGCTCGCCCGCCGCGACCGCATCGACGATTCCATACTTCGACAGCTCGCTGCGCGCGACCCGCAGCAGCGCAACCACCGGCGCATCAAACTTCTCGGCCACGTCGAGACACTGGCGCAGGCATGGCCGCGGACTGTCGAAGATGTCGTCGGGGAGCATCACGGCGAACGGCTCGTCGCCGACCGCCTCGCGCGCTTGCAGCACCGCATGGCCAAGGCCAAGCGGCTGCCGCTGCTCGGCCATCGTAATTCGCGCGGGATTGTTGCTCTTGCGAATGATCTCGAGGATGTCGCGCTTGCCGCGCTGCTCGAGATGGCGCTCGAGTTCCGCGTTGCTCTCGAAATGCTCCGCGACGGTCTCCTTGCCGGGGCTGATGACGAGAATAATTTCCTCGATGCCCGACGCGACCGCCTCCTCGACGACGACCTGGATCGCCGGCGTGTCCACCACCGGCAGCAGTTCCTTGGGGATGACCTTCGACGACGGGAGCATCCGCGTGCCCATCCCGGCCGCCAGAATGACCGCCTTTTTTACTTTCATAGCAGTGAGGTTTTTCCGGTGGAGTACTACCTAGATCTTCGACTCGCGCAGTTCCTGCGCGGATTTGCACGCGATGCACAGCGTGGTGACGGGGCGCGCGCGCAGCCGCTCGATTCCGATTTCGCCGCCGCATTCCTCGCACTGTCCGTACGAGCCGTCCTCGATTCGCGCGACCGCCTCGCTGATTTTCGTCAGCAGCTTGCGCTCGCGATCGCGCATCCGCAGCAGGAAATTGCGGTCCGACTCCAGCGCCGCGCGATCGGTCGGGTCGGCGTACGCCTCTTCCGACTCGTTGTTCATGGTGCCGACGGCGCGCTCCGATTCCTGGAGAATGTCGCGTTTGCGCCCTTCGAGCAATTTTCGAAAGAGCTTGAGGTCTCTTTGCCTCACGTTTGAAATATCTCTCGCAAGCCGATTTTTGATTCTATCGACGCCCTGCTACCATGTAAAGGTTGCGCGATGAAAACCGCTTATTTTGACGCGTTCTCCGGCCTCAGCGGCGATATGATCGTCGGCGCAATTCTCGATTGCGGCGCGGATTTTGGTGAACTCGAGCGCGCGATCAAGTCGATGCCGCTGACGGGTTACAGGCTCTCGACCCGGCGCAAAACCTTGAGCGGAATTTCCGCACTCAAGTTCGATGTCACCGTGACGGAGCCGCAGCCAGAGCGTCATTTCGGCGAGATTCGCACGCTGATCGACGCATCGCCGCTCGCCGCGACGATTCGCCATCGCGCGATTTCGATCTTCGAAGTGCTCGCGCAAGCCGAAGCGAAAATTCACGACACGACACCCGACCACTTGCACTTTCATGAAGTCGGCGCCGTCGATTCAATCATAGATATTGTCGGCACTGCATGGGGACTCGATCAGCTCGGCGTCGGCGACGTGATCGTGTCGCCGCTGCCGATGGGCAACGGCTTCGCGCGATCGCAGCATGGAGTCATTCCGGTGCCGGCGCCGGCGACGGCCGAATTGCTGTCAGGATTCCCGCTGAAAATCGGCGACGGCGCGCACGAGATGGTGACACCGACCGGCGCCGCGGTGGTCCGCGCGCTCGCACGGCCTGCCGCGATACCGCTTGCGTTTGAAGTCGAGAAAATCGGTTACGGAGCGGGTGCGCGTGAGCTGGAAGATAGGCCCAACATGCTGCGCCTGATGATCGGGCGCGAGCGGACCGCGTTCGACAGCGACGAGATGATCGAAATCTCCGCCAACATCGACGACCTCAGCCCGCAGATTTACGATCATCTGATGACTCGCCTGTTTGAAGCGGGCGCGCGCGACGTGACGCTCACGCCCACGATGATGAAGAAGAGCCGCCCGGCAGTGACCCTTGGCATTATCGCCGAGGCCGCGAGCCGCGAAGCGATCGCGGAAATTATTTTCGCGGAGACCTCGACCATCGGGCTCAGGTTTCACGCGGTCGCACGCTTGAAATTGCATCGCGAGATTCACGAGGTCGACACGCGATGGGGCAAGGTTCGCGTCAAGATATCGGGCGCGCATGGCCGAGAGCCGGCCACCATCTCGCCGGAATACGACGACTGCCGGCGAATCGCCACGGAGCATAAAGTTGCGCTGCGCGTCGTGATGGAAGAAGCGCGTGACGCCGCACGATCGCGCGCGGGCCACCAATGACTTCCGAACGCCTGCACATCAACGAGATTTTTTACAGCATCCAGGGCGAATCCACGCACGCCGGCCGGCCGTGCGTATTCGTGCGCCTCACCGGATGCAACCTGCGATGCAAATGGTGCGATACCGAGTACGCGTTTTACGAAGGCCGGCGGATGCCGATCGTCGAAGTCGCGGAAATAATCCGCGGCTACCGCTGCGACCTGATCGAAGTGACGGGCGGCGAACCGCTGCTGCAGGAAGGCGTGTATCCGCTGACGCACGCGATGCTTGAAGCGGGTGCCACTGTGATGATCGAGACGTCGGGTTCGATCGATGTGAGCAAGCTCGACCCGCGCGTCATCAAGATCATGGATCTGAAATGTCCGGGCAGCGGCGAATGCGAAAAAAATCTGTGGAGCAATCTCGACCATCTGACGATGCGCGACGAGATCAAATTTGTAGTCGCCGATCGGACAGACTACGAATGGGCCAGGGACGCAATCGCCACGCGCGATCTCGCGAAACGCGCAGGTGCACTGCTTCTCAGTCCAGTATTCGGGCAGCTCGAGCCGTCGACGCTCGCATCGTGGATATTGGAAGATAGACTGCCGGCGCGGATGCAGCTGCAAATGCACAAGCAGATCTGGCCAGGCATTTCGCGCGGCGTGTAGTTCCTAATTGCCTCGCCCCACAAGGGGAGAGGCCGACGCGCGTCTTCGCGTGGCGGGTGAGGGACCAAATTTGCTGAAGATTCCGGATGTGCGGCGCAACAGACAATCGCGCCGCACAGTTCTCCTCCACCCTAACCCTCCTCCCATGTGGGAGGAGGGAACCAGAAACCGGGCGAGAAGAAATTCTACCGTAACCCTTTATCGTTCCCTGTTACCGCGAAGGCGCCGCCGAATGCTGGCGCACTGGATCCCCTGACAGCAGCTGCTGCGCCTTTTGCAGTGCTGCTTCGGTCTCGCGCAGCAAATCTGCGAACACTTCGGCCGCCGGCTTGATCTCGCGAATCAGTCCCGCGCCTTGTCCCGTCGGCATGAAGGTGCGGTTGGGATCGACGTCGAGGCCGTTGCGCCCGGTATAGTTCATCACGCCGTTGCGCGTCGAGGTCTGCGCCTGCAGCGGGAACGGCTGAATCTTCGACGGGTCTTTCTCCCACTCGAGCGCGTACTCGGTGCGAATTACGCGGCAGGTCTTGCCGGTGTACGCGCGCGTGCGCAGGGTCGAATCCTCATGCGCCTTGACGATCGCCTCGCGATAACCCTGCGCCGCCTGCGCTTCCGGCGTTGCGATAAAGCGCGTGCCGATCACGACGCCTTGCGCACCGACCGTCAGCGCCGCGGCGACCTGCCGTCCGTCCGCGATTCCTCCCGCGGCCAGCACCGGCAGTTGCACGGCGTCGATCATCTGCGGCACCAGCGACAGCATCCCGATCTCGCCGGTATGCCCGCCCGCTTCCGTGCCTTGCGCCACCACGACGTCGGCGCCGGCCTGCTGCGACTTGACCCCGTGATGCACCTTGCCGCACATGACGACGATCTTCATTCCGTTGTCGTGCATCACCTTGACGAACTCCTGCGGCACCGACAGACCGGCGACGAACACCTTGACCTTCTCCTGGATCATCACGGGCACGTGCGGGCGCATCATGTCGGGAATCGGCGCGAGCAGATCGACGGCGAACGGCTTGTCGGTCAGCTCGCGCGTCGCGCGGATTTCCGCGCGCAAATCGTCGGGGCTGAGCGACGCGGCGCCGATCACGCCGAGTCCGCCCGCGTTGGAAACCGCGGCGACCAGCTTATGCATCGCGACACCGCCCATCCCGGCGAGCAGAATCGGATATTTGATTCCAAAGTAATCGCAAATCGGCGTATGCAGCATCGAGGCCTTCTCCTGTGGTGAACCGTCTGTGCGACTGGCTCCTGATGACTACTTAGTCCGCCCGATGCGGCGCGATCAAGCGCGTGCGTGCGCGACTGAAGCTTGACAGATATGAAACCATTCGGTTACATATCTGTCCATGCCGCTGGACCGGATAATCGGCGCGCTGGCTGATCCCACGCGACGTGAACTTCTGCGCCGCCTCGCTATCAAGCAATGCCGCGCAGGCGAGCTTGCCACCGGCTTCGCGATCAGCCGGCCGGCGGTCGTTAAACATACGCGGATACTGCAGCGGGCGGGTTTGGTAAGGGCGAGGAAGATGGGTCGGGAGCGAATCTACGAGCTTGCGCCGGGTGGCCGCGATGCGATCGAACAGTTGATGAAGACGCTCAAGGAAGTTGGGGCCTTCTGGGACACCGCACTCGAGGCGTTCAAACGCTACGCGGAGAGCAGGAAATGACGATACGCAAATGGATCCGGGTGGAGCGCTCGCGCGAGATCGCGTTCCGCGTGTTCTGCACGGAAATAGGCGCATGGTGGCCGGGCGGTTTTGGCGGCGACGACATTATAATGACGCTGGAGACGCGGGTCGGCGGACGGTTGTTCGAGAAGCGCGCCGACGGGACGGAATATGTCATCGGGCTGGTAACGACGTACGAGCCGCCGAGGGCCGTTGCCTTCACCTGGCGGGCGCCGAGTTGGGAGCTGACGACGCAGGTCGAGGTGCGATTCATCGCGGATGGGACCGGCACGAGGATCGAACTCGAGCACAGCGGTTTCGATCAGGACGAGAAACTGCGCGAGGCGCGCAAGAGCTATGACGGCGGATGGGAATTTGTGCTGGGGCGTTACCAGTCGAAAGCTTATGCGGCTGCATGAACTTCCGAGATTGTCGAAGAAATCCTGAACGCGGGAGAATCGAGATGAAACTTTATTATTTTCCCTCACCCAATCCGCAGAAGGTCCGGTTCGGAATACTCGAACTCGGGATCGAATGCGAAATCGTGCCGGTCGACCTGACCAAGCGGGAACAGCGCGAGCCTGGATTCCTCGCGCTGAACCCATTTGGCCGCGTGCCGGTTCTCACCGACGGCGACCTGAAGCTGTGGGAATCGCACGCGATCCTGTCGTACCTCGGCGACAAGACCGGGAAGCTATGGCCGACGTCGGCGGGCGGGCGTGCCGATGCGGCGCGATGGCTTTATTTTCTGTCGGGGCATGTCTCGCCGCCGGCCAGCGACATCGCATTCAATCGCATCGCAGTGAAGGTCGTCGGACTTCCCGGCGACGAAGCGGCGATCGCACGCGGCGAGAAAGCGCTGCCGGCCGTGCTCGAGATCCTCGAAGGGCAGCTCGCCAAGGGCAAGTGGATGCTGGGCAACGACTTCAGTCTGGTCGATTGCGCATATGGGCCCGTTCTCAACGTGGTCGAAAAGGCGGGCTTCAGCTACGGCGCTTTCCCCAAAGTGCAGGCGTACCTCGATGCGATCCGGAGCCGCGTAACATGGAAGGAAACGCCGAAGCTTCCGGGACTGTAGGAGCGCGCTAGCATGTCGCCCCTTGATGAGATCTTTGCTGTGTATATCAACCGCGGCGGCAGTGCGTATGGCGGCGAGCGGATAAATCAACTCGAGCATGCGTTACAGACGGCACTGCTCGCTGAGCAGGCGGGCGCCGACGCGTCGTTAATCGCCGCGAGCCTGCTGCATGACTACGGTCATATAATCCACGACTTTGGCGCGGGCGCTGCCAGGCGCGGAATCGACGATCGTCATGAAGTTCTGGGCGCCGGGAAGCTGTCGGCGTTTTTCGGCGATGCGGTCACGATGCCGGTGAGGTTGCACGTCGAGGCGAAACGCTTTCTATGCGCCAGCGACGCCGCGTACTCGAAGACTCTCTCGCCGGCGTCGATACGGTCGCTCGAGCTTCAAGGCGGCCCGTTTAACTCGGCCGAAAGCGCGGAATTCATCGAGCGTTCGTTCGCTGCCGACGCTATCAAACTCCGCCGATGGGACGAGGCCGCCAAACAATACGGCTTGCAGACTCCCGCACTGCAGCATTTTCGTCCGTACCTGGAGGCGTCTCTGATTGGGTAGCGGAGTCGCGTCTGTGGCCCCGCGCGAGTGCGTGATGCATAATCGCGATTCGCGCGCGGAGAGGTGGCCGAGCCCGGTTTAAGGCGCACGCCTGGAACGCGTGTAGACTCGAAAGGGTCTCGGGGGTTCGAATCCCCCCCTCTCCGCCACACAGTCCGCGGTTTCGGCGTTCTCTGCGGAGAATTCGAGAATCGTGATGGCTATCTGCCGCCAGTTAGCGCGATAACACTACGATGAGCCAGACACGTTTTTCGGTGCGCAAGCTCACGCCTTCGATCGGTGGCGAGATCGATGGCGTCGATCTAGCCGCGTTAAGCGATCACGACCTTCGCGACGTTCGCCAGGCGCTGCTCGATCATTTGGTAATTTTCTTCCGCAACCAGAATCTGACGCTGCAGCAGCAAAAGGAAATCGGCCTGCGCTTTGGTCCGCTTCACATCCATCCGGCGCCTCTGGGCGTCGTCGAAGGACATCCGGAGATCATCGTGATCAAGGCCGATGAAAACTCCAAGCGTATCGCAGGCGACCAATGGCATTCCGATGTGTCGTGCGACGTCCGTCCCCCGATGGGAACCCTGCTCTACCTCACCGAAGTCCCGCCTACCGGCGGCGATACACTCTTCGCGAGCATGTACGCAGCACACGATGCGCTCTCGGGCTCGATGCAGCGGTTTCTAAGCGGACTCACGGCGATTCACGATGGCGCGCGGAACTACGAAGGCAGACAGTCTCATCCCGACCGCAGCGCGGAGTTTCCTTCCGCGGAGCATCCCGTCGTGCGCACACATCCTGAGACCGGCCGCAAAGCTTTGTTCGTCAACCGAATGTTTACGACTCGACTGGTACAACTCGAGCAACACGAAAGCGACGCCGTCCTGAAGATGCTGTTCCGGCACATCGAGAACCCCGAATTCCAGTGCCGCTTCAGGTGGGAAGCAAATTCGTTGGTGTTCTGGGACAACCGCTGCACACAGCATCTTGCGCTGTGGGACTACTATCCGCAGCGCCGCTATGGCTACCGCGTAACGATCGCCGGCGACAAACCTTTCGCTTAAAGTTCCAGACGCGATCGGCCATTCGACGATCAACTGCGAAGTTGATCAGCGCAAAACCAGACAAGGTAGTAGAGCCTCGATGCGACCCGAGGCGCTCGGTCCGAACTGCGATGCTCGCAACGACCAGGACTTTGGGCGCCGATTGTGGCCTAGCCGTTTTTCTTCCTGGGCGTTAAAATCTATATCCGTTGCTCCTATTAATGCTTCCACTCTAGGGCGGTTTCTTTAGCAAAGTCTTCGTATCGACGAGGTTTATGCCCCAGCAGCTTCGTCAAGGTCTCGATGTCTCCGGCCCCCGCGACGAAGCCACGTTCGAGATATCCCTGAAACATCATGCGGATGTCGAACGCCGACCATGATGGCGCCCGCTTTCTCAGCTGCTCCTCGAAGGCATCCATATCGTCGCCGGAATAGCGAATCTCCTTGCCCAGCAGTCCACTCCAAATCGACGCCGTCTTTGGACCACTCAGAACCTCAGGGCCGTTGAGGTTGTAAGTTTTGCCGAAATGTCCGTCGGAGGTCAGTGCAATCGCGGTGGCTTCGGCAATATCACGGATATCGACTGCGGAAATGCCCACCTGGCCGAGAGGCATGGGGTAGATGCCAGCTTTTGTCAGCGAGTCTCTCAAGGTTGCATCGTTCTGAAAGAAGTAGTTCGGACGAATGACCGTGAACGGGACATCGAACTCGCGCATGGCGGTTTCAATAGCGAGCTTCGAGGCAAAGTGCGGAACATCCTTGAAGTGCTCCACGCGGAAGACCGAGTGATAGACGATATGTTTCAGCTTCAGCCTTTTCGCCAGATCATAGGCGATAAGGCCCTGCGTCAATTCATCGGGAGTGACGGCGTTCAGCAGGTAGAGCTTATCCACTCCGTGGAGCGCCTGTTGAACGGAAACCGGATCGAGCAGATCACCTACCGCAACCTCAACGCCTTCTGGAGATGCCTTGTCCTTTTTGCGTACGAGAATGCGAACATCCGCATTGCGCTTCTTCAGCTCCTTTACGACCTCTGAGCCGACGTTACCGGTGCCACCGATTGCAAGAATTTTCATTTTCGAGCTCCTCTCGATTGGCGCATGTTCTTATACGTGCTCGAGTCAGGCCTTCGAAGCTTTCAAGGCTTCAGGAGCTCCGTCCGGTATTTCGGGGCAAGTGCTTGTGCTTTCGCCAGGAACGCCTTTTGCGCGGACTCGTCGAGCTTTGGCGGGGATTCGGTGCGGCTGGCGACGGGGACACCGACAGCGATGAAAAACTCTTCCTGGCCGGCCGGCGAGCACATGCATAATAGTCGCACGGGGCGCCCAGAGGCGTTCCGAAAGAAGTGCGGTGCATTGGCCGGAATGTTGACAGTCTCGCCAGCTCGCACGACGATTTTTGCGCCACGGAAGGTGAACTCGATCTCCCCTTCGAGCAGGGTGAACATCTCTTCGAAATCATGGCGATGAGCAGACGGCCCGCCGCACGGCGGGACATGCATATCGACAAGGCAGTAACGGCCGGCGGTATCCTTGCCCGTCAGAAGGACGGTGTAGGTGTCTCCCACCAAACCAGTATGGGGCAGATTTGGGTCATCCGGTCGCACAAGCACGAGGTTACGCTTGGGGTCGTCGGCTGGAATTGCAGCGAGTTGCGATGAAAGTCGGGGGCTGTCGGTCATCGTACTCTTCCTTTTCGTGTGGTATCGGTCTCGATGGGCTAGGGCCTGGGACTCGCGTCCATCTCGGAGGCCCGCGCCAGTGCTTGCGTGTCGACATACTCCTGGATGTTCGTCAGTTTGCCGTTTCGAACGGTAATGGCGAAGACAAAGTGGTCCTCGAACGTCCTGTTCGTGGCTTTGACTTTCCCCCTAGCGAAACCGACGACCAGAACCCGGTCTCCCTGCGCTACGAATTCGGGGGGATTTGGGAATGAAGTTTCCAGATTTTTGGAAGCCTTCTGAAGCAAGTTCGCCAATCCCGCGTGCCCGCGGTACCTGCCGGCCAGCGGCCAGTCCTCGCCCGGAATGATCCACTCAATATCTTCGGCACACAACGCCAGCAGACCTTGCCTATCGCTGCCGCCCATTGCTGCAAAAAAGTCCTTCACAATCTGGACATTCTTCTGAATGCTCATCGAGATCTCTCCATTTCTCTCTACATCGGATCGCCCGGTGTCGGTAATTCAGCCGAGACCGACGCCAAGCTGTTGCTGCATTACGGAAGGCATGTTGTAGCAATTAAAGGATGTGACCTTTCCACTCTCGAGGTGAAAAACATCGACACACGGGACATCTATTACCTTGCCCGTGGGAGCTATAGGTTTAGAACCAAGGGCCAGCTCACCTTTATGCGTCCCCCGAATTCTAAGCTCGACGACGACGACGTTCTCCGCGACGTAGATGCTCAATAACTCACGGTGGACATCAGGAAATGCACTTGCGAGGGCGGCAATAGAGTCACCAATGGCCTGCCCGCGAAACTTTTTGTCGGAAGGAATGTCGTACATGTATCCTTCCTCAGAGAAGAGAGAGACAAACTTCTCTATATCCATTCCTTGCCCCTCTGCGGCGGCGTAAAGTTCTCTAATGAATTCTTCATTGCGAAGCATATTTAATCCTTCCCGCAGTCGGTTACTGTCTGTTGACTTGCTGCCAGGGTCGGGGGCTATCGGCCATCGTACCGCTCCTTCGGCTGGCGTTTACTAATACTCAGAAAGAAAGGCACGCGTTGACTTCACCATAAGGGCATGTGGCCAAGCGTGCCATCGGTCTCCGGGGGAGGAGAGGCCGACGATGATCAATCTAGTGCTTCTGTGAGTTGACGCCACCGCCAGCGCGTTACAAGAGGAACGATTCTTAACGTTCGCGACGCAAATTGAGCTGCTAACTGGGTGCGTGTCCGAATGATTTCTGAAGCCCTGAAAGCTGCACGACCATCTGTCGTTCCGACTTTGGGTCGAAGAATCTCGGCACGCTGTTGCGCGTATCTTCATGAACGCCCAAGGAAAGCATGCGTGCGACTCCATCAAGATTCGATGAACGATTTGTCATCTGAATAACCAATAGTTCGGATGGCGAAATGAGCCGAGCACCGCATCTGCTACGGTCACTTAAAGGGCGCTCTTTGTCCTGACTGGTGCGCCGCAATAGGTCTCTCTTTTGAAACGGCGTTCAGATCGCAGCGGGCGAACGATTCGGCCAGCTTCTCGAGCTCCCGATTCGCAGTCCGTAGATGCACCAAGCGGATTAGCGCGGATCACCACATAGGACTTCAGCAATGGATAAGAATGGGCACCCCACTGATACGGAGAAGGCTGCAAATGGGGCGCTGCCGCACAATGGCGAAGCGCACCGGACCGAGCCTTCGGTTCCGGAAGATCAACTCGGTCTTCACGCGGAGATTGGGCAGCTGCGGATTGAAGTGGATCGCTTGCGGGACCAACAGGAGGCTCTGCAGCGAACGCCGCCATCGAAGGATACAGACACCAAAGAAGAGAAGGACAAGAACGCCAATCAAGAGAAGGACAAGAAAAGCGATGACGCGCATCCGAAGCCTCCCGCTGGCGGCGTCGGGAGTGTTGTCCGCCGGCATCCTGTCTTACTGATAGTGGCGCTGGTTGCTGCGGCGTTGTTGTGCGTGGGTGGCTTGCGCTTCTGGAACTATGTGCATTCGTACGAATCGACTGATGATGCCGAGATCGATGGGCATCTTGATCCGATAAGCACCCGCATCGACGGCACCGTCGTCCGCGTTTACGTCGAGAACACCTACGACGTGAAAGAGGGGCAAGCGCTGGTCGACCTCGATCCGCGCGACTATCAGGTCTCGGTCGAAAACGCCGCAGCCAACCTCGCCCAGGCTGAGCAGGGCGTGAAAGCGGCGCAGCAGAACTACATTCTTGGCGTCGCCAATGTCGCCGCCGCCGTCGCCACCAATGTCAAGGCTCAAGTGGACGTGAAGCGCTATGGCGAGCTTCTCGAGCAAGGCGTGATTGCGCGCGAGGCCAATGACGAATTCGTCATGACCGGCAAGGTCGATGCGGCCGGTGTCAATTCGGACCGGGCGGCGGTCGCGGCGGCGGGGAAGATGATTGGCCAGGCCGAAGCGGCGGTGCAGGCCGCGCAAGCTTCGCTGGATCAGGCCAAGCTCAACCTGAGCTACACGCATATCATTGCGCCCGCTTCTGGAGTCGTCGGCGACAAGACGGTTGAACTCGGCCAGCGTCTACAACCCGCTGAGCAACTGCTTTCGATCGTGCCGCTTAACGACATCTGGATTACTGCTGATTTTCGCGAGACGCAGCTGCGCAGAATGCGTCGCGGCCAGCCGGTTACGATTCACGTCGACACGACCGGACGCGACTACAAGGGCTACGTCGAAGGCATGCCGGCCGCGACCGGCGAAGTGGAGAGCCTGCTGCCCCCGGAAAACGCCACCGGCAACTACGTTAAGGTCGTTCAGCGATTGCCGGTCCGGATTCGCCTGTACTCCGGAGAAAACGCGGACCATCGCTTGAGTCCCGGAATGTCGGTGGAATCGACAGTGTGGGTAACAGGCCACCCACAGACCTTCTGGTAAGCGATGGCCGCAGCGCCAAAGGACATCGCTGGGCAGGCTTCGTCCGCAACTCCCGCAAAGCCTCTGATCAATCCGTGGATTATCGCGGCGGTGGTCTCAATCGCCGCATTCATGGAGGTGCTCGACACCAGCATCGCCAACGTGGCGCTGCCCTACATGGCGGGAGGACTGTCCTCCAGTCTAACTGATGCGAGCTGGGTGCTGACCTCGTACCTGGTCGCCAACGCAGTCGTCCTGCCGATCAGCGGATGGCTCTCAATCCGGTTCGGACGCAAGCGCTACTACATGGCATCGGTGGTGCTCTTCACGGTGAGTTCATTTCTTTGCGGCATGGCGTCTTCGCTCGGGATGCTGGTCCTGTTTCGCGTCATGCAAGGAGCGGCGGGCGGCGGGCTGCAACCGGTGTCGCAATCGATCTTGAAGGACACCTTTCCTCCCAAACAGTTTGGAACCGCGTTTGCAGTGTATGGGATGGTGGTGGTGCTGGCGCCGTCAATGGGACCGGTGATCGGCGGCTGGATCACGGACACTTACTCGTGGCGCTGGATCTTCTACATGAACGTACCGATGGGCATACTTTCGTTGCTGCTGGTGTCCCGTCTGGTGGAAGATCCCGCCTACCTCATTGAGGAGGTAAAGAAGGCGCGCGGGCACCTGAGCCTCGACTACATCGGAATCAGCGTGCTCGCGCTATGCCTGGGGGCGTTGCAGGTGGTGCTCGACAAGGGCCAGGAAGACAACTGGTTTCACTCGCCCCTGATTGCGACGCTGGCTGTGATATTTCCGGTGGCACTGGTGTTGTTCGTGGTCTGGGAATTGACGCGGTCCAAGCCAGTACTGGATCTGCGGCTGTTCAAGAACCGCAATTTTGCCGGGTCGGCCGCGATGATGTTTGTTTTAGGTGTTCAGGTCTATGCAGTCACGGTTTTCGTTCCGCAGTTCGTTCAGGAGTTCCTGGGGTACAACGCGGGGCTGGCTGGTTTGACCCAGATGCCGCAAGGTCTGGTGTTGCTCATCATGTTCCCCATTGCCGGAAAGCTGGTCGGACGTATTAGCGCGCGTTGGTTGATCGCCGTGGGCTTTCTGCTATCTGCGATCGCGGCGTACCGCATGACCAACATTGATCTTCAGATCGATTTCCGCACCGCATCGATGTACAAAGTCTGGCAAGCGTTCGGATTAGCGCTGCTCTTCGTCCCAATCAACACCGTCTCCTACGTGGGCCTTCCGCAGGAAAAAGGCGGCGAGGTTTCCGGGATCATCAATCTGCTGCGCAATCTCGGCGGCAGCGTTGGCATCTCATTGGTCGAGACCATGATCGCCCGGCGTTCGCAGTTCCATCAGGATGAACTCGTTTCGCATGTCACCCGCGCGCGGCAGTCCTATCGCAACGCGACGGACGGCTTGAGCGCACAACTTTCTCACCGCGGTCTGAGCCAGCCTCAAGCGGCGCGTCAAACTACATTGCGCATTTACAATTCGGTAATCACGCAGGCTACGGTGCAGTCGTACCTCGACGTAGCATGGCTGCTCGCCGTCGTTGCCATGGTCATGGTGCCGCTCGCGCTGCTGCTTAAGAAGAACGATCCGAAAGCGGCACCGGCGAGCGCGGAATGATCGCGAACGTGCACATCGTCCGAAAGGCTCTGATCTGCATGTCTCTTTGGATTGCGCTGACGGTGGAACTGACTATTTTCGGCGCGGCTGCGTTCGCACAGAATTATGGGACGGCCCTTCTTCCTCCACCATCTGCCGGTTCGGCGGAGGGCGCGACTGTATCCAGCGACTCAGCCACGCCAATTCCGCCGAGCCTGCCGTCCGAAGCAGCCGATTCGACCCAGGTGGAGACCACTGCGGTACCCAGCGACTCCAGTAAGACGATACAGCCGAACCTGCCAGCGAAAGCCGGCATCGCGACCCAGTCGGGGATCACCGCGACTTTGCTGGCGGTGCCCGTCAATGGAAGGGGGCCGCTCACGGTCGACTTCTATGTCGGATTGGCAAATCGCCAAGGCTCGCTGGTCTATGAGTGGAACTTCGGCGATGGCGCGGTATCGGTGATGCAAGCCAGCGTATACATGCTCCACGTTTACCAGCATCCCGGTAGTTATTTGTGCACACTCAGTCTCACTAGTGCGCAAGGACTTACGACAACTGTTTTCACGACGATAACCGTCCAACCGAGCCAGAGTTAGGACAAGCTCTCCAATTATTTAGTTCGGGAAATCGCAGGTCAGCGTGGTTGATCGGTCAAATTTGTCGGACGACGAGCTGCTGGATCGACTCCAGCGCGCGGCCTTCGATTATTCCGGGCTCGGGCGGCTGGCTGTTCAGGCAGGACAGAAATCAGTAATTCGCCTTTAGCTCTAACAACTGGAGTTGGCGGGATGCGCAGGAGGCTACTTGCATTTACAGAATTGTAATGGTATTACAATTACATAATGGTGCGGACACTGAGACACGAACGGATCTCGCTCCCGCAACAGGCTCGCAGCCGCGGCACCATGCAGCGCGTGCTGAAGACGCTCCTGGCCATGCTCGAGGCGCGGCCGTTCAACGAAATCACGATTGCCGATTTGGCGCGACGCGCTGATGCGGCCGTGACCTCGATCTATGCGCGATTCGAGGACAAGCGCGCGCTGCTGCTCGCCGCACATCAGCTTCACAGCGAAGAGGTAATCGAGCAGATCGATCGAGCTTTCGAGCCGTCGCACTTGCAGAGCGCCAGCGTCCCCGAGGTGGTCGAAACCGCACTTGTTCAGGCCATGAAAACATTCAGCCGGCGCAAGAATCTCCATCGAGCCGTGCTGGCAGCGGCCGACCCCGATGTAGCCTTGCGCGCGGCTGAAATGATCCGCCATTTTTCGCAACGCGTTACCCAGTTGATTCAGGGCAAACTGCGCGGCCTCGACGATGAGGAGGTCGCGCGCCGCACTGATTTCGCGCTTCGGGCCGCGATGGCCGTTATGCAGCAGCGCATTATTTTCGGAGATGTGGAGCCGTCCCGATTCGCTCTCTCCGAGCGCGAACTGCGATCGCGATTGCTCACGATGATCCTGGCCGTTTTGCGAGCGCCGCTCGATCAATGACACGAACATCCAGGCAAAAGGAGACTCACCATGTTCGAATACTTTCGCAGCTATCCATCGAATCTGGCTATGGCACTGGCGCTCCAGACGGGCGGCGTTATATCGGAAATCGATGACGTCTGCCGCCCATTCAGGGACATCCCCGATAATGAGGCGGACCGCGTCACGCTCGATTGGGCCAAGGGCTGGCAATCTCTCGGCGAGAAGCTTGATCGGCAGGCGGCGCGCGATGAGGCCGGCAACCATCGAATCAGTGCAGCGCGCAAGTATTTGCGGGGCGCTTTGTACTACATGATGGCCGAACGTCCACTTGCACCAGCAGACCCGCTTAAAATGGAAACGTACCGGCGCGGCCTGGATGCTTTTCGTAAAGGAATCGAACTATCTCCGAATGCGCACCAGCTGGTTGAGATCCCGTACGCAGGCTCGTTTCTCCCGGCTATTTTTGTTCCTGCCGCCACCCCGGGACCGGCGCCTTGCGTGATCCAGTTCAACGGTCTCGATTCGATCAAGGAGTTCCTTTACCTGACGGCGGCTGACGATTGGTCGCGGCGCGGCCTTGCCTGTCTCTTCGTCGATCAGCCCGGCACCGGCGGCGCTCTGCGCCTGAACAGACTGCCAGCCGAAATCGAAACCGAACGCCCCGCAGCGGCGTGTATCGACTATCTCGAAAAACGCGCCGAGGTTGATCCTTCCAGGATCGGAATCTACGGCATAAGTCTGGGTGGATACTACGCGCCCCGGGCGGCCGCTTTCGAAAAACGGCTCAAGTTCTGTGTTGCACACGGCGCGGTGTTTGATGTGGACGAGGTCCTGGCCCTCCGCGCACGGCAAGGTGAAGCATACGCAATCTCGGTGCCGCATTTTGATGACCACATCAAGTGGGTTCTCGGCTGCACTACCAGGGAAGAGGTCGCCGCCAAGATGCATCGTCTCACGCTGAAGGGCGTCGCCGAGAAAATCACCTGCCCGCTTCTGGTCGTGCATGGCCGCGACGACCGCCAGGTGCCGGTCGATCAAGCTCAAAAGACCTACGATGCCGCAGTGAACAGTTCGAGTCGCAAGCTGGTGGTACTCGGTCCCGAAGACGGCGGGGTCGAACACTGTTCAGTGGATAACCTGCCGCTGGCGACCGATCTGATGGCAGACTGGATACTCGACACAGTTTAGCCCGAAAGCCACCACCAGAGGCGGCACTATGCCTGCAGGCGCACCAGCCGTTTAAGGTCGGGGTAGTTCACCTTGCGCCGCAATACTTGTCGTCGTGCATGCCGGATTCGACCATCTTGAGGACACTGGACTTCCCAGCGCCCCAGTCACCGTCGATGCCGA
The DNA here is from genome assembly GCA_050010075.1 of Binatus sp. (SeqCode). Classification (GTDB taxonomy): domain Bacteria; phylum Desulfobacterota; class Binatia; order Binatales; family Binataceae; genus Binatus. Next base: position 8,512 of record JBEKLS010000003.1, on the reverse strand, counting down.
CCGTCCGGAAATGGTGGTGTCGAGTGGACAATCGCGGATGAGGTCGCGGATCTCGCGGTCGATCTTTCTGCCGTGCCTATCAGCGGTCTGATGCAATTGCTTGGGCGCTTCGGCCTCCTAGCCCCGCCATATCCGAGTACTCGCGGAAGCGGCAAATCAGGCCGTCGCGGAAGGTCAATACCTGCACCCAGTTTGCTTCGACCACGCGGTTGCTCGCGCGCAGCACCAACCGCTCGAAGCCAAGTACTACCACGCTGTCTCGCCCCACGACGAATTCATCCGGTTGGAAGGCGCGAACCTCGAGCAACCCAAGAAACTTGCTGGCATAGCGCTCGAACTCTTCCCGCCCGTGACACCAGGTACTCCAGGGCAAGTTGCCTGCGCCGGCGTCCTTCCAATCCACGTCCTCGGTCACTAGCGCCGAGACTGCGGCAAGATCTCCAGCGTTAACCAATTTGTAGAAGCGCTGTGCGGTTTGGAGATTTTCCTGTTCGCTCATCGCAAAACCTCCAGCGATCGGAAAACAAATAGAACTTTGCCGGACTTGGAGCAAATTGCCGATATGTTGGCGGCGGAGATAGCGAGACCGTCGTCTATCTATGCAGCTCGGCATCCAACGAGCACAAGATCGCAAAAGTGGGCGCTTGGCGAGGCAGCGACGCGCGGGGTGAAGTCGTAAAGTATCTTAGTCCGTATCGAAGCCGCCTTTCATCGGTTCGAGTAGATAGCATCGGGATCGGCTACAATTTTGGATTGCATTTGCGCGATCAGGGATTTCCCTTCGAGCTGATCAACGTCGGCATGCCCTGCGAGAGCCAGCCAGATTTGAGCGACAATGTCTCGGCGACTCAATTGCTCACACGGCATCGAGTGTGAATGCCAATCTCCCAAATATGCGGCTCGGGATTTGGTTCTCGCCGATTGTCTTCGTCTACATCAGGCGGATCGCGAGGATTGAGGACCGAGCACGAAGACTATATTCACTTGCATCCAAAATCTGATACGGTAAAATTCTGTGTGGTAAACGTGCTTACTCGCCGACATCTCCAGTGGATTGCTCCAGTTCTGGTCGCGATGAGCATCGTGGCCTTCATGCCTCGCATTCAGCGACCGCATATTCGCCTTTCCTCTGTGTCTGTAGAGAATACGACTCTCGGCGGAGCACAGAGATTCACCGATGATTCGTCAAGGCTACCCGACCTCAAGGCTGCCTACGAGGCGAATGGCGTTCCATTACCGCAGGACCCGAAAATTGTACCGGAAGATCAGGCCCTCACACCGTTACTGACGATCAGATTCGTGTTCCCGTCTATAAGACCGATCATAAGACGCAGCAAGTTGCTCCCGTCGCGCACGGAAAACCAAGACCCGCTCTAGGAAAACTTAGACTCGTGATTCGCTGACACGCGAAGAGTTTCGCGGGCGATGGTAGTCAAGTTTGAAATTCATCGGCGCTCTGCCGAGGATTGGGAGTTTGCATCGTGCCAAGTTTCTCGCTGCGCAATCCGTACTTAATCATCGTCGGAGCGCTTGTGATCGTAATTCTGGGTGCAACTGCGTTTACGCGGATGCCGGTGGACGTCTTTCCGGACATTAAAATTCCGGCGGTTGTGGTGGCTACCTTCTACCAGGGTATGCCGCCGCTCGATATGGAAGACAACATAACCTTCCGTTACGAGCGATTCTTTACGCTGGGCAGCAACATTGACCATATCGAGTCGCGTTCGCTCTCGGGCGTCAGCATCATCAAGGTGTTCTTTCAGCCCGGCACGGACGTCGAGTCCGCGGCTGCACAGATGGGAACCCTGGCGATGGCGGATCTCGGAATCATGCCCCCGGGCACGCTCCCGCCGCTGGTGTTGCAATATGACGCGTCTTCTCTGCCGGTAGTGCTGGTCACACTCGAGGGTAAGGGTTACGACGAGACTCAACTCGAGGATCAAGCCCGCTACAATGTCCGCAACCAGCTCGCGACCGTGCCGGGCGCGTCGGTACCTATCCCCTTCGGCGGCAAGTTTCGCCAGGTGATGGCGTATGCGAATTCGCAGGCGCTGCAAGCGCGTGGCCTTTCGCTAATGGACGTCGTCCATGCGCTCGACACGTCCAACCTCATCTTGCCCGCCGGCGACGTCAAGATCGGATCGAAGGATTACTACATCTACTCGAACAGCATGATTGATAAGGTACCGGATATAGGCCAGGTGCCCGTGAAGATCGGACGTGGTCAGGCACCGGTACTGATGGACGATGTCGCGAAGGTCGACGACTCAGCGCAGATTCAATACAACAAAGTGCTCATTAACGGGCAACCGTCGGTATACGTCCCGGTTCTCCGCCAAGCCGGCGCTAACACGATCTCGGTGGTCGATGGCATCAGGGACCTTCTGCCGAAGGTGTTCGGACTTCCCGCCGGGATGAAATTGAAAACCATCCTTGACCAGTCCATTTATGTCAGGCAAGCGGTGGCTAGTCTGGAACATGAGGCTATATCCGGTTCGGTGCTGGCTTCGCTGGTGATTCTCATATTTCTCGGCAGTTTCCGATCGACCTTTGCGATTTTCCTGTCCATTCCACTTTCTATTCTGGCAGGTGGATTCGGTCTCTTCATGAACGGTTCGACCATCAATATCATGACGCTAGGCGGATTCGCGCTTGCGATAGGCCGGCTGGTCGATGACTCGGTGGTGGTGCTCGAGAACATCAATCGCCACCTGGCGGAGGGCAAAGAACCGCACGCCGCCGCACGCGAAGGAGCCGAGGAAGTAGCACTTCCGGTTCTCGCCTCGACGATAACCACCTGCATCGTTTTCTTCCCGGTCATGTTTCTGTTCGGAGTCGCCAAGTATCTGTTCAGCGCGCTGGCGCTGGCGGTGGTGCTGTCGATGGGCGCGTCGTACCTGGTCGCGATGAGCATAATACCGCTCTACTGCGCTCGCTTTCTGACCAGTGAACAGGCGCTCGCGGCGGAACACGGAGAATCATCCCGGGTATTCGCGGCGTTCAATCGCGTATATGAGCGCTTTGCCCTGGGTTACGAACGTCTGCTTGAGAATGCGCTGAACCACAAGTCGGTGGTCATCATCGGAGTCACGATTCTATTCGTCGTCAGCCTCGCGATGTATCCGCGGCTCGGTACTGAGTTGTTCCCCGAGACCGATGCGGGAACCTTCACGATTAATTTTCGCGCGCCCGCCGGTACCCGTATCGAGAAGACGACCGAGATGGCGCGTCAAATCGAGGCCATCATTCGTAAGGTGATTCCGGCAGACGAGCTCGACATGGTCGTTTCGAATATCGGAATTGCCCCCAGCATCTCGGCGATTTACTCGCCTAACGCAGCCCAGGATTCAGCCTTCATGCAAGTTGCGCTCAAGTCCGGTCATCGGCGTCCGACCGAGGACTACATAGCTCAGTTGAAGCAGATTCTTCCTGCACAAGTTCCGGATGCCCGGACTCTGTTTTCATCGGGAAGCATAATCGATTCGGTTTTAAATCTAGGGATGATGGCCTCGATCGATGTGCAGTTCGCGGGTAACAGCTTTAGCGAACTCAATAAGGTGGCGAAGGAACTTCAGGAGAGAATAAATGGCCTGCCCGAGGTCTCGCAGAGTTTCATCGCGCAGGAGTTGGACTATCCGACATTGAATATCAAGGTTGACCGGGTGAGAGCAGCGCGTTTGGGCGTCGCGCAACAGGAAGTTATACAGAACGTTATCACCGCGCTCGATTCAAACCTATATATTAAGCCTTCAATTTGGATCGACCACGCCGACAACGACGACTACTTTCTGACGGCGCAATACCCAGGCGCTGAGAACGGTTTTGATTCTCTGGAAGTCCTGCAAAACATCCCGATCGAGACCGTGAACAGGGAAAACGGCCACGCGTCAAGCCTGTTGCTAAGAGATGTGGCGACGATTTCTCCCGAATTCCACCCTTCCGAAGCCGATCATTACAGCATTCAGCGTGTCGTCGACCTGCTGGTGGCGCCCAGCACCTCCGATCAGGGTGGCACGCAGGCGAAGATCCAAAGCGAAGTCAGCAAGATGACTCTGCCTCCGGGGGTCTCCGTGAGGTACCACGGCGCGGTCAGCTCGATGCAGAAATCTTTCGCGAGCTTCGGCTTCGGCCTTTCCCTGGCAGTGGTTCTGCTCTACCTGGTGATGGTCGCTCAATTTCGGTCCTTCCTCGATCCACTAATCATCATGTTCGCGGTTCCGATGGGATTGATAGGAGTCATTTGGACGCTATGGTTAACGGGAACTACGCTTAATATCGAATCCTTCATGGGGATCATCGTGATGGTGGGCATCGTGGTGTCGAATTCGATTTTGCTCGTCGACTTCGCCAATGAACGACGACGACAGGGACATGAGTTAAGGCGCGCCGCGATCGACTCGGCTCGGATAAGAATGAGGCCAATCCTGATGACCGCATTGGCGACTGTTGCTGGACTTATGCCGATCGCGATGAAACTGGGCGAGGGATCCGAAGCTTCAGCTCCTTTGGCAAGGGCGGCTGTCGGCGGTCTTATCGTCTCCACCGGACTCACGCTGTTCCTGGTGCCCTGCGTTTACGAGTTCTTCTATCGGCGGATCCAGGGCGAACCTACCGCGCCAACGCTCATCGAGAATTGATGATGCCGATGTTTAGATTACTCATCCGACTAGCAGCTATTCTGTCGATCGCCGTATTGCTTGGCGGCTGCGATGCGCCAGTTATTCCTATGACTACTCCTCAACGAGCGACGGTGGACGTTGTCCATCCGCGCCAGGGAGATATAGCCAAGTCGATTGAGATGCCAGGCGACGTCGTAGGTTTCTATGAAGCCGCGCTTCACGCGAAGGTTACAGGTTACCTGAAGAGTATCAGCGTCGACAAAGGTGACTCGGTGAAGGCGGGACAGGTACTAGCCGAAATTGAAGTGCCGGAATTGCAATCGAACCTGGTGCGCTCGCAGGCGAGCCTCGAAATCGAGCGGATAACTTACGATCGGCTGAAGAAGGTTCAGCAGAGCGACTCCCGCTTAATCGCACAGCAAGACGTCGACATGGCGTACGCCAAGTATCTTGAGGCGCAGGCCGCGGTTGCAACCCTGCAAACCATGTTCGGATACACAAAGATCATTGCCCCCTTTGGCGGCGTAATCACGGGGCGATTCGCCGATCCTGGGGCGCTGATCCGCGCGGGCGGCGGTGACATCGGAGTCGATGAAACCTCGGGATTGATTTCTCCCGGAGCTACCGAGGGAGCCGGAGGGCACCGCGAGGGCGGCGGTCCGATTCTCACGCTGGCCGAGATAGATAAATTACGTGTCTATATCTACGTACCGGAAGCTTCATATCCTTTTATCCATGTCGGTACACCGGCGAGTCTGCACTTCGATGAGTTTCCGGATCGAGTATTCAACGGCACCGTCGCCAGGTATGCGTCGTCGCTCGATCTGGCAACGCGGACGATGCTGACCGAGGTCGACATAGATAATCCGAAGCGGCTCGTCTATCCGCGAAGCTATGCTCACGTCACGATCGAGCTGGTGCGCCACCCTGACGCTCTGAGCGTCCCGGCTTCTGCTATTCAAGGTTCAGGAGAGTCCGCGCGCCTATTAGTCGTTAACGACGGTCGGCTGGTCGAAGTTCCGGTGAAAACCGGGATCAACAATGGCGCCTATGTCGAAGTAACGTCGGGCCTGTCGCCACAATCGCTGGTAGTCGCGACCTACAGCAACAATCTAACTCCGGGACAGCAGGTGGATTGTCGGATTCAGAATGGCGATGGGCAGGCTACATCGGCGTCGACTCAGAGCTCTGACTAAGTCGAACAAACTGTCAACGCCAAATCAACGAACAGTTGGGTGGGCTGATAATGAAATCTTTGCGAAACCTCGTTCTGTCCACATCGGTACTTCTCCTGGCGCACGGAATCGTCAATGCGGCGGGTCCTGCGGCGGCATTACCCGGCGATACGCAAGTTGCGGCACCCGCTCCGGGAGGTCCAATTCGGCCGGGCTCGCAATTAACGCTCAAGGATGCGATCGCGATCGCTTTGAAATATCACCCGAGACTCCAGGAAGCAGAGGATAACACCAGCGCGGCACAGCAGCAGATCGGCCAGGCGCGATCATACCTGGGCCCGCAACTGTTTGGCGCCGCTCAATATTTGCGCAGCACCGAAAATGGCATCGGCAATGCAAGTTACTACAATGCAGACGGAGCGTTCCCGCGAATAAGTGGAACAAATCACAATCTGCCTTCGAATGACTTTTCGCAAAGTTGGGACACCCAGAATAACTACATGGGAGGCGTGATGCTCTCCCAATTTCTGGTCGACTTCGGCCGCCGGCATGGACTCGTTTCGGAGCGCCAGTTCGAGGCCGCTGCCGCGGCCGCCGATCAACAGCTCACCGAGCTCGATCTGATCTTCGAAGTCTCTCAGCGATACTTCGCCTTATTACAGGCGCAACGATTGATCGCGGTTTACGAGAAAGCAGTCGAGCAACGCCAATATCACCTGCACGAGGCCCAGGTTAAGGCTAATGCCGGCTTGCGGCCACAGCTCGATACCTACGTTACCGAAGCCGAAGTCGAGCGGGCCCAGCTGAATCTCGTCGATGCGCGCAATGGCGACCAGGATGCAAAAGTTGGTCTTGACAACGCTTTGGGTCTAAGTGACTCGGCGCCGGCATACGAACCGGCGGACATTCTGACTTACTATCCGGTCACGGATTCACTGCAGTCGTTGCTCGACACCGCTTGGCGGTCCAGACCCGACCTGACGGCGCTCCAGGATCAAGCAAAAGCGATGGGAGCTAGAATAGTCCAATACAAGAGCGACTACTTTCCTACTGCGAATGCTGTAGCAGGATACTCGGCACTTGGGACTGGAACTCCTGCGGCAAACAATTTCGACGCCGGGATCGTAATCACCTGGCCGATCTTCAACAGCTTTCTCACCACTGATCAAATTGCAGAGACCAAATTTCGGCAGCACGCTATCCTTCGCGAGATCGAGGACCTGCGGCAGGAAATAATTCTGCAGGTCCATACTGCGTTTCTGAATTGGCAGGCTTCTCTTCAACGCATCAACCACGCGGAAAAGACGCTTGCTGCCTCGAGCGCGGAACTGGAACTCGCCGAGAAACGCTATCAAGCAGGCCTGACAAGTATTATCGAACTGGAGGATGCGCAACGCAGCTACACCGCTGACGATGCCGCGTATGCCGACGCCCTTTACGGATTCTCGGTCACCAAGGCAGCAGTTGATCGAGCGACCGGCCGATCGCTGGCGGAGTTCTAGGGCAATATCCTGGGGAAGCTATGCTGAAATACAGTAAGATAATGTGCGCGTTCGAATTCGATGGAAATTCAACCGCCGCACTGCTTTTGTCGGGCACGCTGGCAAAGGAAAGCAACGCGACCCTCTACATCCTGCACATCGCCAGAGTGCCCACGCAGGACATGGACGTTCCGCTACCGTTTGACTCTCATCCGCGCTGGGAAAAGGAAGCCAGGTCCAGGATCGCGGAGATAGTCAAGAAGACCCTCAAGCCTGAGGTTCAATGTGTTATCGAGGTAAGAACGGGTGTGCCTGACCTGGATATCGTGCGAGCCGCGCGCGATCTCGCGGTAGACTTGATTGTAATGGTGACGCACGGGCGCACCGGGCTTGAGCACTTCGTTTTGGGCAGCGTCACTGAGCACGTCATTCGCGAAGCTCCTTGTCCCGTGCTCGTATTACACCACACCGCTCCGACTACGGGGCCTGCTTAACGATGAACTGATTCGGAGTGCCTTATTGACTCGGCTGAAAGATGGTAGAATTGTGGAAGTGTGACGGGCGTGTGACGCGCAAGTAACCAAAATGAGAATGAAAACCTCCGCAGCCGTTCGAGCTTTACTGTGCTTCATTGCCGTCGTGATGTTGCTCTCGTTTCCTGCCAACAAAGTTCATTGCTCTCGTTTCCTGCCAACAAAGTTCATCGATTCGCATTCCACTTTCGCACGCCGGAGATACGCCGCGCGATCGAGAGAAACACTTTCCTGGCTCAACCTGAGATCACTGGCGCGGAGCATGCGGAGCATATAGTGCACGCGAAGGTTGCTCCAAGCGTGCTAGTCGTGCTTGTGACACCGGTTTTCTCCAAGCCCCTTGCAAACGCTCGTATCTCTTCGGAACCCGTGCCCATTCGCTTCCTGTTACGCTTCAAGCCCAAGTTTACCGGCTCGGGCGGATCAGACCCACTGAGCTAGCCTTAACTTTCGGCGATCGAGCCAGATCTGCGCTCTTGTAACGAGACGCGACTGGCTAGTGTCGACTTGTTGCCGGAGTTCCATCGGAACTCCCTTAAGGCACCTATTCGATAGGTGAAGGTAATTGTAATGAAATCTGCCCTAATGTGTGTCGGCCGTCTGGCACTTTTTCTGATTGCTATCGTCTCGCTGGTCGCGTGTTCTGCAGAGTCGTCCGCGCAGAATTCGTCAGTTCGGAAGGAAGTTGCAAAGCAAATGGAGGA
>JBEKLS010000002.1:0-68051 GCA_050010075.1 Binatus sp. (SeqCode) | reverse complement strand
TCACTTTCGAAATGTAGAAGCGGCGGTCCCGAAACGGATCGCCGCTTTTGTTTTTCGGATTGGCTCGCGCGCGGCCTCGCGTCACAATCCCCTGATGCTCAGAAAAACTCCATTCATCCTCGTCGACGTATTCACCTCGCGGCCCTTCGGCGGCAACCAGCTCGCCGTCTTCACAGACGGCGCCGCGCTCAGCGCGAGCGAGATGCAGGAGCTGGCGCATGAGATGAACTACAGCGAGTCGACATTCGTAATGCCCGCCGAATCGCCCGGCGCCGCGCGTCGCGTGAGAATCTTCACGCCCAGCATCGAAATGCCGATGGCTGGCCATCCCACCGTCGGCACTACCTGGGTGCTCGCGAGCCGCGGCGAGATAGCGCTGGATTCGGCGAGCGTCGATGCGACGCTGCAACTCGGAATCGGGCCGGTGACTGTTACCGTCGAAAATACCGCCGGCAAGCCGGATTTCGTCTGGATGGCGCATCGCGAGGCCGAGTTCGGTGCGAAGCGCGACGATCGCGCGCACGTTGCGCAGGCGCTTGGAATCACCGCCGCGGACCTTCGCGATGATCTGCCGATCCAGGTCGTCTCGACCGGCGTACCCTTCATCTTTATTCCGCTGCGCACGCTTGATGCGCTCGCGAAGTGCGCGCCCAACGCGCCGGCAATCGCGTCGCTGTTCAAACCGGGCGAGCAGGTGCTGCTCATCTATATGTTCGTCGCGAACGGGTCGGGCGAGTTCGCGGTTCGCTCGCGGATGTTCGCGCCTCACTCCGGAGTTGCCGAAGACCCGGCGACCGGCAGCGCGGCAGCTCCGTTCGGCGCGTATGCCGCCACGTATGGATTGATAAAGCCCGCGCCCAGGACTTCGTTCCTCATCAAGCAAGGCGTCGAAATGCGACGGCCGAGCGAGATTCGCGTCGAGGTCGCGCGCAAGGACAGCGGCGCGTTCGCAATCCGCATCGGCGGGCGATGCGTGATCGTGGGCGAAGGAACGATGTTCCTCTGAGGCGCGGGCGCGGCTATTGTTGAGCGATGGACGAACGCAAAACTCCGTCGGTAGGCGAGCGCGCGCCTGAGTTCACGCTCGCCGACTCGACCGGCGCGATTCGCCGCCTCGATGATCTGATCGCTGGAGGATTGTGCATCGTCGTTTTCTATCGCGGCCATTGGTGACCGTTCTGCCTTCGCCAGTTGGCGGACTACTCGCAGCATTTCGAAGAATTTCGCGCAGCCGGAGCCGCACTGGTCGCAATCTCGGTTGATGACGCCGCGCGCTCCGAGCCGGTCCGCCAGGAACTCGGCCTCAAATTTCCGCTGCTATGCGACACCAGCCGCGAAGTCGTCAAAGCGTATGACCTGTTCAACCGCGCAGAAAAAGGCGGCATCGCCTTCCCGGCAGCGTTCGTAATAGATCGCGATCGCGTCGTGCGTTTCCGCGCGTTGGAAGACGTCGCGTCGCGCGTCAACGTCGAGGAACTGCTCGCATTCGTGCGCGAACTTGGCGGCGGCGCCGGGACCACGACGGCTCCGAGCAAGCGCGGCGTATGGCCGGGCGCGATGTTCGTCCGCGCGACGATGAACGCGCTGCGCCACGGCGTTCGTTCACCGAATAAGTAACTTCCCATCTTGGCCCGGCAAGCCTATGATTTTGCGCGCATGCAACGCCGATTTCTCATTGTCTTGTCGTTTCTCGTCGCGGCTGTACTCAGCGGATGCGGAGGCTCCGGGATTTCCGAAGCGCCGCCCGTCTTCCTGACCAGTCCGCAAGGTAACCAGGTCGCCGCGCTCGCGATGACCACGCCGCGCGCCAACGCCGCCGCGATTCGCCTGCGCGACGGACGCGTGCTGATATGCGGCGGCACGGCGACAGGCCAGGTCGGGGGAGTGCTCTCGAGCGCCGAGCTTTACGATCCCGCAACGCAATCCTTCGCCGCGACCGGCTCGATGACCGTCCCGCGCGCCGGGCAAACTATCACAATGCTGTCCGACGGACGCGTGTTACTGACCGGCGGCGTGCAGAACGCCGGCTATCGCTCGGAGCTGGCCAGTGCGGAAATCTATGACCCGAGCGCCGGCACCTTCACCGCGACCGGCTCGATGTCCGTGCCGCGCGAAGGGCATACCGCAACGATGCTGCGCGACGGGACCGTGCTGATAGTCGGCGGCAGTGACAACGGCATCCACACGCTGGGCACCGCCGAGATTTACTTTCCTGCGAGCGGCACCTTCAACCTCACCGGCAGTTTGAATCAGCCGCGCGTCGCGCACGTCGCCGCGCTGCTCGGCACCGGCAACGTGCTGATCGCAGGCGGCGGCCGCGGCGGCATGCCGGGCAACTACATCTCTTACGACACCGCCGAGATGTACAATCCGAGCACCAGCAGCTTCTCGCCGATGTTCGCGCACATGAAGAGCGATCGCGTCGGCGCGGCTGCGGTCAGGTTGAGCGACGGCCGCGTGCTGATCGTCGGCGGCAAGAGCGGCAGAGTCATGATGTCGGGAGCTCCCAATATCGCTTCGCTGACGCCGCTGAACACCGCGGAAATCTACGACCCCGAATCGAACAGCTTCATCGCCACCGGCAACATGGCCGCGCCACATTACCTGGCGACTGCGACGAGGCTTGACAATGGCAACGTACTGGTCGTCGGCGGATGGACCATCCAGGGGCCGATCGTGGTCGGGATGCGCGACGCGGAAGTCTTCATGCCCGAGACGAATTTGTTCTCGCAAGTCGGCCCGACCCACGTCGCACGCCTCACCAACACCGCAACGCTGCTAAATGACGGCGAGGTGCTGGTCGCCGGCGGCATCGCCGAGAGAGCGCTGGTAACAGCGTCAGTCGAGTTTTATTCGACGACGCAGAATCAATTTCTGATGGTGCCGGAATCCAGCGCATCCGCTCCGCCCCTGCCTCCGCCGTCGCAGTGATGAAAGATTCGCCGGCAAATTCATTGCCAGCGTTTGAGCTGCTCGATACGCATGGCACAGGGCGTTCATTCCCGTCTGCCCGCGCCGCCCTGCTCTGCTTCGTCAAGGAAGATTGCCCGACCTGCGCAATGACGATGCCGCTGATCGAGGCCGCGCATCGCGCCTTCGGTGCATCCATCGATGTGTGGGTGGTAGGCCAGGATGCCGAGGGCAACGCGAAGCTCGTCGAACGTTATGCGCTCTCGGCGCCGATGCTCGACGATTCATCGCTCGCGGTCTCCTTCAACTACGACCTCGACACGGTGCCGACAATCATCCTCGCTGACTCGCATGGCCACGAGCAGCGGCGCTTCGTCGGTTTCGGACGCGACGATTGGCGCGAGATGTTCGCCGAGTTGTCGCGGCAATCGGGACTACAATCGCCGTCCGTCGATTGGAATTCATATCCTGAGTCGCGCCCTGGATGCGGTTCCAAATCGGTCGAACCTGGAATCGCTGAGCGCCTCGAAGCAAACGCGCGCGGCGACAAGCTGACCGCGCGTCGAATCGAACTCGGCGACGCCGAAGACGTCTTCGAATTCATGTTCGAGCGCGGGCTCACCGACGGTTTGCCTGTGGTGCCGCCGACGCCCGAGCGCGTGATGTGGATGCTGACGGGAACGCGGCGCGACCCGCGCGACATCGTTGCGATCGTGCCGCCGAATCTTGCGCCCGTCAGCGTCGAAAAAGTCGCGGTCAACGCCGTGATGGCCGGATGCAAGCCCGAGTATCTGCCGGTGGTGATCGCGGCGCTCGAAGCGGTCTGCACCGACACCTTCAACATCCACGGCATCATGTCCACGACCTGGGGCGCGACGCCGGTGATCGTCGTCAGCGGTCCGATTCGCCATCGTCTCGACATGAACATGGGCATGATGGCGCTCGGCTACGGCACGCGTTCCAACGCAACCATCGGGCGCGCGCTGAAACTCGTGCTGCGCAACGTCGGCGGCGCGCGGCCGGGCGAGATCGAGCGCTCTACGCTGGGTGCGCCCGGCAAGTTCACGACGTGCTTCGCCGAGTGGGAGGAGCGCAGTCCGTGGGAGCCGCTGCACGTCGAGCGCGGGTTCAAGCAGGATGAAAGCGTCGTGACCGTGTTCGGGCTGGAGGCGGGCTCGCGCCAGATTGCCGATCAAACTTCGCGAACGGCGCGCGCGCTCGGCGGCAGTCTCGGCATGGGCCTCGAAGCATGCTGGCATCCCAAGTCGCACAACAGCGGCGAGATTCTGCTCGTCGTTTGTCCCGAGCATGCCGACACGCTGGCGCGCGAGAAATGGACCAAGGCGAATTTGCGCGCGCGCATCCAGGAAGTGACGGCGCGCCCGTTGCGTGAATTGCTGCGCGACGACGATAGCGGAGAAGGAATTCCACTGAGCGCACTTGGCACGCCGACCGAAGAACAGCTCGCGGAAAAGATTGCGAAGTTTCGCAAGCCGGAGGATATCAATATCATCGTGGCTGGCGGCAACGCCGGAAAATTCTCGGCGGTGTTCGCCGGATGGGTCTCGGGTCCGATGGGATCGTCGAGCGTCAGCCGGCGAATCGAGGAGACGGCATGAAACAGGTGATCATCGATCCGACTGACGAGCGCGTGCCGATTCGACGCACGCTCGCCGCCCGCTCGGACACTATCGCCGGCCGCGTCGGGCTGCTCGACATCTCCAAGCCGCGCGGCAACGTGTTGATCGACCGGCTCGCCGAGCATCTTCAGGACCGCCTGCCGGGCATCGAGCTCAAGCGCTTTCGCAAACCCACCTTCACCAAGCCGGCGCCCGACGACCTGCGCCGCCGTATCGCGCAGGAGTGCGACTTCGTTATTGAAGCGCTCGCCGACTGAGGGTCGTGCACCACGTGCAGTGTGCACGACTCCGTATGGTTCGAGATAAATAAGAAGCCCGCGGTGGTAATCGCGTCCAACGAGTTCGTCGACGCCGCCGAGCGGCAGGCCGAGGCGTTGGGGTTGCCTGAGCTTCGCCGCGTGTTCGTACCGCATCCGATTCAGGACGCAACCGACGATCAGATGCGCGCGAAGGCCGATGCGATCGTCAATGACGTAATCGCCGCGCTCAAGAAATAATTCCGCTACTTGATTAGCGTCGAGGTCGATTCGGCAACGTCGGTGATCATGCTGCTCGTAGCCGAGAAGGTTCCCGCCGTGGGGTCGTAGAGATCCGCGAAGCTCGATCTGCCACCCGCGACCAGCGCGCTGCCGCTGTTGAGCACAGTTGCAGTGGCGCCGGCGTGGACGTTATGCATCGAGCCGGTCGCGGCAAAGGTGGCTTGCACCGGGTCGAACAGCTCAGCGCTCAGCAGAAAATCCGAATCGCTGCTCTGACCGCCTGCGATCAGCACCTTGCCGCTGTCCAGCAACACCGCCGATTGAAGCGTACGCGGCGTGGTCATCGCGCCCACCGGTGAAAACCCCGCCGTCTGCGGATTGAAAACTTCCGCGCTGTCGTTCGGGGCACTCACGTCACCGCCGCCAGCCACCAGCACGTTGCCCGCGAGGGTGCCCGTCACAACTGTCGGCGAAAGCCAGGTGGCGCTATGACCTTTGCGCGGCGTGCTCATCCTGCCCGTCAAAGTGAACTCTCCGGCGACCGGATCGTACAGCTCAGCCGTCGCGACTTCGCCGCCGCTCTCGTCGCTGGTGCCGCCTGCTATCAGCACGTTGCCCGCCAACGGACCGCTCGCGAGCAACGTCGCCGTGTGTCCCGCGCGCGTCGCCTTCATCGCGCCAGTCGCCGTGAAAACTCCCGTTGCGGGGTCGTAAAGTTCCGCGCTCCTCAGCGTGGTGCCGAGCGAGCCCGTCGCCGTGGTGCCGCCCGCGATTAACACCTGTCCGTCGGCGGCGCAGTTGCATCCGGAAATCAACGTCGCGGTATGCTCGGCGCGCGCAGTGTCCATCTTCGAGGCGACCGCGGAAAATTTTCCGCTGCCAGGATCGTACAGCTCAGCCGACGACAAAGCGCGACCCGAGGGTCCTTCGCCGCCGGCGACCAAAATTTTGCCGCTGGGCAATACTGTGGCCGTGTGATCCGTGCGCGCATCCTTCATCGACGGCGCGGCGGCGAATGCGTTCCTGGCTGGATCGAAAAGCTCCGCGCTCGAGAGCGCGAACTGGCCGTCGCCGTGGCCGCCCGCCAGCAGCACGAACCCGGCATGCGTCGTCGTATCAGCTGATTGGCTCGCCGGGTGCGACGCTGCCGTGTGAGCAGAGCTTGATGCAACTACGGGAGCTTTAGGCGCAGCCGGAAAACTCGGTTGCGACTGCCCCGTCGGCGAAGTCAGCGGAGCCGAGACGCCACCGACCACGCCCATCGCAATCGGCCCGGAACCTTGAGGATTCGGGCCTGTAACAGGACCACCGCTGCCCTGTTCGATCCACATGCCGGAATTCGGCGCGACAGGATTCTGGCGCGGCGGCAAATCCGGAACCATCAGTACCAAAGTCGGGCCGCTCGATTTCTTTTTCACCGAAGTTGGCGCCAATCCGATTTGTTGCGGGCTGGCGACGGCGTGAGTGGCACCGCGCGCATCGATCGCGGCGCGGGATGTTTTCAACCCCGCCGCCGGCGCGTCGGGACGGACAGGCGCCGACACCACCGAACTGAAATGAGAACTGAGGGGCGCGCCGTGATCGAGTGCGATCAACGCCGCAATCGCGCCCGCGGCGATCACTCCACCGGCGAGCAGCGCATCGCGCATCAGCGGTCGATCTCTCAAACCAGCCATCGCAGCAATCCCCTCGCGTGCGACTCGGATAGTAGTACGATCCCGCGCAACGCGGAAGCAAATTATCTCCGCGACCGGTTCCCCTTCCCACGCGGAAAGGGGTTGGGTTGCTTGCCAGTTGCCGGGTTTATTTGAACACGCTCGCGTGATGAAATCTTTGCCGGCGGCATCGCAGGTATCGCCGGGAATCTTGATCGTGGAATCCGAAAATTTCCGACACGAAGCCAAGCTCGATTCGCGCACAGCGCCGTCGACGACGCCCGCCGTTATGCTCGAGCCGCCGCCCGCGCGCATCCTCGTCAAGGAAGTTAACTGGCTCGGCGATATCGTGATGAGCCTGCCCGCGCTGCTTGCGATTCGGCGCACCTACCCTGACGCGCATCTGGCCGTGCTTGTCAAAAAGGAGCTCGCAAACTTCTTTGACGGCGCCGGCTGGATCGACGAGGTGATTCCATACTCGGTCGGGCGCGGTCTTTCCGGTTTTTTCGATCGGCGACGGATCGTCGGCGAGATTCGCTCGCGGCGATTCGATCTCGGAGTGTTGTTCCCCAACAGTTTCGAGTCGGCCCTGTGGATCACGATGGCGGGAATCCGGCGACGCGCGGGATTTGTCGCCGATGCGCGCGGCGCGATGCTGACACTAAAGGCCTCGCCGCCGCCCGAGGCGATGAACGGGCATCAGGTGAAGTACTGGCTCGCGATGGTGCGCGGGACCGGAGTTGCCGCCGGCACCGCCGATGATTTCGCGATCGATGTGCACGAGCCTCATCGCGAGCGGATGCGCGAGTGGCTCGCGGTGAATCGCAAGCGTTCAGACAGTCGCCTATTTGCCATCGCTCCCGCCGCTGCCTACGGACCGGCCAAGGAGTGGCCCGCGGAAAGGTATGGCGCGCTGATCGATTTGATTGCGCGGCGCGAGGACGCCGAGGTCGTGCTGGTGGGCGCGCCGTCCGAGCGCGCGGTCTGCGAGCAGGTCGCGGCTGCCAGCAAGGCCGGCGCGATGATCGCGGCGGGACACACCAATATCGGCGAGCTGATCGCGCTGCTGTCCCTGTGCGACGGCTTCATCGGCAACGACTCGGGCAGCATGCATATCGCGGGCGCGCTCGGAATCCCTACCGTCGCGATTTTCGGCTCGACCAATCCGAATCGCACCGGACCGCTTGGGCCGAAGACGCGCGTGATTTATCGCAAGCTCGAATGCAGCCCATGCCTGGCGCGCACTTGCCGCTTCGGTCATTACAACTGCCTGACTCAAATCGAACCGGCGGAAATGGCGGACGCGATCGTCGCGATGAGCGCGCCGGACCGAAACTGAAGACTGAAAACTTTCACCGACAGGAACCAGGGCATCAAAAATGAAACTCAAGGAACTAGCATCGAAGCTGGGACTCGAAATTCGAGGCGACGGCGGCGTCGAGATTTTCGCGCCGGCGCCAATCGAGGCGGCCGGTCCCGGCATGATCGTTTTCGTCGCGGGCGCGAAGTACGCCTCCGCGCTGCAATCCAGCGTATCGGCCGCAATCACCACTGCCGAGCTGGCAGTCGGTGCCAAATGCGCGACGTTGATTAGCGCGAATCCTTATGCGGACTTCGCGCGCGTGCTCGAAATTTTTTTTCCCCCATATCGGCCCGCGGCCGGAATCGATCCCCGCGCTTCCATCGCGCCCGACGCTGCGATCGGCGCGAACGCGTCGATTGGCGCGGCGGCGGTTATCGGTGCGGGCGTGTCGATCGGGCGCGACGCCGTGATTCATCCGAACGTCACAATTTATCCGGGCGTGCGCATCGGCGATCGCTTCACCGCGCACAGCGGAGTGTCGATTCGCGAAGGCTCGATCATTGGAAATCGCGTGACGATTTTGAACGGCGCGGTAATCGGCGCCGACGGTTTCGGCTTCGTCGAGGAAAAAGGCGACTTGATCAAAATTCCGCAAGTCGGCAGCGTTATACTAGAGGACGACGTGGAGATTGGCGCGAATTCGACTGTCGACCGCGCGATGATGGGCGCGACGGTCTTGCATCGCGGCGTGAAGCTCGACGACCAGGTGCATATCGGGCACAACTGCGAAATCGGTGAGTACTCGCGATTTTCGGGTCACACCGGGATTTCGGGCTCGACCCGAATCGGCAAATGGTGCCTGTTCGGCGGACAGGTGGGATGCGCCGACCACGTGACAATCGGCGACCGCGTCATGGTGGTGGCGAAGGCCGGCATCCACAACGACTTGAAGGACGATGCGATCGTCTCGGGAATACCTGCGGTCGACGTGCGCAAGTTCCGCCGCTACGCCGTCGTGCTGACCCGGCTGCCTGAAATAATCCGGCGCGTGCGCGCGCTCGAGCATCGCGCCGGCATCGACCACAACGAGGCGTAATTTTTTGGGGCGCGTGAAATGCGAAGGACGCGGCAAACGCTGGTAACGTTCGCGCTGGCTATGGGAGCGGCCGTCTGCTGTTCAGGATGTCTCGCGCTGATGGTTCCGGGGCTCGCGTACTCGGGTTACAAGTACGAGCAGAACAAGAACAATCCCTCGACGCAGAGCGCGTCGAACACGCAGAGCAGCAAGCCGGCGAGCACCTCGACGCAGCAGAACACTCCCGATAACAGCATCGAGTAACGTCACCGAGTGCCAGCGCTGACGTTCACGCTTCGGCCGCGGCCACCGTTTCGGCTCGACCTGACTGTGTGGGCGCTACGCAGGCGCGCGCATAATGTCGTCGATCGATTCGATGACGGCGTCTGGCGGCGCGTGCTGGTAATCGGCAACGCGCCGGTCGCGATCGCAGTCACGCAGACACGGCAAGGTGCGCATCCGGAAATCGAAGTGCGAATTTCAGCGACGCGGCCGCGCGCGGTGAAGGCCGAGGCAGCCGCGGTCGTGTCGAGGATGCTCGGCCTCGAGCGCGACCTGTCAGACTTCTACCGGCTCGCGCGCGGCGACACGCAATTGCGCAAATTGGCGGATCGACTGCGCGGAATGAAACCGGTGCGCTACGCGACGGTGTTCGAAGCATTTGCGAATGCGGTCGCGGGCCAGCTCGTTTCGCTGAGCGCCGGAATGCACGTGCTGAACCGCATCGCGCAATCGTGCGGAATTCCCGAGGACTCCGACGGCGCGACTGCGATGCGGTCGTTCCCCGCCGCGACCGCCATCGCGCGCTCGAATCCCGATGCGCTGCGTGCGTTCGGCCTTAGCAGGCAGAAAGGCGAATACCTCATCGGCCTTGCGCGGCTTGCAATCGATCGAAAAGATCCCGATTTCGCCTCGACCGGCGCGCTCGGCGACGACGACGCCATCAAACGTCTATCGCAGATTCGCGGCGTCGGCCGCTGGACGGCGGAGTACGTGATGCTGCGCGGATTCGGCCGCATCAACATTTTCCCGGGCGACGACGTCGGCGGCCGCAACAAACTTTTCGAATGGCTCGGCGCGGACGGCGATCCGACTTACGACAACGTCGCCACGATGCTCAAGCGGTGGCATCCGTACGGCGGACTCATCTATCTTCATCTCATCGTGAACGCAGTCGCCGATGCCGGCCATCTCCCGGCCACAACTTGATCGGAGGTTAGAGGTGCTCGCGTATATCCTGATTGCGATCGGCAGCGCGCTGGGAGGAATGGGGCGCTACTTCGTCTCGGGCACGATCACCGCGCTCACCGGCGGCAGGTTTCCCTACGGCACGATGCTCGTGAACATCACTGGTTGCCTGGTGATCGGGTTTTTCGCCACGCTGACGGGGCCCGACGGGCGCCTGCTGGTCGGCACGCCGGCGCGGCAATTCGTGATGATCGGAATCTGTGGCGGCTACACGACGTTTTCGAGTTTCTCGCTCGAGACGCTTTACCTGATGCAGGCCGGCGAGTGGATTCCGGCTGTGATGAACGCTGCGGGTTCGGTTATCCTGTGCCTCGTGTCAGTATCGGTCGGGTATATAGCTGCGGCGGCGATCAACCGGGGAGTGTAGTTTATGCAAATCCCACGCGATGCAGTGTTGCTCAGAATTTTTATCGGCGAAAGCGAACGCTCAAACCACCATCCGCTGTACGAGGCGATCGTGCTGAAGGCGCGCGAGATGCAACTCGGCGGCGCAACTGTGCTGCGCGGTCCGATGGGCTTCGGCCGATCGAGCCATCTGCATTCGGCGAAAATTCTGCGCCTGTCGGAAGACCTGCCGATGGTCGTCGAGATCGTCGAGAGCCAGGCGAACATCGACGCGTTCCTGCCGGTGCTCGACAAGATGATGGGCTCGGGACTAATCACGGTCGAGAAGGTGCAGGTGCTGCAGTACGGCGACGGGAAATCGAAAACCTGAGTGAGGAGCGAACCATGGAAAAAAAATATCTCAATCCGGATACCCTGATGACGCCGCGCGGCTTCACCCAGGTCGTGACCATCGCCGGGCCGGCGAAGCTGGTCTTCATCTCGGGCCAGGTATCGGTTGACAAGGAAGGCAAGTTGGTGGGACCCGGTGACCTCAAGGCGCAGATTCGCCAGGCCGCCGCCAATCTGAAAGCCGCCTTGACCGCTGCAGGAGCCACCGCGGCGGATATCGTCAAGACCAATACTTACATCGTCAACTACAAGCAGGCCGACTATTCGGCGATGCGCGAGGCGCGCGCCGAGTTGTTCCCCGACGGCGAGCCGCCGGCCTCGACCATGGTTGGCGTGACCTCGCTCGCGATCGACGGGCTGATGGTCGAGATGGAAGCGATCGCCGCAGTGAAGTAAGCGGCGGCCTCCGCGATGCGCGTTGCCGAAGACAGCTTCCCGACCGACGTTGACCCGACTCTGCCGGGGCATCCCGATCCGTACCCGCTCCTGCATCGGCTGCGCACCGACGACCCTGTTCATTTCAGCGCGTTCATCAACGGCTGGGTGCTGACGCGTTACGCGGACGCGATCACGTTCCTGCGCGATCGGCGCTTCAGCCGCGTCGCGTTCCTCGACAAGATGCGTGCGAAGTTCGGCGACCAGCCGATCCTCGATTTGCAGGCGGGCGAGCTGGCGTTCAACGATCCGCCGAATCACACAGCGCTGAAGGGTCTCGCGGCCAAGGCGTTCTCGCCCAATGCGATCGCGGCGGCGCGTCCCAACCTCGAAGCACGCGTCGAAGAAGTGCTCGACGGTCTGGCCGGCGCCGGCCGCATGGACGTGATCGCCGACTTCGCATATCCGCTGCCAGCCGACGCAATCTCCGCGATGGTCGGTGTGCCGCGCGAGGACTGGAAGATGCTGCGCGGCTTCGTGGACGGCGTTATCCTGTCGCGCGGAATCGTGCGCACGCCTGCGATGATGGCCGAGGGCGATCGGTCGGCTCGCCAGTTCATCGAGTATCTGCGCGCGCTGGTGAAGGAGCGCCGCGTGCGGCCGCAAGCCGACCTGATGAGCGCTATGATGGCGGTGGAGGAGCGCGGGCTCCGGCTCACCGACGATCAAGTCGTCACAATGGCCGAGCAACTATTCACCGCAGGCCACGGCACGACGCGCAATCTGATCGGAAGCGCGCTACTCGCGCTGATGCAAAATCCGCAGGAGTTCAAGCGGCTCCGCGAGAATCCGCAACTGATCGAAAGCGCCATCGAAGAGGCGCTGCGCTACGACAGCCCGACGCAGGCGCCGAATCCGCAAGTCGCGACCGACGACCTCGAGATTGGCGGGCGCAAAATTTCGAGCGGCGAAGTCGTGACCGTATTGATCGGCGCAGCGAATCGCGATCCCGCGAAGTTCCCCGATCCCGATAGCTTCGACGTCGCGCGCGCCGACGGCGAGCATCTGGCCTTCAGCCATGGCGCGCACTATTGCCTCGGCGCGAGTTTGGCGCGCCTGCAGGCGCAGATCGCGGTCGGCGCGATCGTGCGCAGAATGCCGCGGCTGCGGCTCGGGACTGATCAGCTCAAATGGAAGACGATGGGGCGTTTTCGCGGTCTGGAATCGTTGCCAGTGCAGTTCTGAAGCGCCCGCCACGCCGCTCCCAAGGCTGGAAGTAACCCCGTACTGCCAGCATGTTATAATTTCTTACAATTTGACGCATCCGAACGTTCGGTGTAAACAATATGGACGCCGGTGATGGTGCCGGGCGGGATCCAGGTTCGCGGTGGCGACCAGCCCGCAAATAATGGAGGATAAAAATGGAAGCAGAGGCACAACCGCTCGTCGGAAATCATCGGGGTGTGGCAACGGTGAACAGTATCGAGGAAAACTACCGCGGAGCGACCGAGAAATCCGCGCAGCTCGCCAAGCGCGCCGAGCGCGTGATGCCCGGCGGCGACACTCGCACCACGACTTACTACCGGCCCTACCCGCTCACCATCAAGCGCGGCGAGGGACCGTTCCTCTGGGACGTCGACGGCAACAAGTACGTCGATCTGCTCGGCAACTACACCAGCCTCGTTCATGGCAACGCGTATCCGCCGGTGGTCGAAGCTGTCACCCGGGCGGTGCGCGACGGCAGCTCGTGGGGCGCGCGATCCGAGGCGCAGGTCGAGCTGGCGACGCTTTTGTGCGAGCGCGTCGAATCTGTTGACCGCGTGCGATTTTGCAATTCGGGAACTGAAGCCGGGATGCTCGCGGCGCATGTCGCGCGGCGCCTCACCGGCCGCAAGCTGATCCTGATGGCGCGCTACGGTTATCATGGATCGTACGACGATCTTGAGGTTGGCCTGGCCGGTCAGGATGGCGAGCGCACGATGCTCGCGGACTTCGGCGAGGCGACTGCATTCGAGGCGCTGCTGTCGGAGCGCGGCTCTGAAATTGCGGCGGTGTTCCTCGAACCGGTACTCGGGTCGGCGGGAATCGTCGAGCCGCCTGAGGGATTCCTCGAGCGCGTGGCCGAAGCGACGCGGCGCGCGGGCGCGATGTTCGTGGTCGATGAAGTGATCACGTTGAGGCTCGCCGAAGGCGGTGGCCAGCAGCTGTTCGAAGTGAAGCCGGACCTGACGATGTTCGGCAAGATCATCGGCGGCGGCTTTCCGGTTGGCGCGATCGGCGGCAGCGAAGACGTGATGTCGGCCTTCGATCCGCGCAATCGCGGCTCGATTTTCCATGCCGGGACCTTCAACGGCAATCCTGTCACCTGCACGGCCGGCGCCGTTTCATTGCGCGAACTGACGCAGGCGCGAATCGACAAGATGGCGGTGCAGGGCGAGCGGCTGGCAGCCGAACTGGCGCGCGCCGCACGGCAAGTGGACCTGCCGTTTTCCGTGCGCCATTACGGTTCACTGATGAACGTATTTTTTCTCAAGGAGCCGCCGCCGGCGACGATTGCGCGCGAGGACGCACGCGCGATTGGCAACTTCCATCTCGCGGCCCTCAACAATGGCCTCTTCCTGGCGCCGCGCGGGATGATCGCGCTCTCGACCGTGATCACTGACGAAGTGTTGAGTGAGATTTGCGAGCGCGCCGCGAAAGCGATGGCCGACGTCGCGCAAGCGGGCGAATAGCGACAAGTTCAACGTACTGGAGGCGCGCGCGGCGGGTTCCGTGCGCGCCTTCACATTTTCAGGCCGCCTTCAATTCCGACGTGCAATGTGGGCATCGGGTCGCGCCCAGCGGAATCGCGCTCAGGCAGTAGGGACAGTCCTTGGTCGTGGGCGCGGCCGGCGCGGGTCCGACGAGACGATTGATCCATTTGACCAGCAGGAAAACCGCGAACGCGATTATCACGAAGTCGACGATCGTGTTCAGGAACAGGCCGACGTTAAGCGTCGGCGCGCCGGCGGCTTTGGCCGCCGTCAGGCTGTCGTAGTGCTTCGACGAAAGGTTGATGAACAGGTTCGAGAAGTCGACCGCGCCAAGCGCCAGCCCAATCGGCGGCATGAGAATGTCGTTGGTGAAGGAGGTGACGATTTTTCCGAATGCAGCGCCGACTACGAAGCCGACCGCCAGATCGATGACGTTGCCCTTGATCGCGAATTGCTTGAATTCCGAGAGTACCGACACGGTGCGTCCTCCGTTTCAATTTCGATTTTACCGGCCTACCAAAGCATCGGCGCGCGGGAATGTAAAACCGCTGCGGATTCGGATCGAGCAACCGGACTGGATTGACTTATTAGAAATGCTTCTGCTACCCAACTATTAGTTGGGGATTTGGGCCGAGACTTTTTTAGCGCGAGTTCCGCGCGACTGAAAAACACGTATCTGCGACACTTTCGAGGAGACCGCCGATGGGGACAGTCCATATCAAGGATGAAGACCGGGTCGGTTCGCAAGCAAAATACAAACTTGAGCCCTCAGTTTACCTGCAGAAGCTCTACGAAACCGGCACGCCCGACCTCGGCTGGATGAACCAGATGGGCGAATGGGGCACGCGGGCCAAGCCCGGCAACCTCGGCCTGCGCCTGAAGGATATCGAGATCGGCAGCTACGGAATCATTCCCGAGCACGGCGGCGCGCATAAATCGATGGCGCCGCGCGGCGCGGTGATTTCCGAAGATCTGCCTTCGCTCGGCTTTACCATCAACGAGAAGGCCGAGTGCTGGGCCGACAACGTGAGCGAGCTCTACGAAGAAGCGGTCACGCGCCAGTGGAGCTCCGCCCGTGACATCCCGTGGACGGAACTCAAGCCGCTGCCCGACGACCTCGAGCGCGCGATGTGCCAGCTGTGCACGTTCCTGACCGAAGTGGAATTCATCGCGGCCGACGCGCCGACGCGATGGATGGGGCAGATGAATCACGACTTCTTCGAAGTGAAAATGTTCCTCGCCACGCAGGCGATGGACGAGGCGCGGCACATGGACGTGTTCCGCAAGCGCGCGCTCGCCAACGGCGGCGGCCTCGGCAAGGCCAGCGCGATCAGCGAGCTGTCGTTGAAGCGAATCTTCGATTGCCCGACTTTCTCGGCGCAAACCGGCCGCCTGCAACTGCTCGGCGAGGGCTTCGTGCTGACGATGTTCCGCCAGGGCGAGTTCCTGGCGCCGAGCCGCGTCGATCAGGAAATCTTCCGCCGCTGTATGCAGGACGAATCGCGCCACGTCGGCTTCGGCACGATGCATCTGCGCACGCAGCTCAAGGCGAATCCCGCGGTCGCCGAAGAACTGCACGAGCAGCTCGATGACGCCGAGCGGATTCTGCTCGAGACCTTCAGCGTGCCGGAAGCGGTCGAGCCGATGGCAATCCTGATGGGCGGCGGCGTCGAACATTTCGACAAGGGGATGGAGTTGCAGGGGCAGTTGTGGCGGCGAATCGTGCACGAGTACCTGCAGCGGTGCGACTCCGCCGGACTCGACCGGCGTCCACGATGCATCCTGCCGACGGATTTCAACAAGCTGTTCGAAGCGGCGGCCTGATGGCGGCGTTTCCCGATTCGGAGTGGTTTCTCACCCTCGGCAAGCTGATGCATGCCGAGGGTGAGCTTTTCAGGCGGCTCGGTTACGCGGAGACGCGCTTCGCCGTGCGCGTCGTGCCGAACAACACCGGCAACGGCGGCGATCGAATCGTCGGCCTCGTGATCGATGGTTATCAGCTGACCGAGGCGAAGCCGGTCGCCGATCTCAACGAGTACGATCCCGACTTCGTCATCTGCGGCAAGCGCGAAATCTGGGATCGCATGCTGGGTGAGATTGCCGAGCACGGCCGTCCGCAGCTTCGGCATACGCTGAGCTCGCTCGCGCTGGTGGGCGAGGAGCTGTGGCTGGAGTCGACCGATCAGTTGCGCGAGGACAAGTTCTACCGCTTCAACCAGACGCTGCAGGAACTGCTCAACCTCGCTGCGAAAGTCCCCGCGTAACCGCGCTCACTTGCCTTTGCCGACCAGTTCGATCTCCTGGTTCGCGTTGCCTGCGTTGTCAAAGATGGTCAGCGTGGAGTAGGCCTTTCCCGGGACCTCCGGAGCGAACTGCACCACCAGCTTGCATTTTTCTTGCGGCAAGAGTTGCGCGGGACAATTCGACGCGCCCGACCAGAAGACCTGCGGCTCGGTCTGTGGAACCGTCGCGAGTGGATTGCCGAAGGTGACAGGCATTCCGTGCTTGGACGGGTTGGTGATCTTCACCGTCATGCTTCCGATGTTCCCTACTTTCACTTTGCCGAAATCCACCGACGACGGGTTGATCGTCAGCGACTGGGGAACGCTGGTCGGCGTGGAAGTAGGAGTTGGCGTCGCCGTTGGTCTTGAAGTCGGCGTGGCAGTTGGACCTGCGCTGGTTGGGGTCGCGGTCGGTGTGGGAGTTGCTCCCGTCGCCGTAGCGGTAGGGGTCGGCGTTGCGACGGTGCCGCCAAATGCCATCACGAGATTGTATGCGTTGACGCTCCCGAGGCCGCTTGCGAAGTCCCATCCGGTCGCCGCCGAATAGGCCGGCTCGTATTCGGAGTTGGAAGTCGACAACACACCGTACCGGCCCGACGGCATGTAGCAATTGTGCGAACCGGTGCACGGCACATCCATATCGCCCTGCGTGACATCGTGGAATATGCACGAGCTGTCGACGCCGTTGCCGAGCGAGGAATTGCATGAGGCGCTGCCGCCCCCGTCGTACTCCGCTTTAGCCAGCGCGTAATAAGTGGGATTCGGATTGCCTTGTCGGCTCCCGGTCTTCTGATTTATCAGCGATTGAATTCCCGCCATGATCGGCGAGGCGAACGACGTTCCGCCAAAACCTGCCCACGTGCTCGGCGCTCCCGTGCATGGCGCGCCGTAACGGCCCCTGGCAGGGTCGGAATAGCAAATCACGTAGTAGTGACCCCAAACTCCGTCGGCCGCGAACAGCGATAAGTCGGGAGTGTCGCGCACACCGTCGTTGGGGTTGCCGGGCACGGACTGCCAGCTCGGTTTGGGGTAACCCTTGCAGCTTCCGCTGACGACGCCACCGTTCGACGCAGTGCCGGTAGCGCAGCCACTCGGGCCGCCGCTGCCTCCGGCGACGACCAGGAAATCTTCCTCTTCCGGGGTCAAGTTGTTGCAGAATCCGCTCGAGCCATAGGGGGTGCCGTACCCGAGGTAGCTGCTGATCAACGCGCTCGCACATGAATCGTTCCACGGAATTTCCGGAATGTAGGAAAGGGCCGATCCGTCGGTCGCGCCGTTCGATCCACTCCAGTAAGTGTTGTTCTCATTGGCGTAGGTGTCGCCGAAATCGGTGCCACCCATCGATACGTTGTACGGCGTCGAAGTGAATCCACTGATCCCGATGCCGTCGCTCGCCGTGCTCTCGCCGGCGTCGGAGCTGGCAGCGCCCTCGTCACCCGCGGCGACGAACACCGACACGCCTTCGCTTACCGCCTGCTGATACAACGAATTGATGTAAGCGTTTTGTGTGGCGCCATCGTCAGCCTCGGACTCGCCGTAGCTGATGCTCACGATCGCCGGTGGCGTCTTCGAGGCGTTAAGCAGGTTCGACAGCGCGATGAAGCCGCCGAACGTGGTCTCAGTGTCGGCGCATGCGGCCATCTGGATCGCAGCGCTCGGCGCCGCGGCGCTCGCCCATTCGACGTCGATCTCGGCCTCGCCGTCGTCGTCATTGGTGCCCGGGTCCGAGCAATTGCCGGGATGAACCTGGCTCAGCGAGCCATCCGGGTGGGCACTCGCGAGTCCCATCACGCTGCGAAACGTGTTCCAGTCCGAGGTTTGGTAGAGGTCGCTGTCCTCGAGCACGACGATCGTCTGTCCCTGTCCGGAATAACCAGCCGAGAACAGAGGATTGAGGTTGTAGATAGTTGCGAGGTCCGCCGGCACCACCAGGTTCAGCGTCTGACCTTCACTGCTGACTGTGTAATCAGGGCGCGGCAGGTTCAGCGGGTGCGGCCTGAAGTCGTTGAGTGACACGACGCCCGCGACAGCCGGCGCCAGCGCGGCGGGAATCTGCGGGTTGCTCATGTTGGCGATATGCGCCGCGCCGTTCACCATCAGATTGTGAATCTCGGTATGGAAGGCCTCGCGCACCTGGCCCGCGTTGCCCGAAAAGTCGATCACCATACCGTTCGGAGAGATGCTGTTGACGGTGAGGCTGTGCGACTGAAGCCATCCCGTAATCCTGGTCAAATCCTGTCCCGCAAGTCCGTACTTCTCGCCGAATTCAACCGCGGTGAGCCAGTGATGATAGTTCGGCGACTGGGGATCCTCGAGTTGACCGAGGAATTTTTCCAACGCCTGCTGCTGCGCAGGTGAGCGTCGCAACTGGAGCAGCATGTGCCCCATAGAAAAGTCGGGCGCGACCGCGCCTCGATCATTGGCGGCAGTCGCCTCGGTGCGAGTATTGCCGGTCAGCGTGACCAGCGCGCTCTCATCTATATCTTCGGTTATGAGCGGTGTCGTTTGCGAGCCCGCACTAAACGCGACGCGCACGCACGTCAGCAGTATCAGTGCGCAAATCGCGGCAAGACTGGCGCGTTTGGAGTGCGGTTTCATCGATTGCACTACAAACACGCCACGGTTGGTCTAATAATCAGGTGTGGATTAAAGAGTCGTTGTGGCCGACGACGACGCGACCCGAGTCATCATACCCGCATTGGCCGCGGCCATTACCGTACCAAACATTATAGCTGCGCACAGGACAGCGGCGAAAATAAAGCCGGCGGTTTTCATGTACATTCCTCTCACAAGGAATACGCACGTCCCGCCGGCGGGTTACGCGAAAGAAAGGCCCATTGCGCTTGAGATTTATGCGGCGGGATCGAGAATATCGGCGCGCGTCATCAAATCGCTCGGATCGGCCCTGCCGTCTTTGCCCCGGCCGTGCGGGGTGCCGTGGCGAACGTCGGTCGCAAGGCCGAGTTTCTCGAGTGCGAGGATCAGCGCGTAGCCGGCGTCGGGCTGACGCCAGCTCCATCCGAGACGTGCAGAACCGGGGCGAGCGTGATGATTACGATGCCAGTTCTCGCCCTGGAACAGATGCACCAGTGCGAGCCACGTCACGTTGCGGCTGGAGTCCTCGCCCACCTCGATACCCGGCTCGGTGTGGCAAACGCTGTTGACGAAACATTGCGCATGCAATCCGAAGCACAGGCGAATTGCTCCCAGCCAGAAAAATGCAACCGGGCTGAAATATAATCCACCGAGATATGAAAGCGTGAGGATCGGCACCTGGATCCATCGCCACGCCCGATATTCGACGCCACTCAAGTCGGGGCAGTAGCGATCGATCGGCGGCTCGCCAGCCTGCCACAACCATCGCAGATGCGCCCACCAGAAACCGCCCCAGACCGGGCTCGAAATGTCCTCCGGGGTGTCAGCCTTCGCGTGATGCAGCCGATGACCGGCGGCCCACGTGGTCGGCGCGCCCGATCCGTTGAACATCGCCAGGAAAATCAGCACACCACGCGCCCACGGATTCAGCGTGAGCGATCGATGCGCAATCGCGCGATGATACCCGACGGTCGTCCCCAATCCGCCGAGGAACACCAGCGCCACCGCGCCGAGAAATACCGGCCAGCCGGGAATCGGATAAAGCACGAGTCCAATCGCGGCGGTAATATGAATGAGCAAAACCCAGAACAGTATCGAAATGTCGCGCCCCGTGGCATGCCACCAGGGCTTGTTCCACGGCTCGGTCTTTAAGGCTTCAATCGTGCTCGCTGTCCTGAAAACTGCTGCCATTCGTGTCTCCACCGATCACTTTTGCCCACACCGCCGCCCGCGCCTCTTTGGTTGCACGGATGGTGATGCTCGGGCGGCCGCGCGCGTGAGTGCGCTTTTTTGGCTGCCGCCAGCATCAGCACATTTTCACTTTTAACCGGGATGCCCTTGAATCCAAGGCGGGAGAGCGGAATGTGCTTGCCGTCGCGGACTAGGACATTACAGGATAGCGATGCGGGGCGCTACACACGTTCGCGCGAACACCGCATCGCGTAATGTGAAACTTTAACAAATGTTCCCTATGTAACACGGAAGAAATCTAGCGTACCAGCCACGGACTCATCGCAAGGCCGACGAGTCCGCCGCCCAGCACGAGCCATGCGGAGTTCAAGCGGTAACGAATCAGCAGGAACGCGCTGACCGCTGCGAGCGCGAGGCTGGTGACGTCGACGATTGCCGCACGCGCCAGAAATACTGTCACCGCCGCCATCAAGGCCCACGCGCCCACGTTAACGCCGTCGAGAAATGCGCCCGCGAGCGGAGAGCGCCGCAGATGCGGAATCAGCGGCCCGCTGATCGAGACGAAGAAAAACGACGGCAGGAAAATCCCGACCGTCGCGACGACCGCGCCGCGAAATCCGCCGAGCAGGTAGCCGATGAAAGTCGCGGTCGTGAACACCGGCCCCGGCGTGATCTGGCCGACCGCGACGGCGTCGAGCAACTGCGCCTCGGTGAGCCATCGCAATCGATCGACCAGGTCGGTGCGCAGAAATGCGAGCAGTACGTAACCGCTGCCGAACAGCACCGCGCCGACTTTCAGGAAAAACAGAAACAACGTGACGAGACTGAACGGGACTGCAACCATCGTCACGGCGAGCGCCGCTCCCTTCGCGCCGGTCGCCCGCGCAGCGGCAGTCGGAATTGCGGCCAGCGTCGCGCGAGTGCCCGCAGGATCCTCGAAGGCGCGAATCGCGATCATTACGATTCCGCCGCCGAGCAGGACGATCATGTCGTTCACGTCGAGCAGCGACGCACCCAGCGAAATGATCGCGAGCGCCGCGAGCATGCGCGTCTTGATCGCCGTGCGGCCCAGTCCCCACAGCGCCTGCAGCACGACCGCAATGATCACCGGCTTGATCCCATACAGCAGCCCGACCGCCTGCGGCATCGTGCCGAATCGCACGTACATCCACGCGATCGCGAGCACGATCGCCGCGGCCGGCATGATGAAGCATGCGCCCGCGACGACCAGCCCCGCGAATCCCGCGCGCAGATGCCCGACGTGAATCGCCATCTCGGTCGAGTTGGGCCCGGGAATCAGGTTGCAGACGCCAAGCATGTCGAGGAAACGCTCGTGCGTCATCCATCGGCGCCGGCGGACAACCTCGTCCTCCATCATCGCGATGTGCGCGGCGGGACCGCCCATCGAAAGCGTGCCGAGCCGAAGAAACAGCACGGCCAGCTCCCGCAGCGCATCGCGTCGCGCCGCGGGATTCACGGTGGCGGGAGAAATCGATTCGTCCATGCGGGCTCGCGATCAGATGATCACGAATCGCGCGCGCATTCCAGCGGCCGCGCTTTGTCATTGCGTGAAGCGTGCGCTAAGAATCGACGCACTATGCCAGCGCAAATGAAGCAACGCGTCGTCCGCGCATCCAACCTGAATTTCACCGTGCTCGAGATGGGCGAGGGGCCGCTCGTGCTGTGCCTGCACGGCTTCCCCGACACGGCGCATTCGTTTCGCCATCAGATGCCCGCGCTGGCCGCTGCTGGATATCACTGCGTCGCGCCCTTCATGCGCGGATACTCACCGACCGAAACCGCGCCCGACGGCCGCTACGATTCTCCGGTGTTGTCGGAAGACGCGCTCGCGTTGATCACGGCACTGGGCTACAAGGACGCGATCGTATTCGGGCACGACTGGGGCGCAGTCGCCGGATATGGCGCCGCAGCCGCCGCGCCGGATCGCGTCAGCAAGCTGGTCACCGCGGCAGTCGGCTACGGCTCGAAATTTTTCGAGGCGCTCGTCACCAGTCCCGCGCAGCAGCGCCGCTCGTGGTACATGTTTTTCTTCCAGACCAAACTTGCCGAAACCGCGGTGAGCTTCAACGACTTCGCGTTCCTGGAAAAGCTGTGGGCCGACTGGTCGCCGGGATGGAAATGGGCGCCCGCGGACATGGAAGCGCTCAAGCAATCGTTTCGCGTACCGGGTACGCTCGAAGCAGCAATCGGCTACTACCGCGCCACGCTGGGCCCGGCGTTCAGCGCGCCGGTCGATCCAAACGGACTCGCCGCCATGATGAATATCCCGATCAACGTGCCCGCGATGATGATTCACGGGCGTGACGACGGATGCATCGGCGCGGAGACGCTCGACGGGATGGAGAAGCTGTTCCCGAAGGGATTGAAGATCGAGCTGGTGCCAGGTGCCGGGCATTTCGTGCATCAGGAACGTCCTGACTATATCAACGAGCTGGTGTTGAAGTTCCTGAAGTCCTGAATAAGCGGCTGAAACGGCTATATTGCACGGGGTCTAGACTTGTGTTGCGCTAAAGATTGAAGTGGTATGTTGAAAGCAGGTTTCATGAAGCGCGGCAAAAATCTAACCCCGGCGAGAGTCGCAGCAATAGCGGCGGCACTCGCAATCTCCGGATGCGCCGTCGCGCCTCCCCCGATAGCGCATACTCCAAACGTGGTGGCGACAGCGCAGCAAGGCCAGTTGGCGGTCAGCGTCGCAGCGGCGCCGACCGTCGGCGAGGTAACTCCCGTCTACGTTTCAATCGCCAATGGCACCGACGCGGACCGCGCCGTCGTGCCGAGCCAGGTGTTCGCGCTGAATGACGCCGGCGAGCGCGTCGCTCCGCTGCCACCGGGTGAAGCGGCTCGGCAGGCCGGCAGTGCCAAGGAACTCCAGGGCGCGATCGAAAGCGGCGCCGTGAGCGGCGTCGGCGGCGCTGCAGTAGGAGCAGCGGCCGGAGCATTGGCTGGCGCCGCTGGAAATGCGGGCAACTGGGGCTTTGGTTCGCCGGGCGCAGGCGCTCTGATCGGCACCGCATTCGGCGGTGGCTTCGGCATTCTCCGCGGCGCTGAAAGGGGACAGACGCGAGCCGATCAGCAGGCCAATCAGCAAATCGACGCCGTCGCACTCAAGCCCGAAGAAGTGCGCAAGGACTTCACCGTCAGCGGCTACGTCTTCTTCCCCAAGGGTTCATACAACCAGGTCGAGATGCTGCTGGTCGATCGCGAGACCGGCGACACCGAAGTCGTCCGCGAACCCTGGCACTGAGCGCGCGCCTACAGCATCGACGAGATAATCACGATTGCGCCCTGTCCCCTGCCCTTCTCGGCGGGATCGCAAATCACCGCCTTGTTGTTGATGAACTTCATGTCGGTCGGATCCATCAGCCCCGAGGCATACGGACGCGCGACGTCCCGCTCGACTCGGTAAACATTGCCGTCGCGTTCGTTGTCGTTCTCGGAGGCAAATTTGCCCGTGTCAGCGATCATCAACTCATCCCCATATGAGCCGAAGGTCGAAGGCGCCCACTGGAAACCCGACGGCCGGATGAATCCGACCAGGTAAACGTCGTCCTTCAGCTTGCCGTCGGGCCCGATGATTCCGATGCGCCCGACTTTCGCCGCAAAGCCGCCCTTGGCGCGCATCCCAACCAGCATCATTCCCGCCGCCTTCGAATCGGACGCCGGTGGGAACGTTATCGTGGTCAGCTCGAACAGCACCGGCTTGTTGTAGGTGCCGAACGCGCTGGCCTTGCCCGAGGAATCGATCGAATAAATCGTCGAGTTGCCAGTGGTCACCGCGTAGAGCTTGCCGGCGAAGGGCGAATTCGCCGCGCCAAATTCCAAGTCGCGGCATTCGGTCGCAGGGGCGCCCGCGTCGGGCAGCTTGGCGAAAGTGCTGACCTCGCCCGACTTGTCGATTCGTTCGACCTCGCACGGACCCTTGATACCGCCGGGCGCCGCAAGCACGAACACGTTGCCGCCGTACGATCCGAATCCCGCCGGACCAATCGCGACGCCGGCCGGATTTTTGATCTTGGTCTTGTCCGCGAGCTTGGTCACCTTGCCGCCGAACGTGACCGAGTCGACTCCACCCGCCTGGTCCGACACCACCATCGCGCCGTGGTTGTCCTGCACAAAGTACGGCGCTACCAGTCCCGGCGCCTTGAGCGCGTTGATCTCGAACGGGACTTCCACGTCCAGTCCCGCGCCCGACGCGCGCGCGATCGAGTTGGTCAGGCTTGGCAGCGCGGCGATCGTCAGGGCGGCGACGCTCAACGCGATGGCGAGAACCGAGAAGCTACTTTTTCTTTTCGACAAGTTCATCAAGCGCCTCGTTGACTACGTATTTTTCGTTCGGGTCCCGGTCGTCCAGATCGGCCTTGCGCCGCGAGACCCATTCCGCCAGCCCGATGGTCGCGGCCTCCGCGGGATCCGAAATCCCCATCGCCTCCGCCACCTGCATCAGCTGCGCAAAGAGCTCGTCGGGCACGTCAATCTGGATTTTCCTGCTCAAGCAACCTCGCTCGATACACTTTCAGCCGATTGTTCGCCCTTCCATATAGTCTTAGGTCCCTGCGGTCGTCAAAATGAATTCTGTCGTGTCACTACCGATTAAATACGCCGGTACTGTCGTCGAGTACCTCGATCAGGGCCGGCTCAAGGCCGCCCTCGTCACGCGCGAACAGGAACGCCATCTCGCGGTCGTCGATTCCGGCGGGCACGAACGATTGGTTCCGCGCGATCTCGTACTGATGCGCCATCCGGATCGGCGCGCCGACCGCGACACGGTCGCCGATACGCTCGGCGATCTCGAACGCGAACGGGCAGCGCTGGCCGCCGAACTCGATCTCCAGCTCCTGTGGGAAGTCGCGCAGGAACAGGGCCGCAGTTTTTCCGCCGAGGAGCTCGCTGACTTGTTCTTCGGCCGCCGATCCCATGCCGCGGCCTCCGTGATGCTCGAGGCGCTGCTGAACGATCGCACCTACTTCGTCCGCCGCCACATGGACTTCGTGCCGCGTACGCCCGATCAGGTAGAACGGCTGCGGATTCAGAACGACAAAATTCGGTCGCGGAGCGACGACTATCGCAAGATCCAGAAGCAGCTGCGCGACGCTCTCGGCGGTGCCGCGATGCCCCCGGCCGGCGATACGGCCGCCCTCGTCGAAGAACTGTCGCGCTATCTGAAAAACCCGTTTACGCGCAGCCGCGATATGACCCAGATGCTCGCGCAGGCGGCGCCCGACGTCGATCCGGCCGAAGCGGCCTTTGAAATTCTCGAGCGCCTCGGCGCGCAGCCGCGCGTACCACGTTTCGCGTTCATCGCCGGCCTCAAGGATGAATTCAGCGAGGCCGCCATGAAAGAAGCCGCGGAGGCGATTCCCGGCCCGCGCGCGATTTCCGACGGCGGATTCGCGGTCACCGTCGATGACGACGACACGGTCGAGGTCGATGACGCGCTGAGTTGCGAGGCGCTGGCTGACGGCGGTGTGCGGGTGCGCGTGCATATCGCGCTGGTCGCCGATTTCGTCGTCAAGGGCGGCGCGATGGACCAGGAGGCGGCCGCGCGCGCGACCACGGTTTATTTGCCCGAAACGACCATCAGAATGCTGCCCGATCCGATTTCGTGCCGCGCCGCTAGTCTGATTGCGGGCGAAGATCGGCCCGTGATGACCACCGACGTGCGCTTGTCCGCCGACGGCGAGCTCCTTGACACCACGATTTACCCGGCACGCATCCCAATCATGCGCCGGCTCGACTACGACCTGGTTGACAGCATTCTGGAATCCGGAAACCGCGCCGATGAAACCGCCGCGACCGTCTCACGGCTGCACACCGCAGCCGTTCAGCTTCGGCAGCGGCGCCGGACCGCCGGCGCAGTGCTCGTTCAGCGGCGCGAGGCAAAGGTTCGCGTGCGCGGCGACGAGGTCGACATTACCGTTCTGGACAACGCATCGCCGGGCCGCACACTGGTAGCGGAGTTCATGGTGCTGAGCAATTTCGTCGCGGCCCGCTATGCGGCGGCGAACCGGATTCCGATCATTTATCGCGTGCAGCCGCAACTTGGCGGCGGCGATATTGCGTCGCTGCGCCCGCGCCTGTCACTGCATCCGGAATATCACGCAGGAATCGGGCTGGGCTTTTACGCGCAGTTGAGCTCGCCGATTCGCCGCTACGCCGACCTCGTGCTGCAGCGGCAAATGCTGGGTGCGCTTGCGAATCGCGATCATCAAACGCCGCCCATTTACACTGTCGATGAATTGCTGACCGTGCTCGCCGGCGCCGAAAACGCCGAAGCCTCTGGCCGCGAGCTCGAGCGCCGCGCCAAGCGCTACTGGACTCTCCGCTACCTCGAACGCCACGCCGTCGACGGCCCAATCCTCGCCTACGTCGCCCGCGAAGGCCAAAGCGCCGAGCTCGCCGATTTCGCTGTGCGCGGAACCCTGCACGGCGCACCGACCTTGCCGAATCAGATGCCGATAAGAGTGCAGGTGAGCCGCGTCGATCCGCTCCGCGGATGGCTCGCGTTCGATTTCGTCGGCCCAGCCGACGAATCCTCAACCGGCGCAATCAGAACGGTCTGATAAAATCGCCCTCTAATCTTTTATCCGGTTCTCATTCCCGCGAAGGCAGGCCTGCTCGCCATCTGGTTCCCATTCCCGTGAAGGCGAAGCTTCTCGCCATCTCGTTCCCCATCCCGCGCGGGAAGGCGTCTCTTAAATCTGGTTCCCCTTCCACCAGGGGAAGGGGTTAGGGGTTAGGTCGCGCGCATCGTCGACGATGCGCGCATTTCGTACCATCGCTGAACACAGCGAAGAATCCTGGCAGCGGTACATCCAACGGCAGCGCGCAGAAGGAATCCCGGAATTCGGACCCTCACCCGCGCCGGAGGCGCGGCCTCTCCCTGACAGGGAGAGGCAAATCGTCGGCGGACGAATTCATTGCGATGTACCACGGTGCTACCTCTCGCCCATGTGCCCGAACGACGCCGGCCGCGTGAACGGCCTTAGCTCTCTGATGAGAATCAACCGCCGACTGAACCGCCAGCGACACCCCCATGATCAATCCGGCGACAATAGTCAATCGCATATTTATCCCTCGATGCTCCCGCTGCTAGCGCTGCTCAACTACTGCCCGCGCAGGCGGAAATCAGTCACGCCGGGCGTCCTTGCGGACGCCCCTCTGCGTGACTCCCCTCTTTCTTCGCGACTCCGTCGCCCCCCGCTACACGCGCCCTCGTCCTACAGCTCTTTGAAGGTGTCCTGCTCAAGACGCCACCGGTCGATCGATTCGATATTGAAGCGCCAGTCGCTGCCCACCTTGAACGCTGGTAAACGTCCGCGCTTGAGCTGTCGGTAAATCGTCGATGGATGAACCTTCAGATAGTCCGAAAGTTCCTTGACTGTCAGTACGTGACTGCCGTCATTTTTCAGCATCCGTTAGTTCCCCTTTTCATATCCCTTTAGTTGGTTCGTGCCGTTGGCCTAGCATCTCTTGGTTAGGCTTATCGCAATGAACGTGCCGACTGACGCGCACCCGAAATCTCAACGGATAAAGCAATCTATGGCGACAATCGATTGCAAAAGGCGGTCGAATTTTGCCAGTGCGACCGAAAAATGCCGCAGCCGCCGCGAACACGGTCCATCAAAGGATGCCGTCGCAGCCGTGGGACACTCGTCGTCCTGTTGTGACTGCCTCGAATCCGCTTTTGCTAACTGCCGGTCGAGGCGCGGAAACTTTGCCGATCCGGAACTTGCCCTGGCTAGACCTTGCCGATCAGCTCCCGCTCAGTCTCGCGAACGTGTTCGAGCAGCGCCTTCTCGTCTGCACCGCGCGGCAGCAAAATCAGGCGGCTCACGCCCAGGTCGGCGTAGCGCTTGGCCGTATCGCGATCAACTTTCACCTTCGCATGCGGCGTGATGCTCACCTCGACGTCCTCGAACCGACGGTCCGCAGTCTTGCACGCCGCGCGCAACCCCTCGACGCATTTCGCCGTCGCGTCCAGGTCCAGCGCAAACCCGTACCATCCCTTGGCGAGACGCGCCGCACGGCTGTACGCCTCCTTGGTATGCCCCCCGAAGACGATCTCCGGATGGGGCTGCTGCACGGGCCGCGGCATCGCGTTGACACCCTTGAAATTGATCCACTTGCCGCTGAATTCCGGCTTCGGCATCGACCACAGCGCGATCATCGCCGCCAGCCATTCCTCCGACCGCGCGCCCTTGTGATCGAACGGCGCGCCAATCGCATCGAACTCGGGCTTCAGGTAGCCGACGCCGATACCGAAAATCAGCCGGCCGTTCGAGAGCACATCGGTCGACGCGAGCTCCTTGGCGAGGACCACCGGATTTCGCTGCGGCAATATGATGATGCCGGTGCCGAGCCGAATCTTGGTCGTATGCGCCGCGACAAACGCCAGCGAGATAGCGGGGTCGAGCATCGGGTAGTCCGCTGGCACCGGCGAGGGCGGCGCTTGCGGGTCGGGCAATATCACATGCTCGCCCGTCCACACGCTTTCAAAGCCCGCATCCTCGGCCGCGCGCGCGACGGCGGCGGCGCATTTGGGAAACGCACAAGCTCCATTGTTGATTCCGAATAGTCCGAATTTCATAAAGTTGATCCTCTGCGCTCGAACAGTCCTTCGATGCGCTCACAATGACACAAAAAAAAGATCAGACAACAAGGCAGACTGCGGCCTTGCGCGCTTACATCTCGAACCGCAGAGCCCTCACCGCTGGCCGCGATGCGGCCAGCCGCCTCTCCCGTAAAAGGAACGGGCGAGGCAAGAGCAGAATCCTCCCCCAACCAACTTCCTAACAGGGACGAAGTCCCGCATCTTTCTTCTTCACCGGGTGCAGGGGTCACCCCTGCCCAGGGAGGTGTGGAACCCACCGCGGGTTCCACATTAAATTAACTGTTCACCTTCCCTCTCTCCGCCAATTGACGCGGCGCGCTGCGCATCATCATAATCGCTTCGACGACGATTCTTCCTGAGGCGGCGGTCGAGGCGGGCGCGCGATGAGATGTCCCCAATGCGGTAACGAAACCCAGCAAGGCGCTGCCTTCTGCTCGCGATGCGGCACGCGGATGTTCGCGCCTAAGCCGTCCGCTGTGCGCGAGTACGCATTGGCGCAGTTCCGACCCGCTCTATGGTACTACGCCAACGGCTTCCTCGTCGGCGGTGTCTTAATCGCGTTCGGTGGGCGCCTGCTCTATATAAAATTTCAACCGATTCAGGCCGCCTTCGCGATTATCGGCGTCGGCGCGCTGACCTTTCTCGTCACGATGATCCGCGCACGCAGCCTGAACTGGAGTCTCACTTCCGATCGCCTGATCGAAAAGCGCGGCATCGTTGCGTCGCGCCGGCGCGAGATGGAACTGGCCGACATCCGATCGGTCGAAGTCGACCAGCGCGTCTTCCAACGAATGTTCGGACTCGGCAACGTCACCATCGCGTCCGCAGCCAGCGCCGACTATGCGATCCGCCTCAACGACATCTACGATCCCGACAACGCGGCCGAAACGATTCGCAAGGCGCGCCTGAAACGGATGGCGTAAGTCACTATGAGCAAGCGACCCGACCTGCGCTACGAACGACGTCTGTGGAAACTCGGCATCGACGCTGTCGCCGGTGTCGACGAAGCCGGCGTCGGCCCGATGGCCGGTCCGGTGGTCGCAGCCGCAGTCGTCTTCGCACCCGAGACGTTCATCAGCGGCGTGCATGATTCCAAGCAGTTGAGCCACGAGCAGCGCGAAGAGCTGTTCACGCCCATCCGTGAACGTGCGATCGCAATCGGCGTCGGCATCGCCGAGGTCAACGAAATCGACCGCCTCAACATTTACTGGGCCACGATGTCCGCGAGTCGCCGCGCGCTGTCCGCCCTGAATCTCGCGCCCGGCCACGTGTTGGTCGACGGCCGCCTGATCCCCGGCCTCGATCTGCCGCAGACAAAAATAGTCGGTGGCGATCGCAAGAGTTTCTGCATCGCGGCCGCCTCGATCATCGCCAAAGTGACCCGCGACCGCCTGATGGTTGATCTCGACGCCGAATATCCCGGCTACGGCTTTGCGCAACACAAGGGCTACTGCACCAACGAGCATCTGCAGACGCTCGCGAAGCTCGGCCCGTCGCCAATCCATCGCCGCTCGTTCTCGCCGGTCGCAGCCTCGGCGCAACGCCCGCTCTTTTAGGTTCCTCCCTCAACTGTATTGATGTTGACCACCGTTTACCTCGATTCACGATAGGGCTACAGTTTGATCACGCGCACCGCCTGCTGTGCGCCTTTATCACCATGGCGCTCGAACGCGACAAGCACGCTGCTCAGCACGCTCTCCTGACTCTCCACGAGAGCCAGCTTCTCGACCTCTACCGGCGCATGACCCTCATCCGCCGCTTCGAGGAGAAGACCGCCGAGATGTACAGCCGCGGCAAAATCACCGGCTTCTGCCATCTCTACGCCGGCGAGGAGGCCGTCGCCGTCGGCTCGATTTACGCGCTGTACGACAAGGACTACGTCGTCTCGACCTATCGCGAGCACGGCCATTGCCTCGCCAAGGGCGCCGAGCCGCGGGTCGTGATGGCCGAGCTGTTCGGCAAGGCGACCGGCATCTCGCGCGGCCGCGGCGGCTCGATGCATCTGTTCGACCAGGACCTGCGCTTCATGGGCGGGTACGCGATCGTCGGCGGCGGCCTGCCCATCGCCTGCGGCCTCGCGCTGGCGGTCAGTTACAACGAAGGCCCCGAAGTCGTCTGCTGCTTTTTTGGCGACGGTGCGCTGCCGCAGGGCGCCTTCCACGAGACGCTCAACATGGCGTCGCTGTGGAAGCTGCCGCTGGTTTTCATTTGCGAGAACAATTTCTACGGGATGGGCACGCTGGTCCAGAACGCGATCAGCCAGGAGGAGCTCTACCGCTTCGCCGAGCCTTACAAGATGCCCGGTGTGCGCGTCGACGGGATGGACGTGCTCGAGGTTTACGGCGCCACGATGGAAGCGGTTGCGCGCGCACGCGCCGGCGACGGCCCGTCGCTGATCGAAGCCGTCACCTACCGTTTCCGCGGCCATTCGATGTCCGATCCGGCCGAGTATCGCTCGAAGCGCGAGGAGAGAATCTGGCAGGAGCGCGACCCGATTAAAAACCTGCGCCGCAAGCTGCTGGCCGAAAAGCGCGCCACCGAAGCGAAGCTCACGGACGTCGAAAACGAAGTCAACGCCACCATCGATGATGCGGTCAAGTTCGCCGACGAAAGCCCGGAGCCTTCGATGGATGAACTCGGCAAGGGCGTCTACGCCTCCGAGGACAAGTGAGCCGCTGAGATCAAGATGGCGCAGATCACTTATCGCGAAGCATT
Organism: Binatus sp. (SeqCode); assembly: GCA_050010075.1. GTDB lineage: Bacteria > Desulfobacterota > Binatia > Binatales > Binataceae > Binatus. The sequence goes on along the minus strand of JBEKLS010000002.1, from coordinate 36,463 downwards.
GAACCAGGCCCTGCGCGAGGAACTCGATCGCGACGAGCGCGTCTTCATCATGGGCGAGGAAGTCGGCTACTTCGGCGGCGCGTTCAAGGTCACCGACGGCCTGCTCGCCGTCTATGGCGAAAAGCGCGTTCGCGACACTCCTATCTCCGAACTGACTATTCTCGGGGCGGGTATTGGCGCCGCGATGGGCGGGCTGAAACCTATAGTCGAGTTGATGACTATAAATTTCGGGCTACTGGCTATGGATCAAATAGTCAATAGCGCCGCGAAAATACACTTTATGTTCGGTGGCAAAGCCAATGTGCCTATAGTCATTCGTGCGCCGCAGGGCGGTGGCCATCAGCTTGGCGCGCAGCATAGCCAGAGCCTCGAAGCATATTTCCTCCACTGCCCCGGCCTCCGCGTCGTCATCCCGGCCACGCCGGCCGACGCCAAAGGGCTGCTGAAAACTGCGATTCGCCAAGTCGATCCGGTGATCTTTCTCGAACACGAGTCACTATACGGCGTGAAGGGCGAAGTGCCTGAAGATCCCGAGTTCATGGTGCCGTTCGGCAAAGCAAGTATAGTTCGAGAGGGTAAGGATGTGACTATTGTCACTTACTCGAAGTGCGTATACGACGCGATCGCCGCCGCTGAAGCGCTCGAGAACTCCGGCATCGACGCCGAGATAGTGGATTTGCGCACGTTGAACCCGCTCGACATGGCTACGGTTGTCGCGTCGGTGAAAAAAACCGGGCGCGCCATCGTCGTTTACGAAGGATGGCGCACGGGCGGCGCCGGCGCCGAAATCGCCGCACAGATCCACGAGGCCGCCTTCGATTCGCTCGACGCTCCCGTCGCCCGCGTCGCTGCGCTCGACAGTCCGATGCCGTATAACAAGCATCTCGAGCATGCTTCGCTGCCGAGCGCCGGTGACATCGTCAAGGCGGCTGAGCAGTTGACCTGAAATTAGTTCGCTAACTCGCTGGGCTGGAAACATGAGCAACGAAATCACGATGCCCAAGCTCTCGGACACGATGGAGGAAGGCAAGATCCTCCGATGGCTCAAGCATCCCGGCGACAAAATCGCGCGCGGCGAGGCGATTGCCGAGGTCGAGACCGACAAGGCCGACATGGTGCTCGAGTCCTTCGAGGAGGGCGTGCTCGAGCAGATCAAACTGAACGAAGGCGAAAGCGCGCCGGTCGGCGCGGTGATCGCACTGCTGAAATCCGCGGGCGCAAAAGATTCCAAGTCTGACGCTCAGCCCGTCCCGGAAGCAGCGATGGAAGATCCGGGCACGGAGGCAGCGGTCACCTCGGACTCGCCCAGGCCCGTCGCAATAAAGCCGAAGGTAGCCGCCAAGGATCCGGCGAAAAAAACCGATGCGCCGGCCGCCAATGAAAAAATTGAAAAGCCGAAGAAATCGATCGCGCCGGCCGCGGTCGTGACCGACGCCTCCGCCCGCGATTTGCACGTGCATCCCGCGATGTCGGCGAATCTGTCCGCTGCGCCAACCGCGATCGCCGCTCCGCCCGCGCAGCCCGAGGCCGCTGCGCCCGTGGCTGACTCCGAGGCCGCCGACGGCCACAAGCTGCGCGCCTCTCCGCTGGCGCGCCGCGCCGCCGAGGAAGCCGGCGTCGATATCGCGCACGTCCGCGGCACCGGCCCCGACGGTCGAGTGACCAAGCGCGACATCGACAACTTCGTCCGCGAGCAGCAGCTGTTCAAATTCCGCCGCCTGGTCTCGCCGCGCGAAGGCGCGCCCGGCTCGCGCGAGGAACTGTCCGCGATGCGCAAGACGATCGCCAAGCGGATGGCCCAGTCCAAGCGCGAGATTCCGCACTTCTACGTCACCGTCGAAGTCGCGATGGAAGACGCGGTCCGCCTGAAGGACTCGCTCGAAGCAACCGAGCTGTTCGAGGAAACCGTCACCTACAACGACGTCATCGTAAAGGCCTGCGCGCTCGCGCTGGGCCGCTACCCGCGCATCAACGCCAGCTACGTCGACGAAGGCATCGTTATCCATCCCAACATCAACATCGGCGTGGCAGTCGCGATCGAAGACGGCCTAATCCTGCCGGTGATTCGCGAGTGCGAGCGGCTGACGCTGCTGGAAATCTCGCGCGCCGCGCATCGCCTCGTCGCCAAATCCAGCCGCGGCGGCTTCACCTCAGACGAACTGTCCGGCGCGACCTTTTCAATCTCTAACATGGGGATGCTCGGCATCGAGCACTTCGCCGCGGTAATCGTGCCGCCGCAAGCCGCGATCGTGGCGGTAAGCGCCATCAAGGATCGCCCGGTAGTACGCAACGGCCAGTTAGCAGTCGGCAAGACCATGATGGTGACCGGATCGTTCGATCATCGAATAGTAGACGGCGTAGTAGCCGGCCGCTTCCTGCAAGAACTAAAGCGCTTCCTGGAAAACCCAGCCAGCCTACTACTATGAGCATCCGTCCGGCTGCTTCTTAATCCGGCTAACGCGAAGCCTCTCTTTATCTTGTCCCCCTTCCACCAGGGGAAGGGGTTAGGGGTTAGGTCGCCCGCTATCAGCTAGACTTCACTTAGCCGCAATCCCCTTGCCGCTAAGCCCGACAACCTGCGGCGAATTGTCCGCATTATCGATGATCATCAAAGAACCCTCGATCTGACCGGTAACAGTAGGCGCGAATTTCACGGAGATTTCGCAGCTCTCCCCGGCCGTCAGCGCCGCAACGCAGGTGTTAGTCTCAACAAACCCCGCGCTAGTCGAAATGCTGGTAACCTTGAGAGCACCCTCCCCGGTATTCTTCAGCGTAATCGTCTTTGCCGCACTCTTGGTCCCAACGTCCCGCTTCTGAAAACTCAAGCTGGTCGGTTTAACCTTGCCGTTAGCCACGGGCGTCGAAGTCGCGGTAGGTGTAGCTGTAGGTGTTGCAGTGACAGTGGCTGTCCTGGTTGCCGTAGAAGTGGCAGTAGCTGTAGATGTGGGAGTCTTCGTTTCAGTTGCAGTAGCTGTGCTAGTAGCAGCGACTGTAGGTGTCGCAGTCGCCGTACTTGTAGCCGTTCGAGTCGCGGTGGCCGTCTTCGTGGCCGTAGCAGTGCTGGTGGCAGTTCGAGTAGCAGTCGCGGTGCTGGTGACAGTAGCTGTCGCCGTTCTTGTAGCAGTGCTAGTAGCGGTGACTGTCACAGTAGCTGTTGGAGTCGCCGTGGCTGTAGCAGTTCTCGTCGCAGTGGCTGTAGCAGTCGGAGTAAGAGTCGCCGTTTTCGTCGCGGTAGCTGTAGCCGTTGCAGTGCCTGTAGCCGTACGCGTCGCAGTAGCCGTAGCAGTTGCGGTCCGCGTCGCCGTAGCAGTAGCCGTGGCGGTGGCAGTAGCTGTCGGCGAAGCGCCACCGCTGCCGCCGAATGCGATCACGTTGGCCGAGTAGGCCGGAAAGCTGTAGGAAAAACTCGTCGATAGCCCGCTCAACGCGCTGCTCGCGACGTCCGCCGACCCAACGCCCGTCTCAGCCGCGTCGTCTTGCGGAATCCCATACGAATACAAGGTTCCACCGCTGCCAGGCGACACGCCATCGATCGTGATGTTCGCATTGAGCGCGTCAGTCGAACTGTTATTCACCACCAGCAAGGTCAACCCGCCGCCGGTCCGCTGCGCAGCGCACACATTAAGCAGGGGATAGTCGCTGGTGGCGCTGACAAGCCGGTCGCCGCCGCGCGCAAAGTGTTGCAGCAGCCTTTCGACATAATAAGTTGGATAGGTGTCGGCCGGACCAGGCGGGTTGGCGCTATCGACGACACCATAGTCGCCGTATTGACGCCATCCGTAAAGTGACACGGAATTATTGTTGCCGGCCTCCTGACCGTTGCGCAGATCCCACCATGTAACCGCGTTGAACTCGGTATTCATCGCCGCGCAAATGCTATCGGCCATGAATAGCCCGTTCACGAGGCTGGTGGTCTGCTTGCCCGGCCCGGAAGAGACCGAGTTGTTCTCCGTGTTATCCAGTTCGACCCCGGCCGCAACATTAGCACCCAGGTAGTCGTTGAGTTGCATCCGCAGATCGGCGGCGTCGCTGCTCCAATCACCGGTGGAAGCCAGCAGTCCTTGATCGCTCTCGCCACCCGGGTTTTGAGGATATTGATGATAGATCAGGAAATCCGGAGTGACGCCAAGACTCTTCATCGTCGCGAGCATCACCGGCGTCCAGCCATTGTGCGTGACACCGGTTACCGGATTGACCACCGGATGATTGGTGTTGTTCGCATAGCTGTCTTCACCGGGAATCGAGACAGCACCTATCTTGATAGTAGGATCAACCGCCTTCATCTGCGTGTAATATTGCTGGAAGCGCACCGCATAGGTGTAAGGATCATGCGGGACAGAGTTATTGTCAGTCTCCCATGAGCCGTATTCCTCGTTACCTATTTCCCAATACTTGAATCCGTAGTGGTTGGTTACGTTCGATTCAGTCACCCACGCTGCGGCCTCTGACGGCGTGCCTGATCCATAGTCAGCCGTGACAAAGACCTGCGCGCCGATAGCTGTAGCAACCTGCGCAAACTGATCGAACGACACAGGCCAGGTCCAGGTATTGCTGTCGGTAGTGTTAGTGGCCCAATGATAGTCGTCGGATAACGATCCGCCGGGAAATCGCAGCGAGCCGACGCCCATCCCCGTCAGCAGGCCGGTCGTGACGCTGGTGTCGAGCAGCGAGTCCCACACCGCGGTGTTGAGCCCGAAATGCCGCGCGTCCACCGTCCGCACCGTATCCGCCGCATTCACCGTAACGTTCACCGCGCTCGGCGGCGGCTGCGCCGTAATCGTGATGGTATCCACGTAGAACGTCGGCTGTGTCGTACCGCTGCGATCCTGGATCCAGAACCCGTCCATGTCCGGCTGATTCGCCACCCCCAGCGACGACAGCGGGATGCTGACCTCCTGCCAGCTGTTCGCCGCGAGCGCCGGCAGAGTCACCACAGTCTGCGCGTTGCCGTCGAGCGTCGCCTGCACCTGCAGCAGCTGGCCGCCGCTCGATCCGCCGTTAATCCAGAAAACCAGGTTCCCGTAGAGACTCGAGTTGAACGCCGTCTGATGCAGATACAGCGCCTGGTAAGGCCCAGCGCTGACGCTGATCGAGTCGCTGCCCGCCTGCACCGGCGAAGTGTTGCTGAAATTCACCGTGGCCCAGCTATAGTTCGTCCAGCCGTTGACCAGCGCGTCGGTGTACACCGTGTCGGCAGTCTGTGCCCGCGCAATAGCCGGCAGCGCGAGGCACAGCAGGACGGTCAGAATCGCCCGCCACGCCCGCGCCGTCCGCGTTATCACAAGCTGAATCATATTCCTACATTATGTATAGTGACATGCAGGGTCAAAGCAAAGTGTAGCTCGCTTCCGCTGCTGGCGCGGGGACCCTGCCGTTGGCTACTGCATAGCGACGGCCTGGCTTGGTCTGCCGCGCACCCAGCTGTCGAGCATCTGCGCCAACGTCTGCAGCTTGACCGGTTTTCTCAGATAGTCGTCCATTCCGGCGCCCATGCATCGAGTCCGATCGCCTTCGGCCGCGTGCGCGGTCAGCGCGATTACCACGGTATGCCGGCCCTCGCCTTCATGCCGTCTGATCTCCGCCACCGCCTGGTAACCGTCCATCTCCGGCATCTCGCAGTCCATCAAAACAATATCGCAACCGCCGCCGAATACGATCTCCAACCCTCGCCGCGCGCCGTCCGCGATTTTCGCCGTGTAGCCGAGCGCCGCAAGCTGCTGCGCCCCGATCGTGCGATTCACCACGTTGTCGTCCACCAACAGCACCCGCACCGGCCTGCGCCACGACGGCTGCTCGACGATGCCCGCACGATCAGGCGCCGCGATATTCCGGGCGGCGGCGACGCTTTCACTTTCTCCGCACAGCTCGAGCAGACGGCTGAACAGGTGCGACGGCCGCACCGGTTTGGTAATCCATGCGTCGACCACTTCGGCCGCGTTCTTCACGACGCTTTCCACGCTGAACACGACCACCTTGTGATTTTTCGGGTCGCAACTGTTCTTGATCGTACGCGCGAAGCTGATCGCGCCCATTTCCGAGCTTTCTTCATCGATGAGCGCGACGATTTGCTTCCCGGCGTCGCTCGGCTTCTGCTTCAGCATGTCCAGCGTGTCGGCCTCGCTGCCGGCCATGACGTACTCGACTCCCCACGACGTGAGATATTCGGCGATTACCTGGCGGGCGGCCGGACTGTTGTTCACGATGATCGCGCGCATTCCTCTGAAGCATGCGATCGCCCGTTCGTTCATCCATGGATGAATAATCTCCGCCCCTCGCTCGAACCGCGCCGTGAAATGAAAATTCGATCCTCGTCCGGGCTCGCTCTCAAATCCGATTTCGCCGCCCATCTGATCGACCAATTTGGCCGCGATCACGAGGCCGAGTCCGGTCCCGCCGTAGCGGCGCGAGGTCGAGCCTTCAGCCTGAACGAACGGCTGAAACAGCCGTCCTTGCGCCTCCAACGCGATCCCGATTCCGGTGTCGGTCACTTCGAAGCGCACGAGGTCGTCGCTCGCGTCCGCCACTTTGATGGCGCGAACCATCACTTCGCCGCGCTCAGTGAACTTGATCGCGTTGGACACCAGGTTGTTGAGCACCTGCCGCAGCCTGCTTTCATCGCCGCGCAGACCGGCCGGCAGGTTGGGGTCGACAAACAGCGCCAACTCTATCCCTTTGGCGCGCGCTGCCACGGCAAAGGAATCGATTAGATTTTCCGTCAATGCGACCAGGTCAAAGTCGAGCTTCTCCAGCACGACGCGGCCCGCCGCGAGTTTCGAGAAGTCGAGGATGTCGTTGACGATGGTCAGCAGCAGGTCGCCGCTCGATCGAATTATGTCGGCCTGGCGCCGCTGCGCGGGCGTCAAATCCGAGCGCGACAGCAGCTCTCCAGTGCCGACGATTCCGACCAACGGCGTCCGAATCTCGTGGCTCATGTTGGCCAGGAATTCCGATCGAATCCGTGCCGTCTCAAGTGCGAGGTCGGCTACCCGATCGCGCGCCCGATTCGCCTCCTCCTCAGCCCGCTTGCGGGTAGTGATATCCACCAGCACGCCTTCGTATTGCACGACGTTGCCGGCGTCGTCGTAGACGGCGCGCACACTCTGCTCGCACCAGATGACGCTGCCGTCTGGCCGGCGCACCTCGATCGAAAAATTCTGCGCCAGGCCGTCGCGTTCCAGCGTCTCGAAGAGCTTCGCACGGTCCTCCGGCCGCGCCCAGAGTTCCCGGCTACGGGCTACCTTGAGAGTTTCAACATCGCTGAAACCCAGCATCTCGACCATCGCCGGATTGGCTTCGAGGATGTCTCCAGCCAGTGAGGATCTGAACAATCCCACCGGCAAACGCTCGACCAGGCTGCTGTAGCGCCCCTCGGCACGTTTGCGTGCGCCGCGATCTTCGTACTCGCGCAGCTCGCGCTCGACCGCAACCGGCAGCCGCTTCATGTTGCTCTTCAATACGTAGTCGTCCGCGCCGCATCGCATCGCCTCGACCGCCAGGTCCTCGCCCACCGCGCCCGAGACCAGGATGAACGGCACGTCGAGTCCCGATTCGCGCAGCATCTTCAATGCGGTCAGGCCGTGGAAGCACGGCATCGAGTAGTCTGCGATCACCAGGTCCCAGCCGCCGGCCCTGAGCGCCTCCTGCATTCCCTCCGCCGTATCCACCCGCTCGTAGCTCAGCTCGCAGCCGCCCGCCCGGATCGCACGCGCAGTCATCTCAGCGTCGTCGGCCGAGTCCTCGACGAACAGCATTCGTCTGGGCCGTGTCACGGACCGCCCCTGCTCTCAGGCACGGGCTCCTCGTTGAGCACCAGCCAATACAGGCCGAGCTGCCGAACCGCCTCGACAAAGTCCTGGAAATCGACCGGCTTGCGCACGTAGCTGTTGGCGCCCAGACCGTAGCCGTTCGCGATGTCCTGCTGTTCTTTGGACGAGGTCAGAATAACCACGGGCAGCAGTCTCGTTCGCCGGTCGGCGCGCAGTTTTCTCAAGACCTCGAAACCGTCCACCTTCGGCAGCTTCAAATCGAGCAGAATCAAGGCCGGCTGCATGCCGGTGTCGCGCCCCGCATACGCTCCCTCGCCAAAGAGGTAGTCGAGCGCCTCGGCGCCGTCGCGCGCGACCATGATCTCGTTGCTGATATTGTTCTTGCGCAGCGCGCGCATCGTCAGCGCTTCGTCATCGGCGTTATCTTCGACCAATAAGATCGCTGGCTCTTTCATTTCATATCCACCTTGCTGTCCTCGAGCTTGTCGCCCTCGAGCGTAAACGAAAATGTCGCTCCCTTGCCTACCGCACCTTCGGCCGCCACCCGTCCGCCGTGGCGGTGGATGATCCTTTTGACGGTCGCCAGTCCCACTCCGGTGCCGGGGAAATCGCTGGTCACGTGCAGCCGCTGAAACGGACCGAACAGTTTGCCCGCGTAAGTCATATCGAAGCCCGCGCCATTGTCGCGGACGAAATAGACTGTCTCTCCGCCGTGATCCTCCGTTCCGAACTCAATTTTTGCCTGCGGCGTCTTACTGGTGAACTTCCACGCGTTGCCCAGCAGGTTTTCGAGCACCGAACGAAGCAGGAGCGGATCACCCTGGCTGATAACGTGTTCCTGCACCACGCACTCGATTTTGCGATTCGGCTCGGCCCGTTCGAACTCGGCCAGGATGACGTTGGCCAATTCGCTCAGGTCCACCTTCCACATATGCATTTCGCTGCGTGTCACGAACGCCAGCTTCAGCAGGTCGTCGATCAATTGAGCCATGCGCTGAGTTGCCGCCCGGATGCGCAACAGGTGACTCTTGGACTGCTCGTCGAGTTTGTCGCCGTAATCTTCCATCAACGCCGAGCTGAAGCCGTCGATGCTGCGGAGCGGCGCGCGAAGATCGTGCGATACCGAATACGAGAACGCCTCCAGCTCCCGGTTGACGACTTCGAGCTGCGCAGCATGGCGGGTCGCCGTCAAAACGCGCACGTCTTCCCCGGCCTGCTCACGCGCGGTGATATCGCGCGTGACCTTGCTGAAGCCGCAAAGGTCGCCCTTGGGACCATACATGGCGGTGATGATCACGTCGGCCCAGAAACGCGAACCGTCCTTGCGCACCCGCCATCCTTCGGTTTCGATGTGGCCGTCCTTGCGCGCCATCTCCAACTCGCGGGCCGGCTCGCCTGCTTCGACATCCTCAGGCAAATAAAAGGAGGAGAAGTGCTTGCCGATGATCTCGGCGGCGGTGTAGCCCTTGATTCTTTCTGCCCCTTCGTTCCAGCTCACGACCAGGCCTTCCGGATCGATCATCAAGATCGCGCAGTCTTTGACCCCCTGCACCAGCAGCCGGAAGTGTTCTTCGCTCTGCCGCATTTTTTCTTCGGCAATTTTGCGCGCGGTAACGTCACGGATCGCGCTGCAGACCAGCAGCCCGTCCTCGGTCTCGAGCGGACTCGAACTGATCTCCATCGGGAACTCGGTGCCATCCTTGCGCAGGCCGTACAGATCCGGCGCCGTGCCAATCACCCGCACTGTCGGATCGGCGAAGTACGCCGCGCGATGCTCCGGATGCGCGCCGCGAAAGCGCTCTGGCATCAGCATCCGGACCTGGTTGCCCAGCAGCTCGTGCCGCGCGTATCCGAAAAGCCTTTCGGTCTGCGCATTGACCAGCGCGATGTTGCCATCCGTGTCGACGATGACCATCGCATCCGGCGCCGACTCGAGCAGCGCGCGGAATTTGTCCTCGCCGCGAGCTAATTCCTCATGGCCGAGGCTCGAAACCTTTTGCGAACCCTTTTGATTGATCGCTGCTTGAACCATTTCACCGTCCTGCTCCTCTTCCCGCCACTGATGCGTACAGCTTGCTAAGTCCAAGATTCATGCCGCGTCGCGCAGACGAACGGAACTGACGAGGGGCGAATGAGCCGGCGCGCACGCGATGATCGGCTGACACACGACGGCATCAATGTGTCGCGGCGAGTGTTCCGCTTCGCCCGGAAGCAGGGCTTCCGCGCGTCGATTAAGCCTGCTCTAATTCCGGGGAATAATCAGGGCCGCTATAGCCCTGCCGACGGTGCATTGAAGTGATGAACGTTATCATCGACTGGATTTACAACAATCCAACCTGGCTGTGGGGCAGCATTCTGATCGTACTGTTCACCTCGGCTGCATGCGGCGGTCTGTTGATTTTTCATCGCATGGTCCACGTCAACCTGCGCCGGGCTCACAACGATTTGGCCGGCTTCACGATTGCCATCATCAGCGTGCTGTACGCAGTCCTGCTCGCATTCATCGCGATCGCGACGTGGGAGTCTTTCAGCCGAGCGTCCGATATCGTCGAAAACGAATCCGACTACGCCGGCGGCATGTACCTCGACACGGCGGGCTTGCCGGACGCGAAGGGCAAGGAAATCCGCGACGCGTTGCAGAAGTACGTCACCGTTGTCATCGACGTCGAATGGCCGATTCAGCGCGACGGCGTGACGCCCGATCAGGGATGGAAGCCGCTGCGCGACATCGCGGTCGCGATCGCCACGATCCAGCCGCAGACTTCCGGTCAAGCGGTCATCGAGGCCGAGTTGCTGAAGAGCTGGAACGAGCTCTACGACGCACGCAGCGCCCGGCTTTCGGCGGTGCAGGGCCACGTCCCGGGCGTCATCTGGGCGATAGTCTTTTTCGGCGCCGCGATCACGACCGGCTACACCTATTTTTTCGGCTACGAAAGCTTCGGCCTGCACATGGCGATGACGGCTGTAGTCGCAGCGACGCTGGCGCTGGTCATCGTGATGATCATAGCGCTCGACTGGCCCTTCCGCGGCGAAATAAGCGTCTCACCAGACCCTTTCATAATGACGCAACAATCATGGACCGACGCCCCGATCAGCAACAAATAGCGCGCAGGAATGTCGCCGAATCTACGCTTATTCCCGAAAAAAGGCCGCGATTCGCTGAAGTTTAAACGCAAAACGTTTCACGTGAAACGTTCGAAAGTTCAGGAGAACGAAACACGAATAGCAGAATCGGATGCCGATGAGCTCCTGAGCGTGAATCCGACCTCTTGCGGGCTATCCGCTCTTCTGCATACCATTTTGGTATGCAGAAGGTGGGCTGGACGCTGGTGTTTACCGCCGCCAGTCTAGAACATCTGGCAGAGCGCGAAATTGACGCCGACGACGTAGCAGACGCGGTCTTCGGCCGCTTTGGTCTGGCGCGAGTCCGGCGAGGCGGACGAGCGGCTGGCACGAGGTGGTTCGTCGTAGCCCCTTTGGATGATGGAGAATTTTTGACGTGCGTGCTGCGCGCAGCAGAGCCGCGCGATCTCCACGAGGCGGGCGTATTCGTTATGCAGCCTACGAGCAAAGTCGGTGACAAGATGGAATTCGACCCATCGATGCGGCTGTGTGTCAGTGCGCGCGTCTCAGCGCCAGATGAGATCCGGAGTTACCGCGCCTGGCGGCGCGGCAAAGGAAGATGAAGATGGCAGACAGAAAAAGCAAGCGGCCGAGCTTCAAGACCGATCGCGCTGAGCGCAAGTTCTGGAGCAATCACAGCGTCGAGGAATTCGCCGACGAGCTGGAGGACCTGGACGTCGAGATTCGGCCCGCGCGCACCGAGCAGATAGCGCTGAGGCTCTATGAGGACGATCTGAAGACCCTCAAGAAGCTGGCGAAGCGTCGCGGAGTCGGCCACACGACCCTGGCCAGAAGCATCGTAGAGCGCTGGCTCGCCACCTTGCAGCGTTGAGTTGCAGGCCCTCCAAGATAGGAGAGCTTTGTGCAACTGGGCGTTGGAGCTGTGCGTCACGAATGAGACGAGCAACCTAACCCCTAACCCCTTCCCGCGCGGGAAGGGGAACCAGATACAGAAAAATCGCGCTGAGCTGCTCATCACGCCGCTGTCGCGCGCGGCACTTACTCGATGGTTAGATTCGGGGAATAATGGATTCATTCAAATTCCTGGAAGGGCTTCGTCTTGGCTAATTCTCGGTATGACCTTGTTGTGATTGGCTCCGGGCCTGGTGGTTATGTTGCCGCCATCCGCGCGGCTCAGCTTAAGATGCGCGTTGCTGTTGTTGAGCGGGACCGCCCCGGGGGTGTTTGTCTTAATTGGGGGTGTATTCCGTCCAAGGCGCTGCTCAATTCGGCGACCGCGATGGACACTATTCGCGGGGCGGCGAAAGAGCATGGCATCGAGACCGGCGAGGTTCGGTTCGATTTCACCAAGGTGATTGCGCGCTCGCGCGCGGCCGCCGACAAGCTGTCCAAGGGCGTGCTCTACCTGTTCAAGAAAAACAAGATCGACTACTTCGAGGCCGACGCTGCTGTCACCGGGCCGCATTCCGTGGCACTGCGGCAGGTCGAAGGCAAACCGGCGCCTGCCGCCGCGTCGCTCGACGGCGAGCGCATTCTGATTGCGGCCGGCTCGGGCGAGCGCCTGTTCCCCGGCATGAAGGTCGGCGACGGCGTCGTCACCAGCAAGGAGGCGCTGGTGCTCGACACGATGCCCGCGAGCGTCGTTATCATCGGCGCCGGCGCGATCGGTCTCGAGTTCGGCTACTTCTACAGCGCGTTCGGCGCCAAGGTCACGATCGTCGAGCTGGAAAAGCAGATGCTGCCCGGCATGGACGCCGAAGTCGCCGAAGAGCTGCGCCGCGCGTTCATCAAGCGCGGAGTCACGGTGATGCTCGGGCACGGCTACAAGTCGATGGCGCGCAAGGGCGACGTATGGTCGGTCACCGTCATGGCAGAAGGCGCCGAGAAATCCGTCGAGGCCGAAGTGGTGCTGGTGGCGGTCGGCCGCGTGCCGCTTAGTATGAACGTTGGACTGGAAAAACTCGGCATCGAGCTCGAGCGCGGCGGCTTCATCAAGGTGAACGACTCGTTCCAGACCGCTGTCCCGAGCATCTACTCGATTGGCGACGTCATGCGCCCGCCTCTGCTCGCGCATAAGGCCAGCGCCGAAGGTATCGCCGCCGTCGAAATCATGGCGGGTGTGCGCGAGCCCGGCTTCGACCTGCTCGCGATCCCGGCCTGCATCTACTGCGAGCCCGAAGTTGCGACCGTAGGACTCAGCGAGGCGGAGGCCAAGGCGCGCGGTATCGAGGTGAAGATCGGCAAGTTTCCGTTTCGCGCGATTGGCAAGGCGGTTGCGATTGGCGAGACTGCCGGCTTCGTCAAACTCGTCGCGACCAAGAAGTACGGCGAAGTGATCGGATGCCAGATTATCGGACACGGCGCGACCGACATCATTTCGGAAGTCGTGCTCGGCAAGACGCTCGAGACGACGACCACCGAGATAGGCAAGACTGCGCATCCGCATCCCACGATGTCGGAGGCGATCATGCAGGCGGCTTTGGCGGCTGACGGGGAAGCGATAGATATATAGATGGATGTTGCAGAGCAGAGGCAGAATCTTGAGTCGCGCGGAATAGCGCGCTGGGTGCGGAGTCGGCGTAGTGAATGAAGCGAGCGACCTAACCCCTAACCCCTTCCCCTGGTGGAAGGGGAACCAGAAAGGGAGGCTGGCGGTTGCTGAGTTGGGCGCCGTCGATTACGACGATGCGCTTGCGCTCCAAACCTCAACGCTGGCGGCGCGGCTTGGCGATGCGGTCGGCGACACGCTCCTTCTGATGGAGCATCCGCATGTCTACACGCTCGGGCGCGGGGCGGATGAGCGGTTTATCGTGGGCAATCCGGCGGGCGTGCCGGTTCGGCGCGTGTCGCGCGGCGGGCAGGTGACCTATCACGGGCCGGGACAGTTGATCGGCTATCCGATTCTCAAGCTAGAGGGTCGCGACCGCGACGTGACGAAGTACCTGCGCATGCTCGAGGCCGCGATGATCGATACGCTCGCGAAATTCAGTATCGACGCCGGCCGCCGCGACGGGATGACCGGCGTGTGGGTGGGCGCGCGCAAGATCGCGTCGATTGGCGTTGGCATCCGGCGCTGGGTGACGTGGCATGGCTTCGCGCTTAACGTCTCCACCGACCTCAGCTACTTCGACTCGATCGTGCCGTGCGGGATCGACGGATGCCGCATGACTTCGGTCTGCGAGCTGACGAATCACGCGGTGTCGATGCGCGAGTTCGCCGTCGTGATGCGCGAGAGTTTCGCGCGCGTGTTCGGCTATGAAGAAATTATTTCAGTACACGCGACGGAGATTCTCCGGACGCCTGAGTTGATGGCTGGCGATGGCTGAGCGGAAACATCCCGACTGGATCAAGGTGCGCGCTCCGGTGTCGCCCGAATATTTTCGCACCAAGGCGATTCTCGGCGAGCTCAAACTGCATTCGGTCTGCCAGGAGGCGTGCTGCCCGAATATCGGCGAATGCTTTTCGCATCGCACCGCCACCTTCATGCTGATGGGCGATGTGTGCACGCGCAACTGTCCGTATTGCGCGGTCGCGCACGGCCGGGTGCGCCCGCTCGACGCCGACGAGCCGCGGCGAATCGCGGAGGCGGTCGCGCGGCTGGGCTTGCAGCATGTCGTTGTCACATCGGTCGATCGCGACGACCTGGCCGACGGCGGCGCGGCGCATTTCGCGGCGACTGCTCGTGCGATTAAAGCGAATCCCGAGCCGGCTCGCGTCGAGGTACTGGTGCCGGACTTCCAGGGCGTACTCGCCAGCGTCGAGACGGTGGTGGAATCGCCAATCGACATCTACAACCACAATATCGAAACGGTCCCCAGCCTCTATCGTTCAGTGCGGCCGGGCGGGAATTACGAGCGGTCGCTCGACGTCATCCGCCATGCGAAAGACACGGCGCGCCGACTTGGCAAGCCGATGTACACCAAGGCGGGCGTGATGCTCGGGCTCGGCGAGACCGACGCGCAACTGCTCGACGTCGTGCGGGATCTGCGCAGCGTCGAATGCGACATCCTGACCCTGGGGCAGTATCTGCGGCCTTCGGCGGATCACATCCCGGTGGCGCGTTACGTGCCGCCGGCGGAATTCGCGGAGCTTAAGGCGGCCGCGCTCGCGCTCGGGTTCCATCACGTCGAGTCAGGCCCGCTGGTGAGAAGCTCGTACCACGCATGGGAACACGTCGCCGCGAATTGAGGGCGGCGGCGTAGCGCTGGGGAAGGGTAAATCACTTGATTGAATGTGAAACCCCTCCTGGGTTTCACCCTTCCCTGGGCAGGGGTAACCCCTGCACCTTGGTATTCGGAGAAGATGCGGGACTTCGTCCCTGTTCGAAGTAGGGACGAGGAAGGTGCGCGGACAGCAGCGCGTCCGAGTCCTAACCTCTCCTTGTCCGAGGAGAGGTCGGCGCCAACCGCAGGTGGCGCCGGGAGAGGTGGGACGCATGCCGCCGCACCCGAGAGCACTTTTCTTTTGCAATGGAGTCCGGAAACTGGTGCTGCTGCCTGGTGGCGGCCTCAGTGTCCAGCATTGTGACTAAACGAGTCGGTGTTGGTGCGATGCGAGCGCTGCACCTCTCCCGGCGACACCGCTTTTCAAGCGGCTTACGCCGACCTCTCCTCGGACAAGGAGAGGTTAGGATCGAGTCCTTTGCTCGCGTGCGCACAAAAAATAAGCGCGCCGCGGGACCTTTGGTCACGCGGCGCGCTTATCCTTGAACTTTGCTTGATCTAACTTCGGCTTACCACTCTTCTTCGTGCAGCTTCTTGACCTCATGCGCGCGCGTCTGCAGGTACGCGTCCTGGACCGCGCCGTAGAGATCGATCGCGTAGCGGTCGGCTTCCTCGAACTGGTTCAGATGCAGCGAACGGTAGTTGACCGCTTCGACTGCGCGCTGGCCCGTGTTCACCACCAGCGTTATCCACCATGGAACCAGGTAGCTCAGCGGATCCATCGCACCGTCCGCCACCAGGCCGACCGTGTCGCCGACCGTCGACGGTCCAAAGAACGGCAGCATCACGTAGGGGCCGGTCGGAACGCCGTAGTAGCGAATCGTGAGGCCGAAATCGTTGGGATGCTCCTTGAGCCCGAACCAGCTGTCGGCCGGATCGAACAAGCCGGCCACGCCCACGGTGCTGTTGATTCCGAAGCGCGCGACTTCGCCGCCGGCCTCGGCCAGCTTGAGCTGAAAGAGGTTGTTGGCGAAGCGCGGGATTACACGGACGTTGTCAAAGAACCGGCCCACGCTCTCGCGCGCCGGCTGCGGCAGGACGCTGGCGTAGCCACTGGCGACCGGGCGCAGGACCCAATCGTCGAGCTTGAGGTTGAAGGTGAACATCGGCTCGTTGAATCCCGACAGCGGGTCCGAATAGACCTGATTATTCTCACCCGGCGGCGTCTGCGCGCTAGCGGCCGACTGGGCGGCGGGATTCTGCGAGAGCGGAGCGGCGTCCTGGCACAAGGCGGGCGTTGCCAACGAAACGACCGCCAGCAGGGACGATGCGAGCATCATCCTTAGCCCGCCTGTCCTTTCGACTTGTTTCGAACCAGATGTCATTTCGATCTCCCCAGCTGCCCCTTGGATTTCCGCTAGCCAGCGTACCGGTCCGGCAGCACGGAATCTATAGTAGTTAGTGATTCGCAAGGCTTGCCGCAAGCGCGGCCTGCTTGGCTTTCAAATCGCTGATTAGCTTGTCGTATCCCTGGTTATTCATCACGCGATTAAACTGGTTGCGGTAGTTGGCGATGATGCTGATTGCGTCCACGGTCACGTCGTAGATCTTCCAGGAGTTGCCGCTCTGCAACAGGCGGTAGTTCACGTGGATTGCGTCGCCCGTGGGCTGAACGATGTCGGTATTGACCTGCGCGTATTGCGGCCCGTCGTTCGACACGGTGCCGAAGGTCACCTGCTGACCGCGGTAGTCGTTTATTTTGCTCAGGTACGAATCCTCGATGAAGGCCACGAAGGCGGTGGTGAACTCCTGCTGCTGAGCAGGGCTGATTTGCTTCCAATGGTAGCCGAGCGCCGACTTGGCCATCTCGGTGAAATCGAAGGTCGACGAGACGATCTGGCGAAGCTGGTCTTGGCGCTGGGCCAGCGGCGTGGAAGTGTCGCGGAGCACGTTCAGCGCCTGGTTGACGGTGGTCCGCACGACCGAGCTGGGATCGTCGGCCCGGGCGGGCGCAATAAACCTCGACGGCGCCAGGGTCATGACGAGCGCGGCGGCGAGGGCCAGCATCGTGGTTGCGCGCCGGCGCCGGAGTTGGTGCATAGAATTTCGGGTTGTCATATTTTCCATGTTGTCTTTTCGCAGCTTACTTTGCGGATTTAGCGGGCGCGTTCGAGCAGTTGCAGTTCGAGCTCGAGGATTTCGAGTCAGAGTCTGACGACTTTGAATCCTTGTCGGAACTGCCGGAGCTGTTTATCAATTGGCCGATAGCGTCCTCGAGCACGAAGGCCGACTGGGTCTGCCGAATCGTATCGCCGTCGCGCAGGATGCGATCGCTCGGGCCGAGCGCGATCGACACGTACTTGTCGCCGATGATGCCGCTGGTCTTGACCGCCGCTATCGCGTCGGCGTCGATCGGCACGCCGTCGTCGACCCGCAGCGCAACCCGCGCGCGCATGTCCTTGAGCCCGATACGTAGAACTTTGCCGATCTGCACGCCGTCCAGCTGAACCTGGTCTCCTGCCTTCAAGCCCGAAATATTATCGAAACTTGCGTAGAGGGTGTACCCGGGGGTCGGCAGCAGGCTGAGCTTGCCGAGCGACAGCGACAGGATCGCCAGCGCGACGATTCCGAGAATCGCGAAAATCCCGACGATAAGCTGCGTGGTTCGACTTGCGTACATAATCGTCAGCCCGCGAGGGCTGTTTCATTCTCCTCGCCAGATGCTTTGCCCGCCAGGAAGCGCTGGAATACGTCGTCGCCGGCCGCCATCACCTCGGCCACGGTGCCGTTGAGACGGGTCCGGCCATTATGAAGAAAGGCGACGCGGTCTGAAACCTGGAAGACGGCCGGCACGTCGTGACTGACCATCACCGCCGTCAGCTGAAAATTCTCCTGCGTGCGCCGGATAAGTTCGTGAATCGCGCCGGTGCGCGACGGATCGAGCCCGGTGGTCGGCTCATCGAGCATGAGAATTTTCGGGCGGCGCACCAATGCGCGCGCGAGGGCGGCGCGTTTCTGCATCCCGCCGCTCATCTCGGAAGGAAACTTGCTCTCCATCCCCTCGAGGCCGACCGCTCTTAGCGTTTCATGCACGCGCTGTTCAATCTCGCTCTCGGACAGCCTGGTTTTCTCGACCAACGGAAACGCGACGTTGTCGAATATCGACATCGAATCGAACAGCGCGCCGGCCTGAAAGAGCATCCCGAACTTTTCGCGCACCGCGTCCAGTCCTCTTCCGCGGAGCGCCGTCACTTCGACCTTGTCGATGGTAATCGTGCCCGAATCCGGGCGCATCAGCAGGTTGAGATGCTTGAGCAGGACGGTCTTGCCGGAGCCGCTGGGGCCGACGATGGTCGTGATTTTGCCGGCGGGGAAATCCAGCGTCAGGCCGTCGAGGACCTGCTGGCGGCCGAAGCGCTTATGCAGATCGCGCACTTCGATAGCGTTCGCGGCCGCATTGCCGTCGCTGTGATTGTTCTCGGTTTCGCTCATGGTGGTCAATTGTTACGGCGTTATTACAAAAGTATAGACGTAAGAAAATAGTCGAAAGCCAGAATGAGCACGCTCGACAGGACCACCGCTTCGGTGGTAGCGCGGCTGACCCCGGTCGCCATCCGCTCGGCGTGGTATCCCTTGTAGCAACAGACCCACATTACGACCACGCCGAAAACCAGCGCCTTGTACAGCCCGGTCATGATGTCGTGGCCGCTCATGTTGGCGGCTATCCCGTTGAAATAAGCTCCCGACGGCGCGCCCATCAGGCCCACGCCCACCATGTAACCGCCGTAGATTCCGACCACGTCGAAGACCGAGGTCAGCAGCGGGAAGCTGATCACGCCCGCCAGCATCCGCGGCGAGACCAGGTACTGCACCGGGTTGATCGCCATGACGGTCAGCGCGTCGATCTGCTCGGTGGATTGCATCGAGCCGAGCTCAGCCGCCATCGCGGAGCCGGCGCGCGCCGCGATCATCAGGGCGGCCAGCACGGGCCCGAGTTCGCGCACCAGCACCAGGGCAACGACCGTGCCCAGTGCACCGTCGGAGCCGAAGCGCCGCAGCGTGTTGTAACCCTGCAGGCCGAGCACCATCCCGGTGAAGCCGCCAATCAGGATGATGAGGAACAGCGAGTCGGCGCCGATCATCCGTATCTGGCGAACCCACAGGCGCGGCTTGTACGGCGGCAGGAAAACGTAGACCGCCGAGCTCAGCAGAAAAAGCACGAACGCGCCCAGCTGGACCACGGCGTCGATTACAAGCGCGCCGAGCCGCTCAATCATTTCCACGATCTACATTCAGTCCGTTTTTCAATTTTTAGTGATGGGCAATCCCGAGACGGGCCAACTGGTTTTGCGTGTGCGTGGCGGATCCGGCGCGCTCGAACTCGGCCAGGTCGCCGGCGACGTCGAGATCCAGCGCAGGCCGCGCAAGTCGCAGCACTCTAGCCGGAACGCCGGAGCTTCGGCAATCGTCCAGATGGCGTACCAGGCTTATGCGCCCGAAGCGGGTCGGCACGGCGTCGGCCGGCGAGCGGCATATGATGTTGGTGCCGGAAAAGTCGCGCGAGGGGACCAGCACGGCGCCGCCTTCGGCGGGCATCGCAGCAAAGACCGCGTCGACATCCTCGGCGGTGGTCAGCGGGATGTCGGACAGCAGCGTGCATACCGTTCGTGCCCCCTGGGCAGCCAGCGCGGTGGTGGCAAGCGCGATGGCGACGTTCAGCCCGCGCGGGAACTCCTCATCGATAGTCAGCGCACCCGACGCGCGCGCCATCGCGAGCAGGCCCGCATCCGAGGTGACCACGGCCACGTGATCGGCAGCGGTGGCGCCGACCGCGGCGGCCAGCACGTCACGAAACATCGCCTCGGCCAGGGCACGGCGCTCGCCCGGAGGCAGCACCGGCGCAAGCCGGGTCTTGGCGAATTCGAGCTGCTTGGCGGCAATCAGGATAAATCGCACGGCGTATCTTTATAACCTAACCCGCGAGACCATCCAACGGAAATCGGGAAAGGCGAAGGCCCTTAATCTTACGTGAAACCCGCCGTGGGTTTCACACTTCCCTGGGCAGGGGTGACCCCTGCACCCGGTATTAAGAGGCGTCGACGAGCAGTACACGCTACAATGGTGAATAGTGTATTGCGGAGGAACCCTCTAACGATGAACTGGAAGCGAAGCTTGACGAACCGGATCGCAACCATTTTCGTGGCCGCCACGATGATCGCGCTGGCCACCGGATGCCATCGCAAGTCGGCCGACGACTTTCTCGCCGAGGGCGACGCCGATATGCAGGCGACCAAGCTCGCCGATGCGGAGACGGCGTACGGCGAGGCCGAGAAACTGGCGCCAGGCGATCCCCGGGTCCATATAGCGCTCGGCAATCTCTACATCTTCGAACACAAGCCGGCCGACGCGCAGGTCGAGTTCATGAAGGTGCTCGAAATAGACCCGAAGAACGCGGCGACCCACGTCGCGCTCGGCAATCTCTACAGCGATCAGGGGCAGCACGGACTGGCCGAAAATCAGTACCGTGCCGCAGTCGCGCTCGAGCCCGACCGCTACAACTACCATCTCGATTTGGGCGAGGTGCTCAGGCAAGAGGGCAAGCTGGCCGAGGCGGAAGATCAAATCCGCACCGCGATCGGACTCAATCCCAAGGACGCGCGGTCGCACCTGGCGCTGGCGAACCTGCTCGCGGCGGAGCCAGGCCGCGCGGCCGAAGCCAACGCCGAATTCGACGAGGTCCGCTCGCTTGACGCCAAGATGCTGCCCGCGTCAGCCGCGACCACGGCGGCGGCTGCGCCCGCCGGAGCCGCGACCGTGACGGGGTCGACGACCGCAGCCGTCGCGCCCACGATCAAGCCGCTCAACAAGCTGTTCCTGCTGACGAAAAATTCGCCTGTCTACCAGAGTCCCGACGAAACCAGCTCGACCGTCGGCCAGGTGCGGCGCAAGAAGTACGTTCACGTGACCGGAATCACCGGCAACTACCTGCAGGTCAAGCTGAGAAACGGAACCATCGGCTTCATCCCGGTAAGTGCAGCGGAGTAACGGACGTCCGGTGCAGGTGACATATTGTTCAAACGAACGACCGACCTGTGCCGGAGTTGAGCCTACGGCTGCGGCGCGACGATGATCTGATACCCTTCGCTGTCCGATTCATCGAGAAAGACCGAGGGAGCCGGCGCGCCGCTCGTCTTCAACTGATCGGCGGAAAACTCTGAGAACGTGCCGGAGGCGAAGTTGTAAACGATCAGACTGCTGCCATCGAAAGCCGCGCTCCAGGGACGATCAAGGCTGCCTGACATAGCGGAAAGCTTCACCGTCGGAGCCGGGTTGCCCGACTCCGCGAGTTGCGTTGGCGTGTACTCTGAGACTGTGCCGCCATTGAGATTCGGCACCCACAGATCGCCACTCGTATCGAAGGCGATTTCGCCGGGAGCATTAAGGCTGGTTCCGGTGCCGTCGTCGGAGATCACAACATCCGGAGATTTCTCGCCGCCGCTGGTCAGGTGTTCGGCATCGAACTCCATGAGCTGGTCGCTGCCTGCGCTGTCGAGCCAGGCGTCGCCGGACTTGTCGAAGGTAATGAAATTCGGAAAATGAAGACTGGCCGAGGTGATGACGATCGCGGGAGTAAGCGAGCCCCCGGCTTTGAGCTGCGCTTTGGACAATTCGTAGAACGCGTCGTCCGTGTCCGTCACCCACAGATTGCCGTGGCCATCGAATGCGCAACCGAGAATGTCATCGAAAGTCGAGCTGGTGATGGTCTTGGATGCCTTGGTTTTGAAGGTGTCTGGCATCTTTTTGACTTCTGCAGGCTTGAACTTTAGTACCTCGCCGCCCCCCGCCGTTACCCACAGATTATGCGACGAGTCGAAGCCCAAACCGATCATCCCGGGAACGAGCCCGAAATGACCGGGAACGGGCGTGCCGCTCTTTTTCAGTTGCTTGGCCGAGAACCACTCGATGGTGTCGTTGGCGTAGTTCGCGAACCACAGGTCTGCGCACGACGCGTTTGATGCCAGCATGCAGCCGATGGCCAGCGTCGCAAGCATCGCCGCCGCGCCTACCCGTATCTGTCTACGACGCAAGTACTCGGATGAAACAGGGGTGTCCTGGCTGCAGGGTCAATTGCTGACAACTCCCACACCGGAAGACTCATGAAAATTGCCCCCGCCAATATTTGCGAGAATTTCCTTTTAACTTTCCAATTCCAACTCGCTCGATAGCCCGAACGGCTTTCCTGTGGCAAGGCTCTAGCCGACTTTGTTCCGCAGTATTCCCAAGTAGTTGCGGAAGTAGCCGCTCGGCGGCGATGAATATGCTCGAATCGATCAACGCGGCCGCTTTGACTTCTCGGCCTTCGGTTGTTTTCGAGCATGCTTTTCGACCGTGCTCAGATACTCCTTATCGGGACGCGGCAACGAACGCAGTAGTTGCGCCAGGCCGCGGCCGGTCAAGGCGCGGCCGCGCACTGGCACGATTTCACAGACCGGCACGCCGCCGCGCTTCACCACGAAACTCTCGTTGCGGTAGCGCACGCGGTTGAGGATTTCTGAAAATCGCCGCGCCGCCTCGGTCGCCGAAATCTCTGATTTCATGATTATCTGATTTTATGATCAGGTAAAACCGCCGGGCAAGCGCCCGACCGCGCGTCCGTGCGTTTTTGTTCTAATCACGGCGAAATTGCCCAGCGACGTTCCGCGGTAAGCACCTTGCAGTATGTTTAGGCACAAATTGTCACCCCACTTAACTCGCTTTTGCGCGAACATCACAGTGCTTCCATATCGCCTCGCGCTGGTTCGGCTCGATTGCGCGGCGTCAGATGGACAAGCACCCGACCGCGCCAAAATCGCCGCGAACTATCTTCAGGCTTCGGTTCACCATCAATACGCTCATCGCCGTGGTCGCCGTCTTGGTCATGGCCTCGATGACGATGATCAGCGGCGACAATATTGCCGACAACGTGCTCGGCGAGATGGACCTCACCCACAACGGGCTGAACAACACCAACGCGTCGAGTCTCAGCGGGCCCAGCCAGATGGCTGTCGACCTGAACAGCACGCCGAACCATCTGTACGTGGTCGATACCAACAACAGCCGCGTGCTTGGATGGAACAACGCCACCAGCTTTACCGACGGCCAGCCGGCTGACATCGTCATCGGCCAACCCGATTTTCAAACCACCCAATGCAACAGTGGCACCGCCGACGGTGACGCCATGGGCCTCGGCCCCGACAGCTTATGCTTCCCGGTCGGAATCGCGGTGGACAGCTTTGGCAATCTCTTCGTGGCGGACACCCAGAACAGTCGCGTGCTCCTCTACGCCCAGCCGTTCGAACAGTCAATGACTACCGGCTTCGCGGCGATTATCGTCTTCGGACAAGGCAGCTACACCACGCGCGGATGCGCGACCGGGACGACGGGTCTCTGCCAGCCGCAGGGCGTCGCGGTGGACTCGAACGAAAACGAGTACATCGCCGACTCGGGCAACAATCGCGTGCTTCAATATAATCCCGGCAGCGCCACCACCGCGCAGCTGGTCTTGGGCCAAGACGCCGTCGGCACCGACTTCACCGACCTCTTCTGCTACGACGGCCAGGAAGGCGACCCCGCGCCAAGCGCCAACGGGATGTGCAAGCCCGTCTCAGTCGCGCTCGACGCGGCGGGAGATCTGTACGTCAGCGACGCCAGCAACAATCGGATACTCGAATTCACTCAACCGACGGTGGGCCCCAACGTGACCGCCACCCTGGTCTTCGGCCAGGGCTCGGCGCCGAACGATTTCAGCGACAACAACTGCTACGACGGCGGAGGCGATGCCGCGACGGGGGCCGACGGCCTTTGCAGCCCGGGCGGAATCTGGGTCGATGGCTCGGGCAACCTGTTCGCGGCCGATACCAGCAACAGCCGCCTGCTCGAATACCTGAACCCGGTTACCGAGGGCGGTTCACCCGGCACGCCCGGCATGGCCGGTGACGTGACGGCGGACACCGTCTTCGGTCAAGGCGGCGACTTCACCACCGCCGTCTGCGGCGGTACCGCGGCCAGCGAAATTCCGCCCAGCGGCTCGGTCCTATGCCTGCCTGGCGGCGTCACGGTGGACGCCTCGGGCGACGTCTTTGCCGCCGACACCAGCAACAATCGCGTGCTGGATTACAGCGCCGGTTCGCAACCCGCCAGCCTCGTGCTCGGCGAGATGGATTTGCTTCACAGCGGCGTCAACAATCCGACCGCCGCGGCGCTCCAGCAGCCCTCAGGAGTCGCCATCGATTTCAACTCCATCCCCAATCATCTGTACGTGGCCGATTCATACAACAATCGCGTGCTCGGATGGGCCGACGCGGCCGGCTTCACCACCGACCAGCCCGCCGATATCGTCATCGGACAGCCCGACGCGCTCTCGATCAACTGCAACGACGGCGCCAGCGGTGTCGGCGCGGACAGCCTGTGCTATCCGGTCGACGTGGCCGTGGACAGTACCGGCAATCTGTACGTAGCCGACGCCACCGACAATCGCGTGCTTGAATACCCCGCTCCGTTCGCCGGCTTCACCGGCCCGCCGGAATTCGGAGAGAGCGCCACTCAGGTGTGGGGACAAGGTGGCAGTTTCACCAGCACCTTGTGCAACTTCGGTTCGGACACCCCCAACGGCATGTCGCTATGCTTCCCCGAAGGTTTGACCGTCGACACGCTCGGCGACCTCTACATAGCGGATACGCATAACAGCCGGATACTCGAGTTCAACCCCAGCGACACCATTGCCGACATGGTTTTCGGACAGGGCGGCAGTTACACAACTGGCGACATCAACGACGACAACGATGTCAGCGCGGACACGCTATTCTATCCGCGCGGTCTGGTTACCGACTCGGCCGGCGACCTGTTCGCCTCCGACTCGGAGAACAATCGCGTGCTCGCCTATTTTAGTCCGCTCGCGGTCGGCGGCGCGCCCGGCAGCGGCGACACGACCGCGGATCTGGTCTTCGGCCAGGACGGCACCGGCTCCAATTTCACCGCCAGCGCATGTGGCAGCGGCGACGCGGTCTCACTATGCTCGCCCGCCGGCGTCAGCCTCGACGCTTTGGGAGACCTGATAGTCTCCGACCAGGCCAACAATCGCGTGCTCGAGTACAGCCAGGTCATCGCTAACTCCAACGTCACCGCCAACGAAGTCTTCGGACAGGGGACCGACGAGCAAGATTTCATCGACAACGCCTGCGCCGATTCCGGCCCCGGAAACCCGGCGCCCAGCTCAGTCGGCTTGTGCTTCCCGGGTGGCGTCGCAATGGACTCGGGCGGCAACCTGTACGCCGCTGACGAAAACAACAATCGCGTACTGCTGTACTTCGCGCCGACGTTTCCAACTGCAACGCCGACCGCGACCGCCACCGCAAGCGTCACGCCCACCGCAACCGCAACCGACACGGCGACCGCCACCGACACGCCGACCGACACCCCAACAGCAACGGCGACAGATACGCCAACCGCGAGCGCAACTGATACGCCAACCGTGACTGCAACTGAAACGGCCACCGCGACGGCTACTCAAACTGCCACTGCGACCGATACGCCATCTGCAACCGCAACTGACACCGCAACCGCGACCGTAACTCCAACAGTCACCGCCACCGCGACTGATACTGCGACGGCGACGGTAACTCAGACTGCCACGGCCACCGCGACCGATACGCCATCCGCAACCGCGACTGGCACTGCAACCGCGACGGCGACTGTGACCGCAACTGAAACGCCGACTGTGACCGCAACCGATACCGCCAGCGCCACTTCAACGCCGACCGTGACCGCGACCGACACTGCAACGGCGACGGCAACTCAAACCGCCACGGCCACTGCGACCGATACGCCATCGGCGACCGCAACTCAGACTGCGACGGCAACTCCGACGGTCACCGCAACGTCAACCGCGACCGGCACTGCGACGGCGACGGCAACTCAGACCGCTACTGCCAGTTCAACGCCGACCGTGACCGCGACCGACACCGCGACGGCAACGCCGACGGTCACTGCAACGTCAAGCGCGACCGATACGGCCACAGCGACGGCAACTCAGACCGCCACGGCCACCGCGACCACTACGCCATCTGCCACCGCAACTGCCACGGCGACGGCAACTCCGACGGTTACTGCGAGTGCAACGTCGACCGCGACTGATACTGCGACGGCGACAGCCACTCAGACGTCGACGGTCACCGCGACCCCAACTGACACTGCAACCGCGACCGCGACTCCGACAGTCTCCGCCACCGCGACCGCGACGCCCACGGTCACCGCGACGATGACTCCGACTGCGACCGGCACCGCCACGCCGACCTCAACCGCCACGGCGACGACAAGTCCAACTGCCACTGGCACGCCGACCGCCACAGCGACCGCGACCAGTACGGGATCGGCGACGCCGACCGGCACCGCGACTACAACCGCCACCGGAAGCGCGACTCCCACCGCGACCAGCACTGCCACGGCGACTCCGACAGTCTCCGCCACCGCGACCATGACCCCGACCGCGACCGGCACCGCCACGCCGACCTCAACCGCCACGGCGACGACAAGTCCAACTGCCACTGGCACGCCGACCGCCACAGCGACCGCGACCAGTACGGTATCGGCGACGCCGACCGGCACCGCGACTACAACCGCCACCGGAAGCGCGACTCCCACCGCGACCAGCACTGCCACGGCGACTCAGACTGCGACCAGCACCGCGTCTGCCACGGTCTCTGAGACTGCCACGGCAACGGCGACTGGCACGACGACCGCAACGCCGACGGTTACTGCGACCACTACTGCGACGCCGACCGCGACCGCAACTGAGACTGCGACCAGCACCGGCACACCGACCTCGACGGCCACGGCGACCGATACGCCAACTGCCACGGTAACGGCGACGCCGACTGCGACCTCAACCTCGAGCGCGACCGATACTGCCACGGCCACTGCAACTCCGACTGCGACCGCGACCGCGACCAGCTCGGCAACCGCAACCGATACGCCAACCGCGACCGCAACTGGCACCGCCACGCCTACGGCAACTCAGACTGCCACGGCCACCGCGACTCCGACTGCGACTTCAACCGCCTCGGCGACGGCCACTGCGACGTTAAGTCCTACCGCCACTCCGACGGCATCGCCGCTGCCCGCGATGCTGAGTCTTACGCCGGTTCGTATGGACTTCGGCAAAGTGAATTTCGCTAAGGGCAAGACCAGCGGCGCAAAGATCGTGACCGCGTTGAATCGGAGCGACAGCGTGACAGTCGTCATCTCGAGCATCGTCATCGCCGGTGACTTCTCAATGGTGACCGACTGCGGCGCGACCATCGCCCCCAATGCCAGCTGCACAATCACCGTCCGCTTCACGCCGACCGACTTCGGCCAGCGCAACGGCTCCCTGACCGTCCGAAGCAATGCGGCGAATCATCTGGCTACCGTCACTCTTGTCGGCCAGGGCGCTGGGCGGAAAAAAAAGGGGAAGTGATAGAGTTCAGCCGGACAACGCGGCGGGATCCAGCCTTGGCCCGTTCAGGTAGATGAGGCGTCCCTCGTCGGACGTGCGCTCCCGGAGCCATCGCGCGACGATCGTCATCTCTTCGAGCTCGCCGCGCACGACCGCCTTCAACTTGTATCGCTCGTAGTTTTCCGCGACGAACGCGGCCGTCTCGGCCGCGGCTTCGTCACTCTCCAGCCGCCGCGTGAGCGCCAGCCGTCCCGACAGCACCACATGCGCCGCCCGCTCGGCCTCTTCGCCTGTCACGATCACGAGATTGTTCTCCGTCACGACCTCACTCAGACGGGTCGCGCGATGGGCCAGCGTGGTCAGCGCCTCCAGGTGATGCCGAAAGCGCGCCGCCTCCTCGAAGCGCATCGCGGCCGCCGCCTGGTCGCGCGCCCGCGCCAGCTCACCCAGCAGCGGACCGCTGCGCCCGCGCAGAAATCCGACCGCGCGCCGAACTCGCTCCGCGTACCGCTCCTCGCCGATGCTGACGTTGCACGGCGCCGTGCAATGCCCCATCTGCCCGTAAATGCATGGCGAAAAATCCTCGCGCGGCGCCAGCTTGCCGCCGCAAGTGCGCAGCCCGAGGATTCTCGACAGCGCGCGCACCGAATGCTCGATGCCGCGCCGCCCGATGAACGGCCCCAGATGCATCACGCCGCGCCGCGCGCTCATCTTTGTCGAAATCGTCACGCGCGGAAACTCGTCCATCAGGTCGACCTTGATGAAGTACGCGGGCGCAGCCGACTTCAGCATCCTGTTGTACGGCGGCTTCAGCTCGCGAATCAGCCGCGCCTCGTCCAGCGCCGCCTCCAGCGGCGATCGCGCCGGCCGCGTCTCGATTTTGTAAACGTGCGATATCAGCTCCGCCGTCCTCGCCTTCACCGACGCCGTGAAGTATGAGCTTACCCGCTCCCGGAGCCGCCGCGCCTTCCCGATGTAGAGCAAATCGCCGCGCTCGTTGCGCATCAGGTAGACGCCGGGCGCATGCGGCAGCGCCGCGATCTCTTCGGGCGGCACGTGACGCTCGATCCTCCGGCCCGCAAGTCCGCGATGATGGTCGTCGAGCAGGCGATCGAGCCGCGTGATTCCCATCCGCTCCGCCATCTCGAGAAAAATCGAGAGCAGCTCGGCCGCCATCCGCGCGTCGCCGAGACCGCGATGCCGCCCTTCGATCGAAAGTCCGAAGTGCTCTGCGAGCAGGTCGAGCCGCCGGCGCTTGAGCGACGGCATGAACCGGCGCGACATCCGCAGCGTGCACAACACCGGATTGGCGAGGCCGATTCCAAAGATGCGCCGGTATTCGAAGTCGAGAAACCCGAAGTCGAAGGCCGCGTTGTGCGCGACCATCACGCGGTCGCCGATGAACTCGCGAAACGCCGGCAGCACCTGCTCGATAGGCGGCGCCCCGCGAATCATCTCGGTCGTTATGGACGTGAGCCCCGTGATGAAGCGCGGCACCACGCCGCCCTGCGGCCGCACCAGCTTCGAGAAAGTTTCGGTGAGCCGCTTACCAACCATTCGGTAGGCGCCGATCTCGATGATCGTGCCCGGCCCCGCGCGGCCGCCCGTCGTTTCCAGATCGACCACCGTGAACTCGGCCTGATCGAGCGCGACCCGCAGCCGATCGCTCTGCGCCAGCCG
This sequence comes from Binatus sp. (SeqCode), assembly GCA_050010075.1. GTDB lineage: Bacteria > Desulfobacterota > Binatia > Binatales > Binataceae > Binatus. The sequence continues at coordinate 7,298 of JBEKLS010000002.1, read as the reverse complement.
CCATTGCGCCGTATCGGCATCGAAAATGAAATTGGGATCGTCGTCGAGCAGTTGACGAACAAGCCGCGCACCGAGTTCGGGATCCGAACCAACCCCGCTCAGCAGCAATCCAATCAGCTCGCCCGCATCGGCGCCCGCTGGCCGCGAGCACAGGAATTCATAAAGCTTCTGCTTGGCCGAAACGCCGAAATGGCGCTGATTCGCGCCCGGTATGACCGCTTCTTCCACCTGCCTGCCCCTTCGTCCTTTCTTCGCTTTAGCAGGAGCGCCGCGCAGCCGCAACGTCCGCCGAAAAAACCGGGATCGAATCCGATCAATCGACTTGCACCGTCAGACCGCTCCGAGGTGTTGAACTAAGCGAGCCTATAGGCGATTCTAGCCGGCCACGCGGGGGGCAGGAGGGATCGAAATGAAAAGGATCGCGATTTTCGGAATTCTTGCCGCCCTCGTTGTGCTCGCCTTTATCCCGGCTGCTCTTGCCCATGCGCAGGACGACGAGCTGGCCAATCCGTGGATCGCACAATCGCAAGCGGATGCCACCCAGCCTGATTCCAAAAAACAGATCCCGACTCTGTCTACGTACTACGCCGGCGACATTGAATTCGCCGATGAGCCGATCAGCGCCAGCGTGAGTATCGATCAGGTGAAGGGAAAATTGAGCGGCACCTGGACCTTCGACCTCGAGGACCAGGGGGCGTTCACCGGAAGCGTCGCAGCCAATAACAAGGTCAAGTTCTCGCTCACCTATCTGAGCGGCGGTGCCAAGTGCAAAATCAAGTTGAGCGGCAAGGTTGTCGACGGCATCAATATCATGATGGGGAGCGCTAGAATGCATAATTGCGGGAAAGCGGGCAAAAAACTGGGGAAAGGCTCGTTCGATCTCCAGGACGGATAACGCGGCCTCAAACTCTGACTTCTCCGTCACCTGGCGAGGCCGATCTGCCCAACCCGACCGACGAACTCGCGCGCTACGTCACGGCACAACTGAAGCGTCTCGCCGATCCGGCAAAAGCGCCTGCGATGCTGCCTACATGAATAGTGCGCGCCCGTGATCAGCTTCCGCCGCCAATGGCGGGATCGGTGAATCTGAGCTTGAACTGCGGTGGGACGAGAAGCAGTATGCGTTGGGCGCTGCGCTCTGTAGAGCTACAGCCAATCCCCTGCAGGAGTATCGAAATGAATCGCAACACGACAGCAATTGGAGTAATCGCGGCGCTGGTCGGATTGCTTGCCGTCCCGGCCTCCAACCTACACGCCCAGGACGACGAGCAGATCTTCCCATGGAACGCACAAGCGCAACAGGATGCGACCCAACCTGAGTCGAAGACGATCCCGACTCTGTCTGACCTGTACGAAGGCGATATCGAGTTCCTCCACGTAAAGGATTCTGCAGCCCTGGATCTCGATCAATCGGGGGGAGCGCTGAGTGGCGACTGGTCGCTCGAGGACATTGATATGGGGCCCTTCATCGGAAGTGTCACCGCCAAAGGCAAGGTGAAACTCTCGCTGACCTTCGAGATCGGCGGGCCCAGCTGCGTAATCAAGTTGAGCGGCAGCCTTCATGACGGCGTCGAAATCATTTCCGGAAGCGCCAAGTTTAGTAACTGCGGAAAACAGGGCAAGAAAGACGGGACAGGCTCGTTCAAATTGGAGGACTAGCCCGAGCGCTCAATATTTCGTCGCTGGCTTGCGGCTTGTCGCGATGCCTATAGCCCATGCTTGATCATCGCGATAAGATGGTGGGTCTGAGAAGGAAGGTATTTGCCGTATGGAACGCGTAGAACTCACCCGCGAATGCGAAGGCGTCCAGGTCCCTGCCGGAAATAAGATGACGCTTGAGAAAGGCATCGAAGCATTTATCACGCAGTCGCTCGGTGGAACTTTCACGCTCCAGATTCCCGCTTACGGCGGCTTGTTCCGCGTGGCCGGCAAGGACGCCGATGCGCTCGGCAAAACGCCCGAAGACGCGGGCGTCGTGTCGGCCTCAGGCGGCGGCGACCTCGAGGCGATGGTCTGGGAGCAGCTCAAGACCTGCTTCGATCCTGAAATCCCCGTAAACATCGTCGACCTCGGCCTCGTCTACGGAATGGAAGTGAAGGACGCCGACGACGGCACCAGGAAAGTCGAAGTGAAGATGACGCTGACGGCGCAGGGCTGCGGCATGGGCGCGTCGATCGCAACTGACGCGCGCCACAAGATCATGAGCCTGCCGGGAGTTTCGGAGGCCGACGTCGATCTGGTCTGGGATCCGCCATGGACGCCGCAAATGATCTCCCCCGAAGGCCGCGAACGGCTGGGAATCGACTAATCGAAAAAATAAAAATTACGGAACGAACCTAAGAATTCTGCGACGCGTTGACAGGGCTGACCGCGTCCGATAATTGTGTCGGTTCGACATAAGCGATGTTTGCAATAGTAAAGACAGGCGGAAAACAGTACCGCGTCGGCGTCGGCGACCAGATTACGGTCGAGCGGCTCGAAGGCGACGTGGGCGCGGCAATCTCTCTTGACCAGGTGCTGGCGGTCGGCGGCGAAGCGCCCCGGGTCGGCACTCCGGTGGTCGCGGGCGCGTCGGTGACGGCGAAAATAGTTCAGCAGCCGCGCGGCACGAAGATAATCGTGTTCAAGAAGAAGCGCCGCAAGAATTATCGCCGCAAGCGCGGCCATCGCCAGGAACTTACCGTTCTTAAAATCGAGGAAATTTCAGCCGGCGCTTAACTGCCGCGCGCGAATTTTATTTGAACTGCGGCCCCGAAGGCCGCTCATCCAGGGAGACACTGCGTGGCGCACAAAAAAGGCCAGGGTTCGACGCGCAACGGCCGCGACAGTCCGGGCCAGCGGCGTGGGATTAAGATCTACGCGGGCCAGACCGTCAAGGCCGGCAATATCATCATCCGCCAGCTCGGCACTCGCGTGCATCCGGGCCGCAACGTCGGTCTCGGCCGCGACTATACGATTTACGCGCTCATCGACGGTGTGGTTAAGTACGAGCCGAAGGGTGAGAAGCGGCAAGTGAGCGTCGAGCCGCTCCCCGCCGGCACCGAGACCGCAGGGGCGTCTGCATAGGGACCGTCATCCCGCAAGATCGAATCGAAGCCCCGCGGTGCGCCGTGGGGCTTTTTTTTGCGCAACTTTGACAACGCGACGCGGACGTTTCCGCGACGGAGGAATTTTCGATGCGATTAGGTTTACTGTCCGGTTATTCGGGCGCGCAGATGGGCTTGCCGATGGATACGATCCTCGAGGCGGAACGCGTGGGCTTCGACTCGGTGTGGACCGCCGAGGCGTACGGCTCCGACGCGATCACGCCGCTGGCATGGATCGGCGCGCTGACTAAAAAGATCAAACTCGGCACCGGTATCATGCAGATGCCGGCGCGAACTCCCGCCGCCACCGCGATGACCGCGATGACGATCGACGCGCTGTCGGGAGGCCGCTTCATTCTCGGCATCGGCCCGTCGGGTCCGCAGGTGGTCGAAGGCTGGCACGGCGTGTCGTACGGCAAACCGCTGCAGCGCACTCGCGAGTACATCGAGATCGTGCGCACGATTCTCGCGCGCGAAGTACCGGTCGAGCATCACGGCAAGGAATTCGACATCCCGTACACCGGTCCGGGCGCGTCGGGCCTCGGCAAGCCGCTGAAGAGCATCCTGCACGGGCGCAAGGAGATGCCGATTTACACCGCGTCGATCAGCCCCAAGGGAATCGCGCTCGCGGCCGAAATTGCCGACGGTGTGATCCCGGTCTGGATGAATCCCGAGCGATGGGACCTCTATGACGCGCCGCTCAAGGAAGGCTTCGCGAAGACCGCCGGCAAAAAGAGCCTCGACAATTTCGACGTCGCGCCCTTCGTCACCTGCATCATGGGCTCCGACCTCGAGAAGTGCCGGATGCCGGTGAAGGGGATGCTCGCGCTGTACATCGGCGGGATGGGTGCGCGCGCGAAAAATTTCTACAACGACTACGCCAAGCGCCTCGGCTACGAAGACGTCGCGGGAAAAATCCAGGACGCGTTCCTCGCCGGCAAAAAGGCCGAGGCGATGGCGCTGGTGCCGGACAAGCTGGTCGACGAGGTCGCGCTGGTCGGCAATCGCGAGCGCATCGGCGACCGGCTCAAGGCGTGGAAGGATTCGCCGGTCAAGACGATGCTGATAGGCACCGGCGACATCAACACGGTGCGCGCACTGGCTGAGATTTGCCTGTAGGTCGTTCTGTCTCCTCTCCCTGCAAGGGAGAGGAGACAGGTGAGGGTCCTTATACAGCGCGCCTTAGCGCGCGATTCAGGATTGCGTTTTTCTCCTGAACGCGCGCGAAGGTCTCGCAAACGATCACACCACCATGCGATTCATCGATGAAGCCAGGGTATTCGTGCACGCCGGCAAAGGCGGCGACGGTGCGATCGCGTTCCTGCGCGAGAAGTTCCGGCCGTTCGGCGGACCCGCCGGCGGCAACGGCGGGCGCGGCGGCAGCGTAATCTTCCAGGTCGATGAAGGCCTCTCGACGCTGCTCGATTTCAAATATCAGCCGCGCCTGATCGCGAAAGACGGCGAAGCCGGCCGCGGCAAGGAACAGTACGGCCACGGCGCCGATGACGTCGTCGTGCGCGTGCCGCCCGGCACGATCGTCTTCGACGAGGAAACCGGTGCGACGCTCGCGGACCTCGTGATGCCAGGCGACACTGCGGTCATCGCGCAGGGTGGCGAGGGCGGCCGCGGCAACATGCACTTCGCGTCGTCGACGCGACGCTCGCCAAAGATCGCGACGCCGGGAACCGCGGGCGAGCAGCGATGGGTGCGGATGGAACTGCGGCTCGTCGCCGAGGCCGGCCTGGTCGGACTTCCGAACGCAGGCAAATCGACGCTGCTGACTGCGCTCAGCGCGGCGCGCCCGAAGATCGCGGCCTACCCGTTCACAACGCTGGCGCCCAATATCGGCCGCGTGTCGATTTCCGACGAGGAAAGTTTCACGCTGGCCGATATCCCCGGGTTGATCGAGGGAGCGCATCGCGGTCTTGGACTCGGCATCCGTTTTTTGCGCCATCTCGCACGCACACGGCTGATCGTTTACGTGCTCGACGCCGCCGACGATCCCGCCGCTGCGTTCAAGACAGTGCGTGGCGAGATCGCAGCGTTCGATCCCGTGCTGGCGCAGCGCCTGGCGGTCGTCGCGCTGAATAAAATCGATCTCGTCGACTCCGCCGAAGTACAAAAGCTCACGCGCAAGCTTCGCAAGCTGACCGGCCTCGAAGTGTTTCCGATTTCGGCGGACAAGAGCGAAAATCTCGCCCCGCTGGTCGCCGCGATCGCGCGGATGCTTCACACGATGGATCAGCCGGCCGCATGTCCCAGTTGAACTACAAGGAATCGACGGTCGCGCGCGCGCGGCGAATCGTGATCAAGGTCGGCAGCGCGGTGTTGTCCGACGCCGGCGGCCTGCGCGTCGATGTGATCGAGCAGCTCGCGGCGCAAATCGATTCAGCGCTGCGCGCCGGCCAGGAAATCGTCATCGTCACGTCGGGCGCGGTGGCCGCCGGACGCGCGCGCCTTTCGAAACTTCACGGCGCGACTATCGCCGCGCGCCAGGCCGCCGCCGCCACCGGGCAAATCGATTTGATGTCGGCGTGGGCACGCGCCTTCAACGGCCATGGCCGCAGCATCGCTCAGATCTTGCTCACGCATCAGGACTTGGCCGAACGCAAGCGCCGTCAGAACGCCAATCAAACCATTTCGGAACTGCTCGGCGCGGGCGTGATTCCAATCGTCAACGAGAACGATACGGTCGCGGTCGAGGAAATTCGCCTCGGTGATAACGACGTGCTGTCGTCGCTGGTGGCGAGCCTGGTGCAGGCGCAGCTGCTGATTATTCTGAGCGACGTCGATGGCGTCCTGACCGGCGACCCGCGCAATCGGAGCGACGCGCGGCTGATTCCCGTGATCACCGATCCGGAAGCCGAGATGCGCGGGCTGGTGGCCGAGAACGCCGGCCCGCTCGGAGTCGGCGGGATGGCGACGAAGCTGAAGGCGGCGCGGCAGGCAGCGCGCGCCGGAATCGCCGTCATCATCGCGCGCGGGCGCGAAGCCGGGATCGTAACTGCCGCGCTGAACCCGGCGCGCGACGCGGGAACGCTGATCGTGCCCGCCAGCGTACGGCTCAAGAGCCGCAAACACTGGATCGCATTCGCGCTGCGACCGGCCGGATCGCTCGCAGTCGACAAAGGCGCCGCCGACGCACTCTGCAATCGCGGACGCTCGCTGTTGCCGTCAGGCGTGCGCGAGGTGCGCGGCGATTTCGGCGGCGGCGACTGCGTAAGCCTGCTCGATCCCGACGGAGTCGAGTTCGGCCGCGGGCTGGTTAACTACCCAGCGTCGGACGTGTTGAAAGTGGCGGGCAGGCGCTCGACCGAAATCCCCACCCTGCTCGGCTATAAAGTGGCCGACGAGATTATCCATCGCGACAACTTCGTGCTGATGAAAGAAATCGCGTAGGAGACATATTTGAAGTGAAACCCGCGGTGGGTTTCACGCTTCCTTCGGCAGGGGTGCCCCCTGCACCCAGTATTCGGAAAGAAAAGATGCGGGACTTCGTCCCTGTTAGAAGGGTTGGGGGCGGCGGCGTCCGACTCTTGCCTCGCCCGTTCTTTTTACGGGAGAGGCGGCTGGCCGCATCGCGGCCAGCGGTGAGGGTTCTGGGCTAGCGCAGTTTATTTGGTCTGGCTCGATATATATCCTTGATAGTTGGGACGCTGGATGACGGTTGAAACAGAAATAATCGCTGCGCTCACGCGCGCGCGGGCAGCGGCGCCAGCGATGGCGCTGGCGACGACAGCACAGAAGAATGATTTTCTTCGACGGCTGGCGACTCTTATCCGCGAATCGCGCGCCGAAATCATTCGCGCCAACGCTATCGACCTCGAGCATGCGCGCAAAAGTGGTCGCGGCAGAGCGTTCGTCGAACGGCTCACGCTCGACGACGAGCGTATCGAGGCGATGGCCGCGGGCGTGCTGCAAGTCGCGGCGCTCGACGATCCGGTCGGTAGCGCGATTGAGAAGTGGACGCGGCCCAACGGTCTGAAGATCGAAAAGATCAGGGTGCCGATCGGCGTGATCGCGATGATTTACGAGTCGCGCCCCAACGTCACCGTCGACGCGGCCGCGCTGACGCTCAAGGCCGGCAACGCCGTGGTCCTGCGCGGCGGCAGCGAAGCATTGAGCAGCAACGGGTTTCTCGCGGGGCTGATTTCGCGCGCGTTGAAAGACGCGGGACTCGAGCCTGATGCCGCTACTTTTATCCGTGATCCA
>JBEKLS010000001.1:0-75565 GCA_050010075.1 Binatus sp. (SeqCode) | reverse complement strand
GGGCTGTTCGCCTGCTCGGCGCCGGTGGTGATATCGAGCGCGTGGAGTTGTTGCTGATAGGTGGCAGGGCCTTCCTTGACCTTTGAGACGACGTACAGCGTGCCGGTCGACGAGTCGATAACGGGCGTGGCGGTGATGCCGATAATGGGGGTCAGGTCGTTGCACCCGATATCGGAAGACGGCATCGCGGTGATTCCCTCAGCCGGATTGATGAAGCTGGTATGCCAGAGTGCAGGTCCCGCGGTGTCGGCGTCGAACGCGTACACGCTGTCGTTTTCCGTCGCGACGTACACGACGTTGTGCGTTCCCTGGCCAGGAATCTGCACCGCCGGCACATACAGCGGCTCGGCGTACTCCTCGCCGTCGATAGGATCGGTGAACTGCAGGCCGAATTTCGACGGGGTGACGGTTGAGGGCGTCAGCACGGTCTCGTTGAGGTTTTGTCCGGTGCGGAAATTATCGTTGCGGTACTGGAACGTACCGAGGTATCCGGCCTCGACCGCGCGCGCCGCCACATGCTTGCGCGCAGCGTGCGACTGCCCGTCAGCCGCAGCCGCGTCGTCTACTGAATCGACGCTTGAAACAACTGCGACGAGTGCCCATACGCCCAGAACCCAAACCCCCCACGATCTGTGAGTCACTGTCCCCCGCCCGATGTTGCAGTCATGTGCGCCGCATACTACCGATGCAAGTACAGTACGTCTAGAATCCAAGACCGGTTACGTACCGTGGCTTGCCTTGGCGTCAATGCCGGGCTGGAGCGCGGGAATCGAAACGGACACAGGCCCGGCACTCCGGGCCTGCTCCCAGGCGAAGTCGCGATGGTGTCCTCCCGATCACATCGCGGCGGAAAGAGCGAAAGAAAATCGATCAGTGCGGCCCGATGTGGAAAGACGCCATTCTCGCGCCACTTATCATCCCGACGCTTGGCGGTGTAATTCTGTAGTGGTGTAGCGTCGAAACGAGCATCCACGCGATCGCAATCACCGCACCTACGATCAGAATCAGATCGTGCGATGACCTGAGGACCGACTTTCGGCTGACTTGCATATATACTTCCGGCGCGTCCCCCCTATCTCGAATACGCTGCCGCTCCACTGGAGTACTCTCGCAAAAGCTGGACCGGGCGCCGTATTACAGCATTTGCTACGTTTTCGTGGGCGTAGGAGAGCAATCTTGGGTGAATTTTTCCCTTCAATACGGGACATTTTTCCCCGTTTTTGACCTCCAGCGTTTCAAATCGATATGTTTTGAAAATCCGACAATTTGTAGCACTGTGCGCACATGCCCGGTTGCGCCAATGCACCTCGTTTCAAGTTGATTGATACGTCCCCCTCGCGACTTTGTGCCGCCAGACCCGACCGTGGTGATATATGGAGTTCGCAGCGCGAAAAGCGTCGGCACACGAAGGAGATTGGCAGATGAGCGGCAGGAGCATCACGATCAAGGCGCAAAACGGCGGAACGTTCAGCGGCTACCTCGCGACGCCGCCTTCGGGATCGGGTCCGGGAATATTGGTGCTGCAAGAGATTTTCGGCGTTAGCGCACACATCCGATCGGTCGTCGATCGGTGGGCCGAAGAAGGATACGTCGCGCTCGCGCCAGACCTGTTCTGGCGCCTGCAACCCGGAGTCGATCTCGGCTTCACGCCTGACGACGTCAAAATCGCGCGCGATCTGGGCGGCCGCTTCGACATCGATCAGGGCGTGCGCGACATGGGCGACGCGATTGCAGCGATGAAGGCGCTACCCGAATTCAAGGGCAAGGTCGGCGCGGTCGGCTATTGCCTTGGCGGGCGCCTGGCCTTCCTGGCCGCCGCGCGTCTCGGCGTCGACGCGGCAGTCAGCTACTACGGCACTCGAATGGACGGCCATCTCGACGAGGTGAAGTCTGTGCGTTGCCCGATCATGTTCCACTTCGGCGGCAAGGACGCCGCGGTGCCGCCCGAAACGCGAGACAGGATTCGCGCCGCGTTCAGTGCGCATGACGATGCCGAGTTTTACGTCTATGCGGACGCCGGTCACGCGTTCAACAACGATCGGCGCGTCGAGGCTTACGATCCGTTCGCGGCGCAGCTGGCGCGATCGAGGTCGATCGGACTGTTCCGGCGCACGCTCGGCCCGCGCTACGACCTTAGTGCGATCTGGGACAATCATGCCGAGCAGGAATTCAAATATCGCGACCCCGCTGCGACCGTGGCGACGATGACGCCCGACGCTTACGTCAATCACGTGCCGACTATGACCGGCGGCTACGGCGCGAAGGAACTTCTTCGCTTCTACAAATATCACTTCATCTCGCGCCTGCCCGCGGACACCCGGGTCGTGTCGGTTTCGCGCACGATTGGTCCCGACCGCGTCGTGGACGAAGCGATCTTCTGCTTCACGCACGATTGCGAAATAGATTTCATGATCCCCGGCGTGGCGCCTACCGGAAAATACGTCGAGGTGCCGCTCATCGTGGTCATCGAGTTTCGCGGCGACAAGCTCTACAACGAGCACATCTACTGGGATCAGGCGTCGATACTCGCGCAGCTTGGCGTGCTCGACGCCAAAGGCCTGCCGATCGCCGGAATCGAAGCCGCGAACAAAGCCAGGGGTGAGCAGGTGGCCTCGAACGCGATGATGCCGACGTGGAAAAACAGCGAGGGCAAAAACTAGCTGCGGTATCTGGATGGGCGCGAATTGGTCGGATACGATCGCGCGATGGCTATCAAGCGAGTCTGCGTTTATTGCGCGTCGAGCCGTCAATGCGACGCCGCATATCACGACGCCGCCACGCGTCTCGGGCGCGAGTTGGCGCGCAACCAGGTGACGCTGGTCTATGGCGGCGGCAGTGTCGGATCGATGGGGCATCTTGCCGACGGCGCGCTGGCTGAAGGCGGCCGTGTGATTGGCGTGCTGCCGCGGTTCATGTACGACCTCGAATGGGGTCACCGCGGTTTGAGCGAGCTGCTCATCGTGAACGATCTGCATGAGCGCAAACGGCTGATGATCGACGAAGTCGATGCAGTCGTCGCGCTGCCGGGCGGATGCGGCACGCTCGAGGAGTTGTTCGAAGCGATCACGTGGAAGCGGCTTGGATTGTTCGGCGGCCCGATCGTGCTGGTAAACACGCTGGGCTTCTACTCACCATGCGTGTCGTTCCTGGAGAGCTGCATCGAGCGGCGCTTCATGGACGATCGTCATCGCAAGATGTGGTCGCTGGTCGAGCAGCCCGAAGATGTCCTCGACGCTATCGCGAGCGCGCCGCCATGGCCGCACGAAAATCGAGGTTTCGCCGCTCTCTGATGAGGAACCCAGCCGCGAGTGCTTACCAGTTGATTGCTTGCGGAAAGGCTACCGTTATGCCGAACGCTATGCTGGTTTGCGGAGCGATCGGGGCGTATTGCCTATACGCCATCCACTGGCCGGCGACGTAGAAGTTTATCGGCGGCAGGCCCGGGCGCACCATCACGCGGCCCAGTCCCGCGCTTAGCGGTATCATCGTCGGGTAGTGACGCCGCCAGCCCAACGTCCAGGTTGCATCGGCCGATCGCAGGTACCATCCGCGCCACAGGTGGATCAACGCGACCGGCTGAAATTCGAACGTGTTTTGCGGCGGCCGGTGAGGATTCGTGTATGCGAATGAGATCGGATTCTGCAGCAGGAATCCGGCCAGGAACCACGGAATCCCAAGGTAGGCGGTGGCAAAGGCCGGACCTGCCTGCCACGCGCCCTGCCCTGCACTGGTCGAGGTCGCGGTTGGAAACACAAAGGTCGGACCGACACCGAATTTCAATCCGGTTTCCGGCCCTGGCCACGGCATTACCGCCAGGTCAAACAAGCTGGTGTCGCCCAGCTCAGTGCGAGACCCGCCGCGCGAGCTGGGGACAGTCACCAGCGAAAAGGTCGGCCTGATGAGCTGGACGAATGGAAGAAGACTGTTGGCCGGTATGCGAGGAATGATCGCCCGCAGGATTGCGGTGTTGGTCTGCACATGAACGCCGTAAGTTGCCGGCGACCAGGTATCCTTGAAGAACACTTGCGGCAGGACGGTTAGCGGATCGGTGAATTCCTGCTCGAGCTGCTCATTAGGAGTCGCCGCCGACTGAGCTCGCGCGAATCCAGCATCCAGGCAGCCTAGACACAGGATTATCAGCAAGCCGCAAAGCGTTCCGTAAACTTTCATCAGCAGCAATCCGGGACAGGACGAGCGCCGTTATAATCTGTCACGGAGCCGCGAGGGTCTATTGTACCTTCGTACAATGAATGTGCGGGCGGGGCCGAAGGCCTGGCTTTCGACTTTTGCGATGGCAGCGATGTGGCCGCGCGAAATATCGGCCTTGAGAAATTCTTCGATGCCGCTGGTGCCGATCTCGAACTCGGGCGGCGAGTGTCTTAATTTGCCGAGACGAAGTCCGAGGCACACCCAGCGACCATCCCGGTGCCTGCTATACGCCGAAGTTTCAGCCCCCCTTCGATCAAAGAATCGACGTATCTGACAACGTGGTCCTCCCAGAAAATCGCGTAGTCGTCCCACAGAATGACGCCGTCAGGTGCCAGCACCGACATCGCGTTCCCCGTGTCGGCCTTAACAATTTCGTAGGTATGTCCTCCGTCGATTAAGATCAGATCTGCAGACTTTACGTGATCTGCAAGTCGGAGTGTCCGGGAGTCCGCCCGTAGTTGAGTGATCCGATCTGCAAAGTCAGGCTGGCAAAGGAATCGTTCACCGACTCGATGGCGAGAACTTTCTACGAATTTCCAGTCGGCCGCCTGATCCTGAGGTTGAAAATCTTCGGGTAAATCGATTGTAAATATTCTGGAATCCCTCGGAGCATTCATTGCCAAAGTCAGCGTCCCGACACCGAGATATGTGCCGAACTCTACGACCGTCTTGGGCTGCTTGGCTCTGGCGACTGAACCGATAACGAAATAGCCGACAGTGCCGCCCATCTCTTCTGTTTGAACAGTCGGACCTGGTATCGATACCGATGAGGCCTCGCCGATTTCAGCGATGAGTTCGCGCAGAGAGACCGTCGGTATTTTCATGCGGCGATAAAAGTCGGCCTCCCTCAAGGATCTCCACTGTTCTGGATCGCGATCGACCGCGAGCACACGCGCGGCCGCACCCACAAGATGAACTTTTTCCTTCAGGCCCATCCGGACAAATCTGTAATGTCTTCGCGAAGCGAGCGTTCTAGTTGTCAGGCACCAGATGGCATTCCGGGGAGACTGACTTCAGTCCGCCGCTCTCTGTTTGGAATGAAAAGGCCTGGCCGTTCGCCGCGGTGACCATGTAGTTGTCGCCGTCGCGGGAATAGGTCACAGCCATGGACACGGGAGCCAGCGGAGTGGCCATCGTCATGGTCTGGTCGCCAAACTGGATTTGACTGAGCTGGAAGCATTCGTTGGGTGAGTTCGGCGCCAGCTTCCATTTGCCGAGCAGAGGATTTGATTTCGAGCATCCCGAAGCGACAAGGATCGCGCAGCAGGCCACAATGATCCGCAGATTCCGCATTTATATTTTGCTCCCGGTTAGGTTAGGAAAGCGGAGTTCCCGCCTTCGGGCCAAGAAAAGCAGATCGAGGCGATATTGCCAAGAGGCAAAAGCGAGATGTGCGAAGACGACCCGGCACGCGACTGATGTCGAGATCTTCGCGGGCACGAAATGACGCAAACGATACGGGCCGTGCCTTTTCGCGCATCCGGCGACGGAACAAACCGAGCGGAAAGACTACTGGGTGTTTTCTACCGGTTGGACGTTTTCGCCGTCGCGAGCGGCCTGGCCTACGTTCACCGCTACCTTGTCCGATTTTTCGATGCCGCTGTTTATTTCCACGGTTTGCCCGTTGTCATAACCCAGCGTCACTTCGACCAGGTGCAGTTGATTGTTGCGAACGACCGGCACGTAGACCTTGCCGTCGCGGAATATCAGCGCGTCGTCAGGGACCATCGGAACTCCCGTTCCCATCGCCACCGTGAATTCCGCGGTCGCGTACATTCCGGGATAGAGCGCCTCATTTTCGTTGGGGAGATCGACTTCCACCAGCATCGTGCGCGTGTCGGCCGAGAGTGCCTCGGGATGACGCGTGATGGTCCCGATGAATTTCTGACCGGCGTAGCCGGCCGCGGTGATCGTGGCCGCATCGCCGTCCTTGATGAACGGCGCGACATTCTGCGGCACATAGATAAACACGCGCAGGGGAGCCATGCGGGCCACGCTGATGATTGCGCCGTTGCCGGGCGTGCCCGGGGTTGTGTTCGCGGGCACGAGGTGGCCGGGATCGATATAGCGCGCCGTGACGATGCCGTCGAAGGGCGCCGTGATTGTCTCGTAGGCCTGATAGGCGATGTCCTGTTTGAGGGTAGCGAGCGCCTGCAGCATCGCTCCATGGGTATCATCGGCAGTCTGCTGCGGAATTACCTGGGCGCGTACAAGTTCCTGGTTGCGCTTGTCAGTGATGAGGGCGAGGTTGTAGTTGGCGCGCGCATTGGCGGTCTGTTGGTCGAGTTCGGGCGACGTGAGGATGGCAATCAGCTCGCCGGTATGGATGCGGTCGCCCTTGTCGACCTTGATGGTCTTCAGGTAGCCGGGAACCTTGGCGTAAATGTCGGTCTCGTCGAAGCCGCGAATGGTCGCAGGCAGCTTGAGAGCGCGGGTCGGCGGCGCCTGCAAAACGTCGGAAACCAGCACGTGCGGGCCGGGCTGCTGCTGCTGTGCGAGATCCGACGTCTGGCGGCCGAGCCAGAGCTCGCGGGCGAGCACGAGGCCCGCAGTCGCGACCAGAATGATAATGATCGCGATGATCCAGCCGGCAAAGAAAAATCCGCCGGGTGCGGGCACGCTGAAATTTTTCGGATCGTCTTCTTCTTGGTCAGCCATGTTTATTAATTCTAAGCACCGGGTAGCGTGACTGCTTCGATCTCGGCGTCGCGCTGCTTTTTGCCGATCACATCGCGGCCGAAGATTGAATAGACGGCCGGCACAACGAACAGCGTCATCATTGTGGCAGCCATCAGGCCGCCGATCACGGCGCGTCCGAGCGGCGCGTTCTGCTCGGAACCGGAACCGAGCGACAACGCCATCGGGAGCATGCCGAGAATCATCGCGAGCGCGGTCATGATGATCGGGCGGAAGCGGATGCGGCCGGCCTCGATGGCGGCGGCGAGCGGGCTGTAGCCTTCCTCGCGCAGCTCGTTAGCAAAAGTAATGAGCAGGTTGCCGTTGGCGACGCCGACGCCGACCGCCATGATCGCGCCCATCAGCGATTCGACGTTGATGGTCGTGCCCGTGATCGCGAGCATCCAGAGCACGCCGGCCAGCGCGCCCGGCACCGCCATCATGATGATGAAGGGCTCGAGCCACGACTGAAAGTTCGCGACCATCAGCAGGTAGACGAGGATGATTGCGAGCACCAGGCCCTCGCCGAGCGTCTTGAACGAGTCGCGCATCGCCTGGCTCTGCCCGCGAATGACGACGTGGGTGCCGGCTGGCATTTTGCCGAGACTGTCGATCGCACGCTGCACCGCGGAAGCGACGCCGCCGAGGTCGCGGCCCTGCACCGCGCAGTCGACGTCGATGACGCGCTGGACGGTGTAATGCGCGACGACGGCGGGATCCCATCTGTGATTGATCACGCTGAGATTGCCCAGCAATTGCGCCTGCGCCTGGGTGTTCGGATCAGTCGTGGAGGACGAGGGTATGCCGTTGATTCCGGACGACGACGAGGGAGTGCTGAGCGGTATGTCCGACAGCGTGGCGACCGAGTCGATCAGATGCTGCGGCGACTGCGCGACGACGGTGTAGTTGACGCCCGACTTTGGATCGAGCCAGAAGTTGGGCTGCAACAGCGTGGCGCCAGAGAGCGTCGCCAGCATGCTCGAGGCGACCTCCTGCTGCGTAATGCCGAGTTGCAGGGCCTTGGTGCGGTCGACGTCGACCATGAACGTCGGATAGTCCTGCGGCTCGGCAATCCTGAGATCGCTGACTCCGGGGATGAGGCCCATCTTGTTCTTCAGGCGCAGCGCGATGTCGTAGTCGGATTCGAGGTCGTTGCCGTTGATCTGCGCGTCGATAGCCGCGGGCAGGCCGAAATTCAGTACCTGGCTGACGATGTCGGCGGCCTGAAAGTACACGGTGACGTTGGGAAACTTGGCGGATAGCAGCTCGCGAATCTTCTGCTGATAGCCGGCGGTCGGCTTGTGGTCGGGCTTCAACTGGATCAGCAGGTCCGCATCCTGCGGCCCGATCGAATCAGTCTGGTAGAAGGCCAAATCGTACGAAAGCGGCAAGCCGATGTTGTCGCTGATGCCCTGCAGTTCGTCGGCGGGCACCACGGTCCGAATGGCGCGTTCGATTCTGTCGACTACGAACTCGGTGTGTTCGACCCGCGTTCCGGTCGGCATCCTCACGTGCAAGCTCATCATGCCGGCGTCGATGCTGGGGAAGAAGTCTTCGCCGACCACGAGCAGCAACGCCAACGAGGACAGAATTATTATGGCGACAAAGCTCAGTGCGAAATTTCTGCGCGCGATGAATCCCGCCAGCGCGTAGCGATAATGATGCTTGATCCGCTCGAAGCGGGCGTCGAAGCCGCGCACGATGCGGCCCCATCGGCCGCTGCCCAGGTTTTCCTCGTGATCTTCGGGGAGCAGCAGGCGCGCCATGCTGGGAACGAGCGTGCGCGAGAGCAGGTACGAGGTGAGCATCGAGAAAACGACCGCAAGCGCCAGCGGTGTAAACAGAAATTTTGCAACGCCGGTCAGCAACACGACCGGGAAAAAGACGATGCAGATGGCGAGCGTGCCGACAAAGGTCGGCGTGGCGATTTGCGACGCGCCGTCGAGTATCGCGACCAGCAGCGGCTTGTGCAGCGCCTGGTTGCGATGGATGTTTTCGACCTCGACCGTGGCGTCATCGACCAACATGCCGACTGCGAGCGCGATTCCGCCGAGCGTCATCGTGTTGATCGTCTGTCCGGCAAGGTGCAGGAAAATGATCGCGTTCAGAATCGACAGCGGAATCGAAGTGATCACGATGATCATGCTGCGCGGCGATCCTAAAAACAGCAGCACCATGATCGCGACCAGCGCCGCCGCGGTGATCGCCTCCTGCACCACGTCTTTCAGCGCAGCGCGCACGAATTGCGACTGGTCGAACGTGAGCATCACGTTCAGGCCCTTGGGCGCGGTGGCGCGAATCTCGGGCAGCTTTGCTTTGACCGCATCCACGACGCTCAGGGTGGACGCGTCGGCGTGTTTGACGACCAGCAAGTAGGTGGCATCCACTCCGTTGAAGCGCACGACGTTGGTCTGCGGCTGATGTGTGTCGGTGACATGCGCGACGTCATCGAGGAAGACCGGCGCACCGTTGAGGTACTTGATCGGCAGCTTGTTGAAGTCCGAGACTTTCGGCACCGACATGTTCATGTCGACGTTGTATTCGTAATTGCCCATCTTGGCGGTGCCCGACGGGATGACGACGTTGGTCGCGTCCAGCGCGTTGCCGACGTCGTAGGCGGAGATTCCGTTGGCGTAGAGCGCGGTGGGATCGAGGTTGGCCATCACCGCGCGGCTCACACCGCCGAGCGGAGCAGGCGAGGAAAATCCGGGAATCGTGAAGAGCTGGATGCGGATGAAGTTGAGGCCGTAGTCGAACAGCTTGCTGGTCGAAAGAACGTCGCTGTAGATGTTGAGCTGCGCGACCGGAACATTGCTGGCGTTGTACGAAATGATCTGCGGCGGCTCGACGCCGCGCGGCAGGTTGCTCAGGATGGTCTCTGACACCGCGTTGATTTGCGCGATCGCGCCGCCGATGTCGGTCTCTGGCTGGAAATAAACCTTGAGCAGGCCGATGCCGTTGATCGATTCGGATTCGATATGCTCGATGCCGTTGACGGTGGTCGAGTACGCGCGCTCGGAGATGAAGACCATGCGGCGCTCGACGTCGAAAGCGGACAGGCCCGGATAATTCCACACCACCATGACGACCGGCAGATTGATGGCCGGGAAGATGTCGACGTTCATGAGGCCGAAGCTCAGCACGCCCAGCACGAGCATCAGGAGCGCCATGACGGCAACCGAGAGCGGCCGGCGAAGCGCGAGACGAACGATCCACATAATGAAGTGCCGAAAGTCGAGTCTAAGTTCGCGGTCGTAGGTACGACGACCGAAGGTTACGCATATACAGCGAGTGCATCTTCCAAATTATTGGACGGTAATGAGCAAGGCAAGTTTGATTAGATGAACGCAGGGTTTCGTATAGTCAGCCGAGACCAGCGTCAGCGCGGAGTCCGAAATGCGCCTCTCCCTGACAGGGAGAGGCTATTAGGATCAGGGGACGGGGGCGGCGTTCAGGAGGCCGGCTGCTTCGTCGTAGCCCAGCATCAGGTTCATGTTTTGAACCGCCTGGCCCGCGGCGCCCTTGCCGAGGTTGTCGATCGCCGTTATCACGAGCAGGGTTTCGCTGCGGCGATCGAGGACGAACGCCAGTTCGCAGTAGTTCGTCGCGCGCACGTTGCGCAACTCCGGCAGTTCGCCCGGTTTCAGCAAACGGACGAAGCGCGACTTGGCGAAGCTCGCTTCGAAGGCGGCGTGAACGTCGCTCTCGGTCGTGCCTGCCCGCGGGCGCATAAAAATCGAACTCAGCAGACCGCGCGTAATCGGCAGCAGATGCGGCACGAACAGCAGCGCGATGTCGCGGCCGAGTGCGGCGGAGATTTCCTGCTCCATCTCCGGGACGTGGCGATGGTTGCCAACCTTGTAGGCGCGGAAGTTCTCGTTGACCTCGGCGAAGAGTTGCTCGACCGATGCGGCGCGGCGAGCGCCGGTGGTGCCGGACTTTGCGTCGATGATTATCGAGGACGGCTCGATCAGGTCGCGCCTGATCAGCGGCAGCAGCGCCAGCAGCGCGCCAGTCGGGAAGCATCCCGGGTTGGCGACGAGGCGCGCCTCGCGAAGTTCGTGGCGATGAAATTCGCTGAGGCCGTAAACCGCCTCCTTGAGGAGCTGCGGCGCTGGATGATCCATGCCGTAAGTGGTGCGGAACTGCGCAGCATCCTTGAACCGAAAATCCGCCGACAGGTCCACCACCTTGATGCCCGCCTTGATCAGCTCCGTCGTGTGGGCGGTGCCGACCGTTTCGGGCAGGCATGAGATGGCGACGTCGGCGCGGCCCTGCACCAGATCGGGGCGCAATTCTTCAAACGGCGGCAAATCGATGCCGGCCATGTGGCGGTGAACGTCGGCCACCTCGCGTCCGGCGTATTGCTCGGACGTGAGCACGCTCAGCTCGACGAACGGATGGCTGGCGAGAATGCGGACGGCCTCGATACCCGAGTATCCGGAGGCGCCGACCACGGCCACCTTGACCTTGTCGTGCGTAGCCACTTGGGGAATCTCATGCTCCTTTGCGAGTTGTGACAGAAGTCACTCAGTTATCAGAATTGCGCGCGCGGAGCCAGTTACTTGCTCTCGAACTCGAAAACCATCTCGGTTGGAGGATGTTCGGGGTCGGCGGACAGCTTGTCGAGATAAATCTGCACAGGAGTATCGTCGGGGCGCGTTTCGCCGAGCCGTTCGAGCTCCTGGCGCGCGGAAAAGACGTTGCCTGCGCGGATCATTGTCAGGGCGTCGGCGAAATGGCGATAGAACGAGGGATCGACGCTGTCGTTCTCGCGCCCGGCCACGTGGACTATCGGCACGTAGAGCTGCTTGCCCTTGACCTTCACCAATCCGAGCTCGCGCCCGATGTAGCCGCCGCCGGCTTCGCTGTAGGTCTGGCGGCTGACGAGCAGATGCACCTTGAAATGGCGCGTCAACCCTTCAAGGCGCGAGGCGAAGTTCACGGTGTCGCCGATGACGGAGTAGTCGAAACGGTTTTCGCCGCCGAGGTTCCCGACGACGACGTCGCCGGTCGAGATGCCGATGCCGATGTCGAGGTCGACGAAGCGCGGATCGTTTTTCTGGAGCTCGTGCAGATTGTCGAGCATGCTGAGCGCGCAATCGATCGCGGCCCGCGACGGATTTTCGAGATCGTTGGGCGCGCCCCAGAACGCCATGATGCCGTCGCCCATCAGCTTGTCGACGACGCCGCCAGTTTTGAAAATGACGTCGATCATCGAGGTCATGTAGGTGTTCAGCAGCGCGAGCAGCTCCTCGGGCTCCGTCTTCTCGGCGCGCTTGGTGAAGCTGACGATGTCGGCGAAGAGGATCGCCAGATGACGCTTCTCGCCACCCAGCTTCAGACCCTCGGGCGATTCCAGCAACGAGGTGATGACGTCGGGATTCAGGTAGTGCTCGAAGGCGAGGCGCAGGTAGCGCTTTTCGCGGCCCTCGGTGATGTACCGGTAGCCGGCCAGGAACATGTACATGATGACCACGGTGATTAGCGGGAAGACCACGCCGACGACCAGGCCGTCGTCGAGCAGCCGCCGCTGCGCGTAAAACAAAAAGCCGGTCACCAAAATTCCGCCGAGCGCCGCCGACGCCATCGCCGACAGCCACGCGACCCCAAGCGATATCGCGACTCCCATCAGCAGCGCGCCGAAGAACGGAATCTCGACCGCGCCTTCGTAAGTGCGCCGGATGAAATCGCCCTGCAGCACGTTGTCGATTGCGTGGGCGTGGATATCGACGCGCGCCATGTCGCCGTCCACAGGAGTCACGCCGCGGTCGCCGAGGCCGTGGGCAGTTGCGCCGACCAGGACGATCTTGCCGGCCAGCTTGTCGGGCGCGATCTTGTGGTTGATGATGTCCGAGATGGAATAGTGCGGGAACGGATCGGGGCCGCGTCGAAAATTCACCAGCATGCGGCCGTCGTCACCCACCGGTATTCCCACGCCGGCGACCGACACGCCCGCCACCCCGAACGAGTCGAGTCCCAGGATCATCGTCGCACCGTCCGCGTACGCATCGACGATCGCGAGGAACAGCGGCACGCAGTAGCGGCCGTCGAAGCGGATGACCGTCATCTCGGTGCGGATTACGCCGTCCTCGTCCGCGTCGACGTCGAAGTATCCGCTCGAGTGCGCGGCGTCGTCGAGAATCGCGTACGGCGGTTGATAGGCGAGCGCCTTGATCAATTCATGCGTCGGGCCCGGCGCCTGGCGAACGATGTTGTAACCGAGCGGCCCGGGCGGTCGAATTTTTTCCTGGAACCCCGACATTTTGTCAATCGCGAAGTGACTCTGGAAATGATGGCTCTGGAACGCGTAGCCGAGCACGGTCAGACCTTGCGCTTTCATCGACGCCGCGAAGGCTTCGTCGTTGCTGGGACCCAGCACCTGGCGAATCGACTGCCCCGTAAGGCCAAGCTGCGCGAGCTTCTCGCTGGTTTGCCCGCGCGTTACGTCGCTCTTGTCCTCTTCGCTGAAAATCGCATCGAAGCCGACGACCTTGACCTGGTAGTCCTTGAGCGCATTGACCAGCTCCGCCAGCACCGCCCGCGGCCATGGCCATTGCCCAAGTTTCGCGATGCTCTTGTCGTCGACCGCGGCGATAGCGATCGCGCCCGAGGACGGATGCGGCGGGACGGTATTGATGCGCAGGTCGTACGCAATCAGATCCATCCGGTCGAATGCATTGAGGAAGCGGTTGTGGAAGCCGAACCACAAGCCGAGCAGCACGATCCCGAACAGGAACGTGCGCCAGGAAAATCTCGCAGCCAGGATTGACGCTCTTGCGCTCGCCATCGTCAGCGATTCGAGCTTAGCTCGCCGGCGCGGGCTCCGCTAACCATGCGCGGGCGTTCGCGGAACACGTCCTCCGCGGATTGTCTGCTAATGCGCGTGAAGCGTCGCGACTACTCGAACCAGCTTAGCTGCTTGTACATGCTGATCTGGCCATACTGATGCGCGTTGCCGTAGCCAGCCTGCGCGCTGACGCCGAGCTGCCACGGACGGTAGTAGAAGCCGAGGTCGGGACCGCCCTGGCCCTGCCCTTCGGTCAGGAAGCCGCCGAAGTACATCGCGCCGCCGATGCCGCCCATGACCATGAACTTTTCGGTCGAGAGCAGGATCGCATTGACGTCGATCTCGCTGCTGGTGACGCCATTCTGAAAATCATGGATCGAGCTGAAGGAGCCGTTGAGCGGATGCTGGCTGTGCAATAGCAGCCAGCTCGAGAAGTCGCCTTCGATCACGCTGGCGTCGCTGTCCGCCACGTCGTGGCCGCCAGAGACGTACAGATGAGTGCCCGGGAACAGCGTGAAATCCGCGCCGCCCTGGAAGCGGCCGAAGTTCAGGCGCGGGAAACTGCCGCTGCCCGGCGCCAGCGGGCTCTCGAAGCCATTGCCAATCCACAGTTGATAGCCGGTGGCGCGGCCGAAGACGCCGAGATACGGCGTGACGCTTTGCTCGGCCTGTACGCCCTCCTGCAGGACGCCATATTTGTCGCTGACGAAACCGCCGCCGAACAGCGTGGTCTGGAAGAGTCCGGGAGTCTGCAGCGAGAAAAATCCCGGATAGTTGTCGTCAAACCACTGCGCGTTTGCAGCCGGCGCTCTGGCGAATGCGCCCAGCGCCAACGCGAGCACGACCGCGATACTAACCCGGAATCTTCGTTTGGTCGCCACGTTTCACCTCCTCCCCTATCGCCCCGACGTACCGACGGTCGTCATGTTCGTGCAGACCGGACATGCCGGCACCGGTGCGCCGCCCGATGACGGCGCCGCTCCCGTGAACTGGGCGCCGCCAGCGCTGGCGCTTTCGAGCGACACTGCACCGGTCATCGCCAGCGGCCCGGGAGCCGTCGGGGGTTTGTCGCAGGGCAGCGTCGCCTCGTAACCCGCGCTGACGTCCTGACCCGCGTTGGGAGTTCCGATCGGCGCCAGGTTTACGGTGCCCTGATATACCGAGACGTCGGTATATCGCTCGCATCCCTGGTAGCCGGGTCTGATTACATTCTCACTGTAAGCAGTATCGAATCGGGTTCCGCGAACTGCCGCGACCGCGTTGGGAGTGTGTACCTGGTAATCGGCGCGCATGCCGCCTGACGCGCTGTTTACAAGCGATCGCAGCACGCCGGAAAACAAGCTGACGCGCGTCGTGTTGGCGCCGCCGGTGATTGTGAACTGGTCGAGCGTGATAGTGCTGGCGGGACCGAGTTCGAGGCGGCTCTGGTCGTTGAGCAGGATGACAGCATGGCCGGTCGGGCCGGTGACGATTCGATCGCCGGTGTTAACGCCGACGCCGGCCGCCGCTCCGATCGTCGCGCCGCCGCCGCGCTGAATTTGTACCTGGCCGCTTACGGACTGGAACGAACCTGCCGCCGTTTGCGCCAGCACGGAGCCCGACGCCATCAGCACCAGGGCGCTTATCAGCATCAGCCCGGCACCTAACCCGGTGCTAAAACGGCTACGGCGATCTCGACGCATCTAGAGGCGCTCCTTTGTCGCTGGCGCCTTCCTTGTATTGGTCCGCGTTGGGATTTGTCAAATGGGGTCGCCTAAGTATCTGTATTATAAGCATAAATGAAAAGGGCGCGAGCATCACTCACGCCCCTGTCACAATTGAATCCACTCGGGCGCCATATGCACCCGGAGTCGGTCTTCGCTACCGTTTGGAGTATTGCGGCCGCTTGCGAGCCTTGTGGCGGCCGTACTTCTTGCGCTCGACCTCGCGCGGATCGCGCGTCAGCATCCCACCCTTGCGCAGCGTTGGCCGCAGCGTCTCGGTTGCGGTGATCAATGCGCGCGATATCCCATGACGGACGGCGTCAGCTTGCGCTGCAATCCCGCCGCCCTCGACGCTTACCAGCACATCGTACTGGCCGACCGTCTCGGTCGCCTCGAACGGCTCCAGGATCCGCATGCGCGACGTCGGCCGCGGGAAGTAATCCTCGAGCGTGCGCGAGTTCACGGTGATAGTGCCGGTGCCGGGAAGCATCCTGACGCGCGCGACCGCGGTCTTGCGACGTCCGGTGGTCCAGATGATGTTTTTCTTTTCTGCCATATGACGATCGTGCCTTGTTATGCGCTGATTGTATTATTCAAACGCTGACGCTTTTGGGCTTCTGCGCGGCATGCGGATGCTCGGCGCCGCGATAGATTTTAAGCTTGTTGAAAATCTGATGGCCGAGACGATTCTTCGGCAGCATTCCCTTCACCGCTATCTCCAGCAGGCGCTCGGGCTTGTCTTCGAGCAGCTTGCCCGCCGAGGTCGTGCGGATACCGCCGGGCCATTCAGTATGGCGATGATACAGTTTGGTCTGCGTCTTCGATCCCGTCAGGCGAACCTTGGCGGCGTTGATGATCACGACGAAGTCGCCGGTGTCCTGGTTGGGGGTGTAATCGGGGCGCGTTTTGCCGGTCAGCAGACTCGCGGCGCGCGACGCGACTCGTCCGAGCGATCGTTCGGTCGCATCGATCACGACCCAGTTGCGGTCTCGCAGTCCGCTTTCGCGGGAGATGCTGCGGGTTTGTTCGGTCAGCTTCAAGTTTATGCACCTAAAAAGGTAAATTTTGGCGGGGCCGATGGGATTTGAACCCACGACTTCCGACGTGACAGGCCGGCGTTCTAACCGGGCTGAACTACGACCCCGCCCGAACCATCTGTTGTGACATTTTCAAGCCCGCGTAGCAACAACGCACTGCACTTGGCGCGCTCAGAATAGCCTGTCCCTGTCAGGGAGGACCTTTGTTTAACTTGCGTTGAGACGGAAACAACGAACTGCCGCCTCCTCTTTTGTCATTCTGAGCGCAGCGAAGAATCCCGGATCCTTCTCGGCGCCAACCGCTCCACCCTCAACCACGGAGCGACCACGGCGAAGGCCGGTTGTTCCGAAGTTCAGTGCTTCGCCGAATCCGGGATTCTTCGCTTCGCTCTAGAATGACATGGAGCGCTTCGCGCGGAGCGAAAAAGACGGAACGGTCGCGAGGTTAGGCAAACCTCTCCCTGATAGGGAGAGGCTATTGCCTACGCGACGCGGCGCATCAGTTCGAGGATGTCGTAGCCGGTTATCTCGCGGCTCTTTGCTGACCAGTCGCGGAGCTCCGTCTCTGACACCATGCCGGCTTGCGCGCCTTTGGCGAGATCCATCAGGCCGATTTTTATCGTCGCTTCGTCGATCATCTCGCCCGATTTCGGGTCGGCCATCGAGCCGCCGCCCTTCTCGTGGTAGAGCTTGATCACGCGGCGCGCTTCTTCGACCTGATCGACGCTCGGCGTGTAGCACGAATTCGCAATCTCCGCCTGCTGCGGATGGATCACCCAGGTGCCGTCCATCCCGAGGTTCGCTGCCCCCACGTTCTTCTCGCGCAGGCCCGCCTGCAGTTCCTTGACGCGCTCGGGCGAGTCGGTGTTGCGCCACAGCCGCAGGTAGACGTTGTCGATCGCGTGCAGGCCCGCGGCCTTGGCGGCGACGACCACCGCCTGCTTCGAGTAGTGAAAATTCTGGTTCTGATTCTCAACGATCTCGCGGATGCCCAGATTTGCAGCGTAGTCCGCGATGCCGAACACCAGCCCGCACATCCGGTCCGACGCGGTCGCGATTTCGTACGCATGGATCAGCGCATGCGGCGTCTCGATGAGCGACTCGATCTGGATGCGGTACTTCCACCCGGCACGCTTTTCGAGATCGTCGAGCAGCTTCGACACTTCGCGAATCTCCTCGGGGCCGCGCGTCTTCGGCAGCATGATGCCGTGGAAGCGATTCGGCGCGCCCAGCACGATAGCCTCCATGTCGCCCTTGAAAAATTTCGAATGAATATTATTCGGGCGCACGGTGACGACCTTCTTGCCGAAGTCGAGCGTGTTGAGCGCCTCGACCATCACCTTGCGGCTCTTCTCGCCCTTGAATTCGTACGGGCACGCATCCTCGAAGTCCGCCATCACGTGGTCGACGGGCGCCTTCACCGCGTCGGCGGCCGTGATGTGCAGCTTCATGTTGTGACCGGGGTAGGTCATCTCGGTGCGCGGAATTACGAAGCGTGTGCCTTTGTCGAGTACGTACATTGATGAATTCTCCCGCTGATTTTTTCAGGCTGGCAGGTAATGGGTCTTACGCTTGATCAAAACAGTGCGCTCGATTTCGACGACCACGGTGCCGTCAGGCTTCTTGCCGATCAACTTGAACTTCACCAAGCCGGCGTCGGGCCGATCGGCGTCGCGCTTCTCGAGCACGGTGGACTCGGCGTAAATCGTATCGCCGTGAAAGACCGGATTGGTATGCTTGCCGTTGTCCATCTCGACTTCGGCGATCGCATTCTCGCTGGTGTCCTCCGACGCGAGCCCGACCGTGAACGCCAGCACGACGCCGCCATAGACCAGCAGTTTGCCGCCGACGTACGCGCCCGGATTTTTGTCGATCAGATCCTGGTTGAAGTGCAGCTCCGCCGTGTTCATCACCAGCGAAGTGAAATTATGATTGTCGGCTTCCGTGATGGTGCGGCCGCGCTGATGCACCAGCGTGTCGCCGACCGTGAAATCCTCGAAGTAGCTGCCGTCGCCGGTGATGCTCACGTTCAGTTCTGCTCCATGATGCGCCGGCCGATGACCTCGTACTGAATCTCGCTGGTGCCCTCGAAGATCGACAGCACGCGCGCGTCGCGCCAGAAGCGCTGCGCCTCGAATTCCATCGAGTAGCCGTAGCCGCCATGCACCTGCATCGCCTCGCGCGTGACCCGCTCGGCCATCTCGGCGGCAAACGCCTTCGCGAGCCCGGCCTCGTAGTCGCATCGCTTGCCGGTGTCTTTTTCGGCTGCTGCGAAATAGCAAAGCTGGCGCGCCGCCTCGATCTCGACCGCCATGTGCGCGAGCTTGTGCCGTATCACCTGGAAATCGCCGATCGGCTGGCCGAACTGCTTGCGATCCTTCGCGTACTTGACCGCGCATTCGAACGCCGCCTGCGCGACGCCGACGCCGCGCGCCGCGGTCTGGATTCGCGCCGCCTCGTAACTCGCCATCAACTGGTAAAAGCCGCGCCCTTCCACGCCGCCGATCAGGTTCGCCTTCGGCGCGAACGCGTCGTCGAATTGCAGCGCGTAACTACGCATCCCGTGGTAGCCGATGGTCGGAATCGGAGAGCCGGTTAACTGCGGCGGCACGAAATCGTCGCCGGGCTGCTTCTCGAACAGGATCAGCGACAGTCCCTTATGTTTCTTCGACATGTCGGGATCGGTGCGCGTCATGACGGTCAGCATGTGCGCGCGATTGGCGAACGTGCACCACATCTTCGATCCCTTGATCAGGTAGCCGTCGCCGTCCTTGACCGCGCGCGTCTTGAACGACGCCGTGTCGCTGCCCGAATCCGGCTCAGTGAAGGCAGCCGCCGTCAGAATTTCGCCGCGCGCAATCGGCGGCAGGAATTTCTTTTTCTGCTCGGGCGTGCCGTTGGCGCTGATCAGCGTACCGGTGATGATGTTGCGCGTCATGACGGAGCCGACGCTGAGCCAACCGCGCGACAACTCTTCGGTGACAATCGCCATCGAGATGTAGTCGAGGCCCATGCCGCCCTCTTCGGCCGGAAAGATCACACCGAAGTAGCCGAGCTCGGCCATCTGCTTGAGGATGCGCTCGGGAATCTCCTTGTTCGCGCGATCGAGATCGTTGGCGATGGGCTTGACCTCGGCCTCGACAAACTCGCGAACCGATCGCCGGATAAATTCATGCTCAGGCGTAACCAGAGGCATCGTGTGCTCCTAGGCGGGAGGATTGCGCTTGCGAATCAGAACCGGCCGCTCGTATTCGAGCACTTTTTCGCCGCGTTGGTTGTAGCCGGTGGTGCGGAACTTGACGACGCCGCGATCGGGCCGCGAGGTGTCGCGCTTGGACAGCACCAGCGACTCGGAGGTTATCGTGTCGCCGGGATAAACCGTCTCGTGCCATTTCATTTTCTCGTAGCCGAGATGTGCGATGGCGCGTTCGCTCAAATCCTCGACCGACAGCCCGAACACGACGTTCATCACGAGCATGTGATTGACGACTACATTCTTATAGCCGAGGCCCTGCGCATACTCGCGATTGAAGTAGATGGGGTTGAAGTTCATCGTGACGCTGGAGAAAAAGCTGTTGTCGCCTTCGGTTACCGTGCGACCCCAATGATGCTTGAAAAGATGGCCCACCTCGAAGTCCTCGAAGTAGTGGCCACGCTCGATTTTGCGCACCGCCATATCAGTCGGGCTGCCTTCTTCCGGTTAACGTAGAGTCGCGAAAAGTCCTGAGGCCGAACTCGTTTTTTATGGAATTAACAGATGCGCGTCAACCGAGAGAGAAGAGCGCAGTTGGAACGAGTTTATTTAAATGAAACCCGCCTGGGTTTCATGCTTCCTTGGGCAGGGGTGACCCCTGCACCCGGTACTAGTCGGGCAAAATGGCAAGGACGCCATTTTGCTCTCAGGTTCTTTTGCCTGCCGATCGCGATTTCCGCTATCCGCCGTGGCCCTTGAGTTTTACTATCTGGGGCGAGTTGTCCGCGTTGTCGAAGATCATCAGGGTGCGTGCTTCCGATCCCCGGCCGGAGGGCTGGTACGTTACTTCGACCTGGCACTTCTGGCCTGCCGGCAGCGGTGTGGCGCAATAGTTCGTCAGCGTGAAGTCACCATGTCCGCTGAGCCGCTGCCCCTGCATCGCCACGGTAAGCCCGGGCGCCGTTTTGCTGCCCTTGGGGTTGCTCACGGTGATGTACTGATTTTTAAACCTGCCGGGTTTCAGCGTACCAAAGTTGATCGACGTCTCACTGAGCTTCAGCTTGACCGCTACCGGCGGCGGCGGAATTCCCACGGCGAAAAGGTCGTCGATGTTCGTACCGCCCACATAGACAGTGCCGTCGGCGCCGATCACTGGCGCGGAGAGCCCGCCGTCTACCGCGATCACCCACTTCTCCGTCGCGCTGGTGCCGTTGTCCGTCAGGGCGTAAAGGTTCCCATTTTCTGAACTGCCGAAGATGGTGCCGTCGGCGCCGATCGTGAGAGAGGAGCCGAAAACAGCACCACCCGGGAACGCCCACTTCTCCGTTGCGCT
Source organism: Binatus sp. (SeqCode) (assembly GCA_050010075.1). Classification (GTDB taxonomy): domain Bacteria; phylum Desulfobacterota; class Binatia; order Binatales; family Binataceae; genus Binatus. The sequence continues at coordinate 54,624 of JBEKLS010000001.1, read as the reverse complement.
GGCGCCGCTGTCGGTTAGCGCGTAGAAGTTGTCGTCGTTGGACGCCACGTAAATGGTGCCGTCGGCGCCTACCGCCGGCGAGGAATCCACACCGCCGCCGGTTACGAACTTCCACTTTTGCGTGACGCTGCTGCCGTTGTCGGTTAGCGCGTAGAGGTTGTCGTCAGCCGAGCCGACGTAAATAGTCCCGTCGGCGCCAATCGCAGGCGAGCCGTACATACTACCGCCGACTGGAAACGCCCACTTCTTCGTGACAGTGCCTTGCCCGCCGTCAGTCAATGCGTAGAGGTTGTCGTCATCGGAGCCAACGTAGATGGTCCCGTCGGCGCCGATCGCCGGCGAGGATTCAACCGAATCGCCGGTTGCGAACTTCCATTTCTGTGTACCGTCGGGATTGACTGCGTACAGGTTGTCGTCGGTGGAGCCAAAGTAAATGGTTCCGTCGGCGGTGATCGCTGGCGAGGAATCCACATCGTCGCCGGTTGCAAACGCCCACTTCTCCGTGACAGTGCCCTGGCCCCCGTCAGTTACCGCGTAAAGATTGTCGTCGAAGGAGCCGACGTAGATAGTTCCGTCAGCCCCGATGGCCGGCGAGGATTCGATCGCGAGGCTAGTTGCGAACTTCCATTTCAGCGTGCCGTCGGGGTTTACCGCGTAGAGAAATTCGTCGCAGCCAGCATAAATGGTTCCGTCGGCGCCGATCACCGGCGAGCCATCGAGGCAGATCGGCGACGTGTCGTGTTGATCGACCATGTCGTATACCCACTTCAGCTTGCCGGGGTTGGCGCTGGTATCTACCGTGCTGAGCCCGGTATGCCGGACGTCGTGGCTGAGCATCGGCCACGAGGTCGTAGCCAACTGCGCGTGCGATGCTGTCTGCGTCGCGATGACGATGATCGCGGTCAAGGCCGCAATCGAGCCAATGCGTGCTTTCCCCCAGGAAGTTTTCATTCGCTGCCCCCCAGCAGAGCGATAAACTAGGGGTTTACTCCGGCGCAAGTCCAGTAAGATTGGGCGAAAACAAGCCATTGGGTGCAGGGGTCACCCCTGCCCATAGGGAAGCATGAAACCCACCGTGGGTTTCATTAGAGTCAAACAGTGGCGGTTCCGGCCTCGCGCGATTGAGCACGAGGGACAATCGCGGGCATCACCTCTTCAGCGAAGAGCCTGAGCGACTTCGACGACTCCTGATGCGTGAGGTCGCCCCATGAGAACGCGCTCACGTAGTAATTCGCGTCAGATTCGGCGGCGTAGCGGAGCGCGTAGTCGCGAACCGTTGAGGGCGAGCCGGCCAGCAGGATCTCGGCTGACATCGCCTGGTCGGGACTAAGGGCCGCAGGACCTGCAAGATGCGCCGGGGAGGCAGGCAGCTCGCGGCCGTTTGGCTGCGGCTTGGCAAAATGCCCGCGATAAACCTCATATGCCTCGCGCGCCCGCTCTATCGCTTCCGCGTCGGTATCGGCCACGAACGTGTGACGAATTCCGCCGTAGAGCGGATTGTCGAGTGTCGCTGTGCACGACGACGGATTTGACTGGCTGAGCTTCAGCGCCGCCAGATATGTAGCAACCGCGCGCTTGACGGAACTGATTGGTCCTCCGCCAATGAAGTTCATGCCAAGTTCGCCGGCATGCAGCGGATTGCCAGCGTACCAGAAGGCCGGATGCGGTCTTTGCACCGGCCGCAATTCCATCCAGAGATTTTTGAATTGGTAATGCTCGCCTTCGAAGCTGAGGAACTCTTCCTTGAAACCTTTGAGCAGGATTTCCAGCGTCTCGCGGAACAGGCTGTCCGTATTGGATGCAGCACCACCCCATAACGCCAGCTCAATCCCTCCCAGCACGCCCTTCCCTACGCCAACTTGCACGCGGCCATTGCTCAGCCGATCGACCATGCAAATCTCTTCGAGCAGCCGTATCGGATGATAGAGCGGGAGCACATAGACCAGAGAACCGATCTTCAGATTCCTGGTGCGTTGCGCGGCGGCCGCCAGAAACACCGATTGGTTTGGCGCGAGGCAGAGCGGCGAGTGATGATGCTCGGCTATGTGATAGCCGTAAATTCCCGCGTCGTCCGCCTGAGCCATCAATTGCAGACGTTCTTCGTACTGCTGCGTTAGGTCGCAATCGTGACGCCGTTCCAGATGGTCGAAAATTCCGAATTTCATGTCACACGCCTTCGTCCAGCGGTCCCTTCAAACGGCTGACCTCGAGCCCGCTACCCACTGAGAGAAGCACCGAGGTCATGCCCGGGACAGCGCGCACTGCGCGGCGATATGCGAGTGCGTCCTGCCGCGCCTGGACTGGCTGCAGCATATTGTCGGCCACCAGAATCGCGCCGGGTTTGAGCTTGGGCAGGAACAGCTCGAGGCATCGGACGTAAAGATCCTTCCAGAGATCGACCAGAACGAAATCGATCCCGTCGGCGAGAGTCGGGATAGTTTGCAGCGCGTCGCCCGGCCTGAACACGACGTAATCGACCAGCCCCGCCCTGGTCAGCGCCGCCTTGGCATACTCCTGCTTGGACGGCGCGACGTCGCAGGTCGTCACCTTGCCGCCGGTTGCCTTGGCGGCCATCGCAAGCCACAGGGTCGAATAACCATACGAGGTTCCAAGTTCGAGGATGTGAGTGGCCGCGCAACCCTGAGCCAGCGTTCTGAGCAAGGCGCCACTTTCCGGGCCTACCGCGAGCAACAGTTCGTCCCGATTGACGGTGCCGTTCATGAGCCCCGGCATCATGGCCCGCTCCTTAACGTTGCGGGCTTCATATTCTTTCAGGACTGCCTTGACTGCATCGTCCATAGCGCTCTCCATCGACCCGGACTTTTCGTTCTTACTCCCCGATCAATCCGCCGTACAGACCAGACATCCCTGCCCCGGTAGAGTGATACTACCGTCGGTGGACGAGGCCATGCGCATGTCAAAGGTCAGAGTATGAGCGAACGCATCTCCATCCGAGTACATCCGATGCTTGCGTCACTGGTGCCGAAACCCTTTCACCAGCCCGACTGGGTCTACGAGGAGAAGTACGACGGCTACCGCATCCTCGCTTACAAGGAAGGCGCGAAGGTAACACTGCTGTCTCGAAATCAGCTCGACCGGACTGCTACGTTTGCCGCCGTCGCCGCGGCGATAGCTCAGCTCCCGGAACGTACGGTACTCCTCGATGGAGAAGTCGTAGCATTCGACTCGAAGGAGGTTTCGCGATTTCAGTTGCTGCAGCGTGGCGACGTCGAGCAGCGCTTCGCAGTCTTCGATTGCCTCTATCGCAACGGACGTGATCTCCGCTCCCAGCCTCTTTCTCGCCGCCGTGACGAGCTGGAGGCCGTGCTTGCGAAACCGTCAAAAGAGCTCCTCATTTCACGACGCCTGTCGAAGAACGGTGTCACTGCTTATAGCATCGCCAAGCGCAGAGGCTTCGAAGGAATAGTTGCCAAGGAGAGCGCTTCTTCCTACCAGGAGGGCCACTCGAGGAAATGGCTCAAGGTCAAGGCGCATCAGGAGGAAGAATTCGTCATTGGCGGCTTCACCGCTCCTGAGGGCAGCCGGCTGCATCTCGGAGCCCTTCTGCTCGGTGCCTATCGCGGCAAGGACCTGCACTTTGTCGGCAAAGTCGGGACCGGTTTCACTCAGAAGATTCTTGGCGCACTCGCCAGGACATTTCTTCCGCTCGTCGTCAGCAAGCCGCCTTTCATCGAACCGCCCCGGGAGAAAAACACGACCTGGCTAAGGCCGCGCCTGGTAGCGCAGATCGCTTTTCAGGAATGGACGGCCGACCGGAAGCTACGCCAGCCGGTCTTTCTAGGCCTGCGTGATGACAAGAAGCCGTCCGACTGTATCCTGCCGGAAAAACTGTGAGCCTCTTTCGATGGTTCAAGGCTGAAGGTCTGGCGTGGCACTCGTCAACCTGACTGGTTGCCGAAAAGCCGAGGCTATTGTTTCATTCGTTCCTGAGCGTTCCCGGCCAGATTTTAACGGGCTAATTAAAGCATTTCCCTAACACCTGAAAGGTCAGTATTGTCAAATCTTCCGCAAACAGGTAGCTAATTCCGACGCGCATTTGACCGCAAATCGAGCCAGACTGGAGCCAATCGGAACCGCCGCTCGTCGTGAAGCCCGGGCGCGGTAACCGAGCAATATGAGCCAAAAGGAAATCTACGAGATTGGACAGGTGCCCCCGATTGGGCACGTACCACCGCAGATGTATGCGCAGGTGATCCGCGCGGACCGGTTCGGCGACCCGATGCATGCGTTCAAGGTCGAGAAAATCGCGGTGCCCGAGATTCGCGCCGACGAGGTGCTGGTCTACGTCATGGCGGCGGGCGTTAATTTCAACAACGTGTGGGCGGCGCTCGGCTCGCCAATCAACGTGATCAGCGCGCGCCAGAAAGCGAAATACGATCATTCGGATTTTCATATCGGCGGCAGCGACGCGTCGGGAATCGTCTATGCGATCGGGCATGACGTGCACAACGTCAAGGTCGGCGACCGCGTCGTGATCCATTGCGGCATCTGGGATCGCCATTGCGCCGCGGTCCGCAACGGCGACGATCCGATGTACGACCCGACCTTCAAGATCTGGGGCTACGAAACCAACTGGGGCAGCTTCGCCCAGTTCGCCCGCGTGCAGGCGCATCAGTGCATGCCCAAGGCGAAGCATCTGACGTGGGAAGAAGCCGCAGGACCCACGCTGGTGGGCGCAACCGCGTACCGGATGCTGATGGGATGGGCGCCGCACGTCGTGCGCCGCGACGACGTCGTGCTGATATGGGGCGCGTCGGGCGGGCTCGGCTGCATGGCGATTCAAATCGTGAAAGCCGAGGGCGGAATCCCGGTCGGCATCGTCGGCGACGATCGCAAGATAGATTTCTGCATCAAGCTCGGCGCCAAGGGCTGCATCAACCGCAAGAAGTATCTGCACTGGGGCATGATGCCGCATTGGAAGGATACCGCGGCGTACAACAAGTGGGCCGCGGAGTGCCGCGCGTTCGGCAAGGCGGTCTGGGACATCGTCGGCGAGCGGAAAAATCCCCGCATCGTGTTCGAGCATCCCGGCGAAGACACTATTCCCACGTCGGTCTTCGTCTGCGACACGGGCGGGATGGTCGTGATTTGCGCCGGCACTACCGGCTACAACGCGGTCGCGGACTTGCGCTACCTGTGGATGCGGCAGAAGCGCCTGCAGGGATCGCACTTCGCCAACGATGAGCAGGCTTATGCGTTCAATCAGCTCGTGGTCGACGGCAAGATCGATCCATGCCTGGCGAAAACCTACAAGTTTGACGAGATCCCGGAATGCCACCAGGCGATGCACGAAAATCGCGCCCCCGAAGGCAAAATGGTCGCCCTGGTCGGCGCACCGAAAGCCGGCCTCAAAGATCTCCCGCTGTAAAGGTTCGTCGCGCGATTTTTGATTCGGGCTTTCTGTCTCCTCTCCCTGAAAGGGAGAGGATGAAGGTGAGGGTCCTTTTACAGCGCCCCGCGCGATTCAGGATTCTGCCTCCGCTCTGTGATCAGCTCCCACCGGCGATCCGGAACACCACGAACACATACACCGCGACTGTCGGATAGAACGTCGTGGCGAAGCCGAATGCGCGCGCAGGGCCTGAGTGATGGTACCCGATCCAGAACGTCACGCGTCCAATCACGAACAGCATGACCAGCACTGCGACGGCGCGAATCGACTCGGGCGCCACGATCGTCACTAGCGCGAGGTGCGCGACGATCGCGAGCACCAATTGCTCCAGCGTGTTCTGCAGATAGCGCCGGTCGATCTCGATTGCGGGCGAGGTGCCGCCCTCGATCGCGTCGGCGATGAAGAAGCGCCGGTTCGCGATCATCGCAACGCCCGCGACCATACACAGCGCCGCGAACACTTCCCACCGCAGCGCATATTCGAGCCGCCACGACGTCTCGATTCCGCCAGGCGGCGTCAGGCCAAAGTCTGTCAGCCGAAATACAACCTCGAAGAACACCGCGCTGAACACGCTTGCCGCGGCCATTCCGGCCAGCACTTTTTTCTGATCGTTCGACATATCGGCCTCCCCCGCTCACGCTGGATTTTCGTCTGGATTACAATCATCGTCGATCATGGCCTCGGTTGCAGCGCTCGAATCTCACCTGCGCACCATAATCGAAGGTGAAGTGCGCTTCGACGCGGGCACGCGCGCGGCCTACGCCACCGACGCGTCGAACTATCGCCAGGTGCCGGTGGGCGTGGTGATTCCGCGGCACGAGGGCGACGTGATCGCCGCGCTGTCGGTCGCGCGCGAAAACTCGATGCCGCTACTCGCGCGCGGCGGCGGCACCAGCCTCGCGGGGCAGGCGTGCAACGCGGCGCTCGTGCTCGATTTCTCGAAGTACATGAACCGCGTCATCGCGATCGACCCCGGCTCACACTCCGCCCAGGTAGAGCCCGGCGTCGTCCAGAGCCATCTCAACACCGCCCTCGCGCCGCATGGCCTGTTCTTCGCGCCGGATCCGTCGACCAAAGATCGATGCACGATCGGCGGGATGATCGGCAACAACTCATGTGGCGCGCATTCGGCGGCGCACGGCAAGACGGTCGACAACGTCGAGGCGCTCGAGGTCATCCTGTACGACGGCACGCAGCTTTCGCTGACCGGCTCGATCGACGACGCGCAGCTCGGCACGGCGATCGGGCGCGGCGGGCGCGAAGGCGATCTTTACGCGCGCGTCCGCGAGCTGCGCGACCGCTGCGCGGATTCAGTGCGCGCTCATTTCCCGAAGTTGCCGCGGCGCGTGTCGGGCTACAATCTCGACGAGCTGATGCCAGAGGGCGGCTTCAATCTTGCGCGCGCAATCGTTGGCTCCGAGGGCACGCTCGCCGTCGTTCTGCGCGCCACGATCCGGGCAGTGCCGCGCCCGAACGAGGTCGCACTGGCCGTGCTCGGATTCGACGACGTCTTTGTCGCCGCGGATCAAACTCCGTGGTTGCTCGAGCATCGCCCGGACGCGCTCGAAGGCTTCGACCAGAATCTGCCCGACCTCGCGCGCATCAAAAACATGCCCGGTGTGCGCTTTCTGCCCGCCGGACGCGCGTTTCTGCTGGTCGAGCTCGGGGGCTCGTCGCGCGACGAGGCGCGCGAGCGTGCCGAACGCGTGATCGCGAATGCGCGCGCGCTACGCGAATGCATGGGAGCAGCGTATCTCGCAGATGCGCGCGAGCAGGCCGCGGTCTGGAATATTCGCGAGTCGGGACTCGGCTCGAGCGCGTACATCCCGGGCCGCCCGCGCTTCTGGCCGGGCGCCGAAGACGCGGCGGTGCCGCCGGCAAAGCTCGGCGCGTTTCTGCGCGGCTTCGATCGCATCCTCGCGCAGCGCAACCTCAAGGTCGCGACCTACTACGGACACTTCGGCGAAGGATGCGTTCACGCGCGCATCAATTTCGATTTGGCGAGCGCGCCGGGCGTCGCCACGTTTCGCGCGGCGATGCTCGAGATCGGCGAACTCGTTACCAGCCTCGGTGGTTCGCTGTCGGGCGAGCATGGCGACGGGGTGGCGCGCTCCGAGTTGCTGCCGATGATGTTCCAGCCGGACCTGATAGACGCGTTTCGCGACTTCAAGCGCATTTTCGATCCGGGCTCGATGATGAACGCCGGCGTGATCGTCGACGCGCATCCGCTCGACTCGCGTCTGAAGCTGGGCGCGAACTACCAGCCGCGCGAAATCGCCACGCATTTTGATTTCAGCAGCGAGGGCGGGCTCGCAGGCGCCGCGCTCAAATGTGTCGGGATCGGAAAATGCCGCAAGACCGAGGCGGGCACGATGTGCCCGTCGTACATGGCGACGCGCGAGGAAATCCATTCGACGCGCGGGCGCGCGCGAATTCTGTTCGAGGCGCTGACCACCGACCTGCTGCCCGAGGGTTTCGCCGACCGTGCCCTGAAAGACGCGCTCGATTTGTGCCTGTCGTGCAAAGGATGCAAGGGCGAGTGCCCGTCGTCGGTGGATATGGCGGCGTATCGCGCGGAATTTTTCTCGAACTACTATCGGAGTCATCGGCGTCCGCTGTCGTCGGCGTTCTTCGGCCGGCTGAATGAAGTTGCGCAGCTCGCATCATATGCACCGTCGCTGGTTAATGCGTTGGCGCACGCGCCGATCATCGGCGGCGTCGCGAAAAAGGCGCTCACGATTTATCCGGATCGCGAGCTGCCGCGTTTTGCGCGACAGACTTTTCGCGCATGGTTCGAGCGCAGAACCGCTCCCAGGGCCAGCATGCGTGAAGTGGCGCTGTTTCCGGACACCTTCAACAACTTCTTCGAACCGCAGGTCGGCGTCGCCGCGGTCGAAGTGCTCGAGCGCGCCGGATTTCGCGTGATCGTTCCGCGCGATCAGCTCTGCTGCGGCCGCCCGCTCTACGACCAGGGGATGCTCGACCGCGCCAAGGCGCGGCTGCGCGACGTGATGGACGCGCTCGATCCCTTCGTCGCGGTCGGAATTCCGATCGTCGGGCTCGAGCCGAGTTGTATCCTCACGTTTCGCGACGAGTTGCCGTCGCTTTTCTCAGAAGATCCCCGCGCGAAGGCGATTGCGTCGAGCGCGTTCCTGCTCGACGAGTTCCTCACGCGCGAAGCATCGGACTTCACGCCGCCTGAGCTGCGCCGCCGTACTATTGTCCAGGGTCATTGCCATCAGAAGGCGATCGCCGGCATCGGCGGCGAGATTGCGTTGCTCTCGCGCGCGGCGGGGGCGGAACTCGAAGTGCTCGACGCCGGATGCTGCGGGATGGCGGGCGCGTTCGGCTACGACCGCGCGCATTTCGAGGTGTCGAAAGCGATCGGCGCGCGAGTTCTGATTCCATCGATCGAAAAGGCGCCGCCCGACGCGATCATCGTGGCCGACGGCTTCTCATGCCGCTCGCAGATTCGTCATTTCTGCCCCCGGCGCCGCCCGATGCATCTGGCGGAAGTGCTCAACCTCGCGCCCGGCGGGCGGTAGGCGAAATGCGTGCGGCTGCGGTAATGTCGTCGGACTGAGGAGTTCAGAAACATGCGACTTGGAATTACAATTCCTTCCGACCCGTTTGTTGGCGTTCATTTTCCCGAGCTGGTGCGCACCGCGGATCGATGCGGCTACACCGACGGATGGTCGTACGAATCGTTTTCGACCGACGCGTTTGCGCCGATTGCCGCGGCCGCGATGCTCAGCGAGAAGATGCGCTTTGGCTGCGCGATTATCCCGGTCTTCACGCGGCCCGCGCCGCTGATTGCGATGTCCGCGGTCACCACCAACGAGCTGGCGGGCGGCCGCTTCATCCTGGGGCTGGGAATCTCGACGCCGAATATCGTCGAGCAATGGATGGGCGTGCCGTTCCAGAAGCCGGTCACGCAGATGCGCGAGACGGTCGAGGCGCTGCGCGCAATTTTCCGCGGCGAGAAAGTCACGATGGCGGGCGCCAAGGTGAAGATAAACGGGTTCCGGCTCGACGCCCCGATTACGCATCCGCCGAAAATTTATATCGGCGCGCAAGGCACCAAGATGTTGCGGCTGGCAGGCGAGCTCGGCGACGGCGTGATCGTCAATTTCATCACGCCCGAGACGGTCGCGCCGATGCTCGACCATACGCGCGAGGGAATGCGCGCGGCGGGCAAGGATCCCGCGGCCCTCGACGTCGTGTGCAGAATAATCTGCGCCGTCGATGAAGACGAAGACGTCGCGCGCACGCTCTTCCGGCGGTCGCTGACGGCGTACGTCACGGTCCCGCAGTACAACAAGTTCTTTCGCGAAATCGGCTACGACAAGGAAGCGGGAATTGCGATGGATGCGTGGAACGCCGGCGATCGCAAGAAAGCGCTCGAGACGATTCCCGACGAGATGGTCGAGAAGATTTTCGTGTTCGGCTCGGCAGAGAAATGCCGGCGCCGGCTGGACGACTACGCGCGCGCCGGAATCACGACCACCGCGCTGCAGTTCTCCTCGTTCGCGAAGACTGGGGACGAGCGTCGAGCGAAGGTACTGAAAGCGGTCGAACGGCTCGCGGCGGTGTGGTGAGCGAGGCGGGGAAGAGGCCACCAATTTAAATGCGGAACCCGCCGTGGGTTCCGCACCTCCTTGGGCAGGGGTGACCCCTGCACCCGGTATTCAGAGAGCGAAATCGCGCGGACGCGCTTCCGCTCGGGGTTTTGGGGGAGGGTCATGTAGCCTCTCCCTGTCAGGGAGAGGCCGACGCTCGTCTTCGAGCGGCGGGTGAGGGTCCGAATTCCTGGTTCCGACTTTGCCCGTCCGAAAAAAGAAACGCGCCCCGCCGGGAGGGGACGGGGCGCGCTTGTCGTCAACCAACGCGCGGGAGGATGCGCGTTAGCTGAGTTACCGTATGTACTGAAGCAACGGTGCCAGCATCGAGCCGCCGCCATAAGGCTGGTTGTATCCGCCGCCGCCGTAAGGCTGGTTATAGCCGCCGTTGTATCCGCCGCCGAGTCGACCTAGTCCACCAAGTCCGCCGAGCATGCCACCGCCGGTCGCCGCGCCGCTCGTGCATCCGCTACGGAATGCCCATCGGTTCTGCGCGAGCAGATCATAGGCTGCCGCCGGATGTCCAGTGTTGCGGTCGCGATAATAATTGTTCACCACGCTCCGTGCTGCTCCGCATCCACCACCGCCGCCGACAGCACCGTAGTATGGTGCCGCCGCGCCGTAGGCGGGAACCGCCGCGTAAGCTGGGGCGCCGTAGACGGGAGCCGCGACGTAACCGGGTGCCGCGTAGCCCCTGCCGTAATTCCGGTATGCGTTGAGGTCGGCCATGCGGCGCTCTTCGCGGAAGTCGTGACGCGCCACCGCGTTGCCGTGGAACGCGTTGGCGTTCGCGAACGAATGATTGAAGTTTCGCGTCGCCGCAAAAGAGCGCGTCGAGTTGACGGAACTAGCTACCCGCGCCGCATGCGAGTTGTTGTGATTGTAGTTGTTGTCGTAGGCAGCCGCTGTAATCGGCGTCGCCAGCATCGCGAGACCAACCAGCGCCGTCATCAGACTTCGTTTGGAGTTCATTTGTTGGTTACCTCTGACGATTGAGAGAGCATTAAGGATGCCATCGAGCCGCTTCGGGAAACTTCCTGTATCACCCTGGATCTTCACAGCAGTGAATACGCCATCGGAACAGTTTGGTTGCACGATTTCGAAAATAAAGAAACGAAAAACGTCAACGGAGAGAACGACTTAATGAACGTTCAGGTTTGGCGGCGCGGAGCTAAACAGGCGTTCAGACTGAAGCCTCCAGGCGGCGTTCGAATGGCCGGAAATAAACAAATCTTCAGAAACGCGCGCGCGAAAAATCAGACGCAGTCGCAGGCGAGAGATCAGACGAAGGTGCGGCGCGCGAGAAAGTACATCACTGCCCCGACCACCGCGTAGGCTGCGATACCCTCGAGCAGCGTCGCGCCGCTGGTGACGACGGCGACGCCGACTACCAGCACGGTCGCGACCACCGCGACGACCTGCTCGATACGCTTCTCGCGCGCGCGGGCCCAGGCGACATGTTCGGTGATGCGAGCACCGCAGTTGGGACATACGCCGCCGCGCTTGACGACCAGGTCAGCGTCGCACTCGGGGCATTCGATTTTAGTTCGTAGCGGCATCGCGGAATGACAACAGGATGAAACGCTACGAGGTGCGCGTTCCGCTGGCAAGGCTGACGCCGCCGAAGTTTTTGGGAAGGGTTTAGTCCTGGCCTCTCCCTGATAGGGAGAGGCTAGGATCGTGTTGCACACGTTGCTAACCTAATTGACTGTTTCAGACTAAACGGTCATTTGGTCATTCAGCAACGGAGGTTTCAATCATGGCAGACAATCACACTCAATCACTCAAGGGGCGCACCGCGATCGTCACCGGCGCGTCGAGCGGAATCGGCCGCGCAATCGCGATCAGACTCGGCGAGGCGGGCGCGCATGTGTTCATCGCGGGACGGACCGAGTCCGCACTCAAGGAAGGCGTGCGGACAATCGAGCAGGCGGGCGGGCACGCGACCGCGGTGGTGCTCGATGCGCGCGACGTGCGGCAGGTGCAGGGTCTGATCGACAAGGCAGTGAAGGCGACAGGGCGGCTCGACATCATGGTGAACAACGCGGGCCTCAGTTTCCCGAGCTCGATAATCGACGGCGATCCCGAGCGCTGGCGCGAGATGCTCGAGGTCAATGTGCTCGCGCTGCTGGTCGGATCGCAGGCGGCGATTCGCGCGATGCGTGCTTGCGGCGCCGCCGGGCACGTCGTAAATATCTCCTCGACTGCCGGCCGCACCGAAGCGTCGGGGGTGTACGGCTCGACCAAGTGGGCGGTGAATTCGATCGCGACGACGCTGCGCAAGGAACTGGAGAACGACAAGATTCGCGTGGTGAATATCATACCGGGCGCGGTCGCCACCAACTTCGCGCGCAACTTTCCGCCTGAGTTCGTCCAGGGCATCGCGAGTTCGCTCGGGATCAAAGCGGACATCGAGCCCGGCAAGCCAGTGGCGCCCGACGTGCTCGATCAAATCGCGGCGGCGGGCAAGTTGTTCCTGGCGTCGGCTGACGACGTCGCGCGTGCGGTGCTGTTCGCAGTGACGCAGCCGATAGAGTTGAATATCTTCGAGATGGTGGTGCGGCCGCAGCGGCTACTGCAATTGCCGGCATAACGGAGCATTCGCCAGACCGCGGAGATGAACACTCAAAGACGAGGTGCGCCGGAAGCCAAGCGTGCCGCTATCCTGGATGCGGCGCTACGGCTGTTCAGCCAATACGGCTACCGGCGCACCTCGATCGATGACATCGCGCGCGAGGCCGAAATCGCCAAGGGTACCGTATACCTGAGCTTCAAGAGCAAGGAGGAGATCTTCCGCGCGCTGTGCGAGAGCCTGATCGAACGGATGGAGTCGGCGGTGACGACAGCGCGCGCGACGCCGGGCAGCATCGACGAGCGGCTGGTCGCGGTGCTCGAAGCCAAGCACGGGTTTCTGTTCGAGACGGTGTACAAATCGGCGCATGCAGCCGAGCTGATGGATTCGAAGAACCGGCAGTCGGCGGATTTGTTCGCGCAGTCGGACCGGCGCTACATGAAGGTGCTGCGCGAGGTGATCGAAGAGGCGACGCGCGCGGGAGAGCTCGCGCCGGCGCGGATGGAACTCGACGCCGACGACCTAGCGCAAATGCTGGTGGCGGCGGCCCACGGAATCGAAAAGAACGCAACCAGCCTGGCGCGGTACCATCGCAAGCTGCGCGAGATAGTGCGGGTGATAGTGGCGGGGCTATCGGCGGCGCGCGGGGAAGCGCGGGCGTAGGCGGGAGTTGAAAATGTAATTTTCAACTCCCGGTTGCGAATGCGAAGGGGAGCGCGGGTCGAAGACTCGCGCTCCCCTTTCTATATAGTCGTGCTAAGCGCGCGCTTTGCGCAGTTTTCCGGACGAGCGCTTCGCGATGCGAACGCGCTCGGGGCGGCGCTTGACGCGCGCCGCCGCTTTGCCCGCGACCTTGGTCGCGGGCTTCTGCCGTGCGACCGCGGGCGCGGCCGCGGCCGCAACCATCGGCGCCGCCGCTATCGCGGCGTCGCCCGCCGCCGGCTGCAACGCAGCCTCCGCGGCTGTCCGCTCCGCCTCGAGCACCATCGCCGCACGCCGGCGCGCGATCGCATCGAGCCGCTTGTCCTTCCACTTGCGCAGACCCATCCGCATGTACTCGGGATTGATATCGAGCATGTCGCAGACGTTGTCGAACGAGAAGACCCAGCGCTTGTCCTCGTGCGCGATCCATTCGTCGGCGTCGCGGAACAATCGCTGACCCTTGCTGGTGGATGCGTCGATGCATTTCATGAAGCATTCGATCGCGTCCTCGAGCACGCTCAGGATGAGCCGTTTTTCGCCCTCGAGCAGATGCTTCTTGCGCATCGCCTCGAAGTATTGGATGGGCAAAAGGGTGTCGGGCTCAAACAACCCCGGCAATCTTTCGTCCAGTGTTTCCTTTTCCTGCATCTTCTCTCCGTTACCCGCCTTCAGTGTCGTGCTATGTGCGTCCACCACCCCACCTCCCCGTTAATTTTGACGTAGCCACTTCTACGCCTATTCAGAGTCTATTCCGCGTCGTCTTCGTTCTGTTCCTTATAGATTTCGTGCCATGCCATCTGGATTGCTTCCAGTTTTGCTTCGGTTGAACCCTCGCGGTTATCGTCAAATTCGTCGAGATCGATTACCCATTGACGCAGATCTGTGAAGCGCGCGTCGAGCGGGTTCAACCCCGGATGATTTTCCGCCAGCACTTCCGCCAATTCTTCGGCCTGATCCCACTTCAGTCCCATCGCTAATGTACGTCCCTCGTCAGAATTCCGTTGCAGACCCGCTACGACAGCTCCTCGACTGATTTCTTCTCTAGCGCCAGCTTGATAGCGGCATCCATGATTCGCTCCGCAAACGGAGTCGTAACCTCATTAAGCTCCTCGACGAGTTTTGCGATTAGTTCTCGATCTGTTCCCGTTCGGGCCGCCTCCAACCGCTCCGCCACCTCATCCATGCGCGCTCGCTCGCCCGCTGGGGCCAGCGGGCCGTATTCGCCGAGCTGCTTGCGCAGTGCGCCCAGGATCTGCTCGGCGTCGTTACGGGCCGAAATCAGCAGGCGCTCTTCCAGATCCTGCTCCCCAAGATCGATCGCTTCTTCGAGCATCCGCTCGATTTCATCGTCCGTCAGTCCATAGCTCGGCTTGACGTCGACCGAGTGCTCGCGGCCCGTGCGCTCATCGCGCGCATTGACATTTAGTATCCCGTTTGCATCGATGAGGAAAGTGACTTCGATGCGGGGGACACCCGCCGGCTGAGCCTGGATCGGGCCCAGCTTGAAGCGCGCTAAGCTCCGGCAATCTTTAGCAAGCTCTCGCTCTCCTTGCAAAACATGGATATCAACATGTGTTTGATTATCCACAGCCGTTGTAAAGCCTTCAGTTACGCTGGTTGGAATCGTGGTATTGCGATGTATAAGACGTTCCATCACGCCACCCATCGTTTCGATACCGAGCGACAGCGGTACGACGTCAAGCAGGAGCATGTCGCCCTGTGTGCCCATTAGCACAGAAGCTTGAACTGCGGCTCCCAAAGCGACTACATCGTCTGGGTTTATCGAGCAGAGGGGTTCTCTATGGAACATCTCGGCCACGCGATTGCGCACCAACGGCATCCGTGTCGAGCCACCGACCAGCACCACAGCATCGATATCGGCGGACGTTAGCTTGGCGTCTGATATCGCCAGTTGGCATCGCTTGAGCGTGCGTGCGATGAACGGCGCGGCCAGCTGCTCGAGCACCTCGCGCGTCAGGTGCTTGCGAATCGAATGACCGGGTAGCTCGACGACAACTTCCGTCTCGACTACGTCGGTGAGGCGCTTCTTGGCGTCCTCGGCGGCCATGCGCGCGCTGTTCCAGACGTGGCGATCGAGCTTGAGCGTATCGGGGAGTTCGGCCAGCAGCCACTCGACGATCGCGCGATCGATATCGTCGCCGCCGAGATGGGTATCGCCGTTGGTCGCGAGCACCTCGAAGATTCCTTCCTTGATACTGAGAATTGAGATGTCGAAAGTGCCGCCGCCGAAGTCGAACACTGCGACGTTGCCGGTGGCTATTTTGTTGAGGCCGTAGGCGAGCGACGCTGCGGTCGGCTCGTTCACCAGGCGCACGACTTCGAGACCGGCGAGGCGGCCCGCGTCCTTGGTGGCCTGGCGTTGGCCGTCGTTGAAGTAGGCGGGCACGGTGATTACGACCCGCTCGACTTTCTCGCCGTTGCCCAGCGTGCGTTCGGCGCCATCTTTCAGCGCGCGCAGGATTTCAGCCGAGATTTGCGAGGGCGTGAAGACGCGCTTGCCGATTTGAAAGCGCACGACCGGGCCGCTGAGATCGGCGAAGGTGTAGCGCGCGCGATCTTCGGGCGCGATTTCGTCACCGCCCAATCCCATATAACGCTTGACGGATCGAATGACCGCGCCGTATTCGCCGCCGGCGAAGCCGACTGCGCTCACGCGGCCGTCGCGCTCGACCGTCAGATGCGGTTCCATTTCGATTGCGCGTTCGCCGACGGTGACGGCGCCATCGGGCGCGATCGCAACGACGCTCGGCAGCAGTGCGCTGCCTTTCTCGCCGACCGCGAGCACGCGCGGCTCTCCATTTTCCATGGCAGCGATGAGGCTGTTGGTGGTGCCGAGGTCTATGCCGAAAATCTTGGACATTTCAGTTCGTCACGCGGCCTTTGCGTTCTCGAGCGCGCGATCGACGTCGCGAATCAGCGTGCGCAGATAGGCGATGTTGGACAGAATCGCTTTCAACTCCAATGTAAGCATTTTTTCGTCGGCCGGCTGATTCCATTTCGCGAAATGTCGTTCGAGCTCGACCAGCCTTTCATCCATCGTGAATTGAAGTTGAACGCGGCGCGCCGTGATTTCCGTGGCGAGCTCGTGCGCGGCTTCGGGATCCGGCGAAAGCTGCATCTCGGCTAGCTGCTCCTGCACCTCGAACACCAGCTCGGCGACTTCGGGCGGCACGCGCTTGTTGTTGTCTGCCAGCTTCTCGTCGCGAAGTTCGAGCCAGTAGAGGCCGCGCGCGACGGGGTCGCGCAGCGTGCGGTAGCTGCGGGTGAGCATGGCGGTGGCGCGCAGACTCGCGTCGCGAACTTTGGGTCCTTTAGACACGAAGCGGTCGGGATGAAGCTTGCGGCTCAATTCGTGATAGCGGCGCTCGAGTGCGTCGAGATCAATCGTTAGCTTGCGCGGGAGTCCGAGCGCGGCGAAACAATCGAGCGGCGCCGCGAGCGGCGTGCCGCATTCAGCGCAAGTCAGCAGCGGCTCTTGCCGCTTTCCACATGAAGGGCATTCGATCATCTTGAGACAGCAGTCCCCACGTCCACTCGTTCATACGACGAACGATTCTCCACATCCGCAACTGCGTTTGGCATTTGGATTGACGACCTTGAAGCCCGACGACATCAGTTCTTCACCGTAGTCGAGCTCGGAGCCGTTGAGGTAGAGAAAACTTTTCTTATCGACAATCAGACGCGCGCCGTCGCGCTCGAAAACCTTGTCGCGTTCCTTGGCGGCGTCGATTTCCATCCGGTACTGCAAGCCTGAGCATCCACCGCCGACGACTTTTACGCGCAGCCCCGCGCCTTCGCCCTTGTCGGCGACCAGTTGCTTGATCTTGTGGGCAGCGCCCTCGGAAAGTGAAATCACAGCCACGAGACGTTAGGCCTCCTTCGACTTGGACGGCTCTGCTGCGGCGACATCGTCGCCCTTGCGCTTGCGCCAGTCGGTGATCGCGGCCTTGATCGCGTCCTCGGCCAGGACCGAGCAGTGAATCTTCACCGGCGGCAGGTTCAGTTCCTTCACGATGACGGTGTTCTTAATCGTCATCGCCTCGTCGATATGCTTGCCCTTGACGAGTTCGGTGACGTAGCTCGAACTGGCAATCGCGCTGCCGCATCCGAAGGTCTTGAAGCGCGCATCCTCGATGACGCCGTCGTCGCCAATTTTCAACTGCAGCTTCATCACGTCGCCGCATTCCGGCGCACCGACGACGCCCGTGCCGACGCCCGGCTCGTCCTTGGCGAAGCTGCCGACGTTGCGCGGATTGTTGTAGTGCTCGATAACCTTATCTGAGTAAGCCATGATTTTTTTCCTATTTCGCGCGTCGTCGCGTTACGACTTCCAATTGACCGACTTGAGATCGATTCCTTCTTTCGCCATCTCGTACAACGGCGACATCTCGCGCAGCCGCTTCACTTCGCGGCTGACGCGGTCCGTCACGTAGTCGACTTCTTCCAGCGTGTTGAAACGACCCAGCCCGAAGCGAATCGAGCTGTGCGCTAGTTCGTCGTCGATTCCCAGCGCGCGAATGACGTACGACGGCTCGAGCGTCGCCGAGGTGCATGCGGAGCCCGAGCTGACGGCGATATCGTTGATACCCATCAGGAGCGACTCGCCTTCGACATACGCGAAGCTCACGTTCAGGTTGCCCGGCAGGCGCTCGGTCGGATGACCGTTGACGTAAATCTCGTCGAGGCGCTCGAACAGCCCAGCCTGCAGCTGGCTGCGAAGCTGAATGAGGCGCTGCGCTTCGTCAGGCATTTCCATGCCCGATATTTCGCACGCCGCACCGAGGCCGACGATACCGGGAACGTTGAGCGTCCCTGAGCGCATCCCGCGCTCGTGGCCGCCGCCGTCCATCTGCGGAGTCAGGCGCACGCGCGGTCCCTTCGAGCGAACGTAAATCGCGCCGATGCCCTTCGGTCCGTAAATCTTGTGCGCGGTGATCGACGCGAGATCTACGCCCGCCTTCTCGACGTCGACCGGCACCTTGCCGATTGCCTGGACAGCGTCGCAATGGAAGACGATGCCCTTTTCTTTCGCGATCTTGCCGATCTCGGCGATCGGATGAATCGTACCGATTTCGTTGTTGGCCCACATGATCGTGATAAGCACGGTCTTGTCGGTGATCGCGCGGCGCACCGCGTCCGGATCGACCATCCCGTACTTGTCGACCGGCAGGTAGGTCACCGTCGCTTTGCCTGCACGTTCGAGCGTGCGGCAACTGTCGAGCACGGCCTTATGCTCGGTGACGCAGCTGATGATGTGGTTGCCCTTGTCTTTGTAAAACTCGACGACGCCCTTGATTGCGAGGTTGTCGGACTCGGTGGCGCCGCTGGTGAAAATAATTTCTTTGGACTTGGCGCCGATGAGCGCCGCGATCTGATTACGCGAGCGGTCGACGGCCTCTTCCGCTTCCCAGCCGAAGCTGTGGTTGCGGCTGGCGGCGTTGCCGAACTTCTCGGTGAAATACGGCAACATCGCATCGAGCACGCGCGAATCAACGCGCGTGGTCGCATGATTGTCCATGTAAACGGGCTTCTTCAACATCGTGGTCTCGGTTTTTCCAGTATCTATTCAGTGCTTCCCGGGTTTGTTGGCGCCAGAAACGCGATAATCCCTAATAGTGGACCTGCTAGGTATAGTATAAGGCTTATCCGCGAGCAGTCAAATGGAAACCGTCTCTTGGGAATACTGGACCCATTCAGTCTAGTAAAGCGATTGCGTTGGGTTGTCAAGGGTAATTATCGAGCTATCCGAGCGGTCAGAGGTGCTGCGAGCGGAGTGGTTGAGCCGTGGTTGGGGGTGCGTTGCGAGCGTCGAGAAAGATCCGGGATTCTTCGCTTCGCTCAGAATGACATGGCGGGCGGAGCGGTCGAGCCGTGGTTGGGGGTGCGTTGGCGGGCGCCGAGAAAGATTCGGGGGTCCACTCGGCTTCGCTCGGGATGACACAAAGATCCCGGGATGACCAAAGGATTCGGGATGACACAAAGAATAAGAAAACAC
The DNA here is from genome assembly GCA_050010075.1 of Binatus sp. (SeqCode). Classification (GTDB taxonomy): domain Bacteria; phylum Desulfobacterota; class Binatia; order Binatales; family Binataceae; genus Binatus. The sequence goes on along the minus strand of JBEKLS010000001.1, from coordinate 35,302 downwards.
AAAAAGAAAGCCGGTGGGCGACGGGCTTACTTTGGGCGGGGTTTCAGGTCCATTCGGCGCTCTTCGCGCCAGTCGCTGAAGCCGAGACGATGCCATGCTGTGGCGCCGACCCAGTTGCGGTGCAGGACGCTCAGCGTGATGACCGTGATGCCGGCGTCGCGGAACCATTCGTAGGCCGCCTCGAGCATCGGCTTCATTAGCCCGCGTCCCCGGAAGTTCTCGTCCATGAAAGCCTGGCTGATATAGCCGATGGACTGAGGAATCGCGCCGTCGGCCTGGCGCTTGAGACGAATCCACAGATGGCCGACAAGGCGGCCGTCGGAACTGGCGACCCAGACCGCATGATGGGCGCGATTGAGCACGAGTTTCAGCCAGTTGGGCGCGTCGCGAATACCGTCCCAATCGAATTGCACGCGCGGGTCGAGAGACTGTTCCCATGCGGCCAGCCCGGCGACCAGGCGCGAGAGTTCGGGGATATCAGATTCAGTAGCGCGTCGAATCTCGATGGGCATTGGGGGAAACCTCTACGAGAATCGTAGCGCGGATGTGCGTGCGCGGGGAAATCACTTGATTGAATGTGAAACCCCTCCGTGGGTTTCACGCTTCCTTGGGCAAGGGTGACCCCTGCACCCAGTATTAGAAGAAAGATGCGGGACTTCGTCCCTGTTCGAACTTTTTTTTCCGTGTCATCCCGAGCGTAGCCGAGGGACCCCGGATTTTTCTCGGTGCTCGCTGGCGCTACCCAATCCGGTATCTGGCGCTGCGCTGGCTACACGAAGGGGCCGGGGTGTTCGTGGTCGAAGGCGATCTCCAGCAGCTTGTGCTCTGTGCGGATCGATTTCAGGGCCGCTTCACGCGTTTGTTCGAATTCGCGCTCCAGCCATGGCGTGATTCGCTCGATCAGTTTGTCGGGAGAGTCGGCGGGATCAATTAGCGCCGTTGCTATGCGGAATCGAAGCGCTACTTTTTCAATTCCGTCGGCGCGCTCGAGGCTTATCGTCAGCACTGTCGCGTCGGCGCTCCGCTCGATTGGCCGAGCGTTCACGATCGCGTAGATGCCGCGGCCGGTTTTCAACGAAGATCAGGCTGCGCGCGATGATCCGGTGCGCGTCCTGGTGCGGCCGGAGTCGCCTTCCCAGAACAGGACCACCGGGCCCGCGATGTAGATCGACGAGTAGGTGCCGGTGATGAAACCGATCAGCAGGGTGAACGCCGACGGGCGCAGGATCGGGCCGCCGAACGCGAGCAGCGAGAGCAGCACGACGATCGCGGTGCCCGAAGTCAGGATCGTGCGCGAGAGAGTCTCGTTGATCGCGCGATTCATGATGCTCGCGATCGGCTCGCGGCGGCGCTTGGTCGAGTCTTCGCGGATGCGGTCCGAAACAATGATGGTGTCATGCACCGAGTAGCCGATAACGGTGAGCACCGCGGCAAGCGTGGTCAAATCGAACTGGTACTGGCTGATGACCAACGCGCACATCACGACCAGCACGTCGTGGATGAGAGCGATTACGGCGCCCGCGCCGAAACTCCAGCTCACGTGGCGGAACTGGATGGCAATGTACACGCCCATGAAGATGGTCGCGATGATGACCGCGGCGAAGCCCTTGCGGCGCAGGTCGCTGCCGACCTTGGCGCCGACGCTCTCGACGCGCACGACCTTGGCGATGCCGGGGCCGTAGGCCTTGTCGAGCGCGCCTTCGAGCCTCGGCCCGATGCTGCCTATATTCTTGAAGGCCTGGAAGCGCGCGAGGAACGACTGGCCGGCCTTGCCGAAGTCCTGGACCGTGACCTCGCCGAGATCGAGCGGCGCGAGCGCTTTGGTGACGGCGTCGCCGTTGGTGCGGGTGGTGAATTCGATTTGCGCGACGCTACCGCCGGCGAAATCGACGCCATAGTTGAGGCCCCTGGTGAACAGCAGCACGATCGCGAGCAGGTTGATCGCGGTCGAAAGCGCGACGAAGAAATAACGCTTGCCGACGAAATCGAGATTGATGTCGGGACGAATGAGCTGTAAAGACATCGGCCCTGTTTAGCTTTTCGGTGCCATGCGCACAAGCATGGTCAGCTTGCGGCGGCGCGTTTTTTTGCCGGTCGCGTCGGGCGGCGCGTTGTTCCGCCGGTGGTGTCCTTGGCTGCAGCGGCCGCCGCGGTAACGGCAGCGGCCTGGGCCTTGGCGCATGCGCCGCACAGATTATTCAGATTGGCGGGATCTTCGCTGAAGCCGTCGTCGAGCGAATGGCAGACTTTCAGGCATGAGCCGCAGATGAAGTAGATGCCTTCGATGGTCTTGTTGATTCGCTCGCGGTTCAGGACTCGCCCGCGCAGCTTTTCGATCCGGATGCCGAGCAGCTCGCCGTACTGGCGCTTGATTTTTCGCCGGCCGGCTTCGTCCTTGGGAAGGTCGGCATCTTCATCCGCCTCGTCCGCCATATCGCCGAACGACGCGTACTTGTCGCGCTTGGAGGTCTTGCTTTTGCGCGCTCTGCCCATCGCGTGTATACCCCCTGCCCGCTTAGCGCGTGCGTCCGACGAAGCCGCAGGCCTTCTCGCAGACGAGGTAGAAGCCCCGGCGGCCGAAGCCGGCGAACTTGGTCACCTTGGACTCGGCGCCGCAACTGGGGCAGATGTGTTTCTGCTGGATGCCGGCGTTTTTCTCAGCGGTTTTTGCTTTTTTCTCTGCCATGACGTGCGACGCTCTCGAGTTGGATTAACGGCTCGCGAATTGTCCCTGGAATCGGATCAACGTTGACGCAAAACGACCCGGCGATGGATGCAACCATCCGGCCGGGTGCATTGTCAAAGGTAAGGTCGCAAGGTCGTATAGTCAATAGGCAGTGCGCGGGGGCGCGCATCTGGCCTGTCATCCTGACGAAGCGAGCAACAGCGAACGGATGGAAGGATCTCGGACAGCGGGGCGCAAGCGCCGCCGGTTCCGGTTTTGGATTGCTGCCATCCGATGAGATTCCGGCGGCCTGCGTGACACGATCAGAAAAATGGAGCGCTGCGCGATTTCGGAAACCGGAACCGGCTTCGCTTGCGCGAAGCTGTCCGAGGTCCTTCCTCCCCTCGCGATGCTCGGCTCGTCAGGATGACAAAAAAGCATCGCGAACGATGCGAGCGACCTAACCTAACCCCTTCCCCTGGTGGAAGGGGAACCAGATTTGTGACGCTGGTGCGTGTTGCCCGGGCGCTTGCTGCGTGCAAGCGTTGAGTACTTTGGACTCGCGGCTTAAAGAAAACGACGCTGTTATTTTTATCGACCGCAAGGGGCGGCGCTACATGAAGATGCTGCGGGCGGGCAAGAAGCTGCTTATCCGCGGCGAGCTGCGCGCTGACGATTTGTTCGGCGTCGAGGAAGGATCGCGCGTCAAGTTTTCGACCGGCGAGGCGTTCCTGGTGCTGCGGCCCACGTACGCCGACCTGATCCCGCATCTGCCGCGCGCGTCGCAGGTGATTTATCCCAAGGACACGGGCCCGTTGCTGATTTGGGGCGACGTGTTTCCCGGCGCGACGGTGATTGAAGGCGGCACCGGTGCGGGCGCGCTGACGATTGCGCTGCTGCGCGCGGTCGGGCCGGCGGGACGCGTAATCTCGTACGAGCTGCGCGAGGATTTTGCCGACGCCGCGCGCAAGAACGTGGCGGCGTTTTTCGGCGACGCGCCGAACTGGACTATCAAGGTGCGCGACCTCTACACGGGCTTCGATGAAACCGGCGTCGATCGGATGTTTCTCGATCTCGCGGAGCCGGGACGCGCGCTCGCGGTTGCGGCGGCTGCGCTGCGGCCGGGCGCCGTGCTGGTCTGCTACGTGCCGACGGCGGTGCAGCTCAAGGACACCTGCGAGGCGATCCAGGCGCGCAGCGATTTCGGCGAGATCGAAAGTTTTGAGACGATGCTGCGCCATTGGCAGGTGAAGGGGATGAGTGTGCGCCCGCATTTCAGGATGATCGCGCACTCGGCGTTTATCATCGTGTCGCGCAAGCTGGTCGCGGATGCGTCGAGTGTGCAGGAGCGATTTGCAATCGCCGAATCCGGCGACGCGGACGGCGCCGATGCCGACGAGCCTCTGGAATGAGCGCCTAGCGGAGCAGAGTCGCGGTGTGAAGGGCGCGCGCAGTGGCCATCGAGCCGGTCGCGGCGAAACTGCCGCCGCCCGCGGGATTGAACAGCTCGGCGCTGCTGAGCTCGAGGCCGTGCGCGGCAGGATCGGCGGCGCCGATTCCACCGGCAATCAGCACTCGGTGGGGCGTCGGGCCGCTCCCGAGCAGCGTCGCAGTATGCCCCGCGCGCGCAGAGGTCATCGACTGGTTGCATCGCGTCGTGTCGGTGTTGAATCCGCCGACGCAAGTGAAATCGCCGGTGTTCGGATCGAAGGTCTCAGCCGAATTGCTGATCAAACCCGACGCGCCCGATAACACGCCGCCCGAAACTGCGACGGTGCCGCTGAAGCCGCCGGCGAGCAGGACGGTGCCGTCGTCGAGCAGCGTCGCGGTATGCATCGAGCGCGGCTCGTTCATGAAGCTGGAGAGCAGGCTGAATTCCTGCGACGTCGGATCGTAAATCTCGGCGCTGCTGTCCTTGAAGAAGAAGCTCGAGCCGCCGACGCCGCCGGTTATCAGCACCCTGCCGGCCAGCGGGCCCGTCGCGAACAGCGTCGCGGTATGCGCGGCGCGCTGATGGTCCATCGGGAAGGTCGCGGGCGTGAACGAGTTCGACGCGGGATCATAGATGTCGGCGGAGTTGGTCGTGTCGCCGGTGAGGTTGGTCGCGCCGCCGGCCAGCAGCACTTTGCCGCTCAGCAGAAGCGTCGCGCTGTGAAAGGCGCGCCGATCGCTCATCGTGTTGGTGACCAGGGAGAACTTGTGCGCGACGGGATCGTACAGCTCGCCGGTGTCGAGCACATTGTTTTGATCGTCGAAGCCGCCGGCCAGCAGCACCTTGCCGTTGGTGAGCGCGGTCGCCGTGAAACCCATCCGCGGCGTGGTCATCCGGCCGGCGAGTGAGAAGGTGCCGGTCGTCTCGTCGAAAATCTCCGCGCTGCCCAGCACCTTGCCTTCGAGGTTGAGCGAAAAATTCTTAATCGCAGCATCGCCGCTGAAGCCACCGTCGAGCAGCACCTGGCTCCCCGAAAGGGCAGCCGCAGATGCGCTCGCGCGACTCAACGCCCCGCTTCCGGTCGCGACGAACTGGCCCGACGCCGGATCGAAAAACTCCGCGCTCGCGAGACTTCGATTCGAGGCGTCAGCGCCGCCCGCAATCAGCACGTCACCCGCGTCGGGAATCGCCGCCTTGGCATTGTGGGTCGCGGCCTGGCTGCCGTGCGAGACGGCGGGATCGTCGATGGCCGATGAGTCATGCGACGGCGATTCGTTGATGCATCCGCTCGCGGCGAGCAGACCGATCAGTCCAGCGGCGGCGAGCGCTGCGCGCGCAATTCGAGCCCATCGCGGGCTGTTATGCAGATGATCTTGCAAGCGTGCTCGGCTCCGGAACTCGGCGGTCACCACCTGATTGTATCAAACTGACAGGAATCAGGCGGGCGTACATCCGCGGTCATTAGACGAATCTCAGGCGAAAAAGTTTCAGATTTTTCTCAGCCTCGCCCTCTCAGGGAAAACGAGAAGAAGACTTCCCGGAAAGCGGACCCTCACCCGCGCCTTCGGCGCGACCTCTCCCCGACAGGGAGAGGCGAGGAAAGAGCTAGGGTGAGAAAATCCCTTTCAGGAATTTTCCGACTGCGCCGAAGACGTCGGATGACGACGGGCTGGCCGATGCGACTGGCTGCGGCGGCGTAGATCCCGGCATCGGCGGTATCGCCGGCATTGGTGGAGGCGCGGGCGAGCTCGCGAAGATTCCGCCGTGGAGCGCGCACATCTGCGTCGGCGCCGTGCCGATTAGAAAAGGCAGCTCAACCTGCTTGGGACATGCCGAAGTCGCCAGGCCGCCCGACTCGGGATCGATCGTCGCCATCGTGACGCCCGACGGCTCGGGGAAATCCTCGGGATCCGCCGGCGCCGCATCCTGCATGAACTGAACCCATGCCGGCAGCGCCGCTTGCGCGCCGGTCAAGCCGAGGCTCTCAGGCTGGTCGAAGCCGACCCAGACGCCGCACACGATCGCCGGCGTGTAACCGATAAAGTATGCGTCCTTGTAATCCTGGGTCGTGCCGGTCTTGCCCGCCGCCGGAAAATCCAGGCCGAGCCGGCCCGCACTCGCGCCGGTTCCATAGCGCAGGACGGCTTTGAGAGCGCCCGTGATGAGATAGGCGACGGCGGGACGAATCACGCGATTCTCGACGTCCTCGTGAAGGTAAATCTGATGCCCCTTCGCATCGACGACCGCTTCGACCGCGTACGGCGGCGACTGAAGGCCCTCGGTCGCGAAAACCTGGTACGCGGAAGTGAGCTCGAGCAGCGTGGTCTCGTCAGCGCCGATCGAAATCGGCAGCACCGCGGGCAGGTCCTCGTTGATACCCATCTCGTGCGCCGTTTTCACAATCGTGGCGGGGCCGAGCTCGTTGCCGACGTACGCGGTCGGCACGTTGAGCGATTCGTACAGCGCCTGCACGACGGTCACTTGCGGCTGATAGGTGCGCTCGTAGTTCGCGGGCGTCCAGCCGCCGAAGGTCATCGGCTCGTCGGGGAGAGTCGAGGCGAGCGTGAGCGGCGGCGAGAACGGCGCGCGCTCGGGATCGAGCGCGGCAAGATAGACGATAGGCTTGAACGCCGAGCCGGGCTGGCGCTGCGCGTTGGCCGCGCGATTAAACTGGCTCTCGGAGTAGTCGCGCCCGCCGATCATCGCGCGAATCGCACCGGTGTCCGCGTCCAGCGCGACCATCGAGGTCTGCAGCTTCGCGTCGTTGGCAGCGCGGCGCAGGCGTCGATGGTTTTTTTCGAGCTGCGCGATATTGTCGCTGACGGCGTCGACCGCGTCGGCCTGCATCTCAGTGTCGAGCGTCGTGTAAACCTTGAGGCCCTCGAGATGGCCGTCGAAGCCGGGAATTTTGGTCACGAACGCCGTCACGTAGTCGGTGAAGTACGGCGCGCGGCGCAGGCCCGGCGGCTGGGTGATCTGAATCGGCGTCGCGATAGCGGCAGTGTAGGTGGCGTCATCGATCACGCCCGCGTGTTTCATCACGCCGAGCACGACGTTGCGCCGCTCGAGGCATGCGTCGGGATGACGCCGCGGATCGTACAGCGTCGGCGCCTGGATCATTCCGATCAGGGTCGCGGCCTCGGCGGGCGTGACCTCGGAGAGATCCTTGTTGAAAAAATATCGCGCCGCCTGCGGCATCCCGTCGATCGGCGTGCCCTGGTACTCGCCCATCGGCACGTCGTTGATGTAGCGCTCGAGGATTTCGTCTTTCTTGAGACGAATTTCCAGCACCGCCGTCACCGCCAGCTCACGAAATTTGCGGCTGAAGGTGCGCTCGTGGCGTTCCATGAAGGTCCGCGCCAGTTGCTGCGTGAGCGTGCTGGCGCCCTGCACGAGGCGGTGCGCGCGCACGTCGGAAATCGCGGCCTCGACGATGCGGATCGGATCGATTCCCGGATGGTAGTAGAAAAAACGATCTTCGCTGGCGAGCAACCCCTTCACCAGGTACGGCTTGAGCTGGCCGAGCTGGACCTCGACGCGTTCAGCGGGCGCGCCCGGCAGCAGGCGACCGATAACCTCAGGCTCGAGCATCGCGTCCGACTTGGCGACGCCGAATGAATCGGCGACCAGCGTGATTCGGGTGCCGTCGAGGGCAACGCGCACCATCTCGGCCGGGTATTCCTTCGCGCCGACGTTGAACTTGCGCAGGTAAATCGCGATCGCATTCTTGGCCCTCGTGTACTCGCCGGGTGCGCTGGCAAACGGCACCTGCGAGTAGCTCAACTGTGCCAGACGATCGAGCAGTCCGCTGCGATCGAAGTCGTCACCGGCGCGAATCGGAAAGGGCGCGGAAAAAATCGCGGAGGTCAGCGCGGCGCGGCGCTGCTCGATCAGCGCGGAGATCTCGCCGTAGAGCTGCGCCAGGTAAAATCCGATCGCAAAGAACGCCAGCAGGAATCCGCCGGCAGCGAGATTGCGCACGCGCCATCCGCGGATTCGCCACTCGCCGCTTTTCTTCGTCGCCGGTTTCGGTTTCGGTTTTGGTGGTTCCTGCCGTCCGCCGCCCATCAGCGTCACTAACCTCAGCTACAAGGTTAGTCCCCGCTGGCGATCTGATCCATCGACGCCTATTGCTTGTAGCCGAATCGCCGGAGCATCGCGTGCCGCTCGGCCTGATCGCCCGCGCTTTCGACGCCTTTGGGCGAAGCGCCGTCGATCACGCCGACGATGCCGCGTCCGTCGCCCTCCTCCGCCACGATTACGCGCAGTGGGTTCGCCGTCGCGCAGAATATCGTACAAACTTCGCTCACCGACTTGATCTGATTGAGCACGTTGACCGGGAACGCGTTGCCTAGAATCACGACGAACACGTGTCCCGCCCCGATTGCCGCCGCCGCCGCGACCGCCGAGTCCTCGAGCGCCGCGTCCGTGCCCGTGTGCCGAATCAGGCACGGCCCTGACGCCTCGCAAAACGCCACGCCGAACTTGATTCCCGGCACCGCCTGCACGAGAGCCTCGTAAACGTCCTCGACGGTTTTGATGAAGTGCGACTGGCCGACGATCACGTTGGCGTCCGCGGGTTTTGCGATTTCGACAATACTCAGTTGCATAGTGCTTGCCCCTTGTGACTATTGCGCGGATGATACTTTCGTGGATGCAGCGCCGGAAGTGAGTATCCGGCAATGGAGGCGTGGTGGCTACCGGCCTGACCTTTCGCACGAATTCCGAGACGCGGCTGCCGTCGTTTTTCTATCGGCTCTCGTCGCGCGCGCAGCGCACGTACCTCAAGAGTGATTCGGTTGAGCGCTTCGATTTTGTCGCCAATACTGGGGCGCGCAACTCGCTCGACGCCCTCATGCGTGTGCTCGAGACCGGCAACCTCGCGGCGACGACGACTTGCGCACGGGCGTTGACCGCCGAGATCTGCCGCGCGCTGATGACTCCGCCCGTCAACGTCGAGGTGCGGGGCGTGCGCCCTCGCAATACCCGCGGCGAGCTGCACGGACTGTTCTATCCTTACGATCCGCGGATGCGACGGCAGCCGTACATCGTGCTGTGGATGCGCACGGCGCAGCGCCACGACGTGGTCAAGCCGAAGACTTTCGTGCGCACCTTGATGCATGAAATCGGGCACTACCTGGACTATGCGCTGCTGCGGCTCGACGACTCGTACCACACGCAGGGATTCTTCAAGCGCGAATCGTCGCTGGTGCGCGCGCTGTTCAACTCGTAGCACTCCCTTGACAGAGGCGGCTTCGATGCCGATAGCTATTGTCGCGATGCGCCACGCAATCGCCTGACAACAACGCGCATCGGGTGGGGGAGATGGCTACTGGTATGGGATTTTTTCAGAGATTGTTTTCGCCGGATTCGGCGCGCGCGGAATTGCTGGAGGAGCTGGCCGCGATCGCCGGCCGCAACCAGGGACTCGTCGATCGCCTGAAGCGGCATGCACCGCTCACGGGTGCGAGTATCAAGCCCGGGGTCGAAGCGCTAGCGGAAGCGGAAGCGGCGCACGTCAAGGTGCTTCACTCGATTCTCGCCGATCACAACGTTTGGGCGAAACTGCCCGAAGATGCACTGCACGACGGCTCGAATAATTGGGCGCGCCTGAGCGGCGACCTCGCAGTGCTGGCCGAGCTCGCATCCGACTTGCGCACCAACGCAATTAAGTGGGAAGCGGTCGACGAAGACATCGTCAGCAAACTGCGTCAACTGTCGATTGAAGACGACGATCACGAAAGCGAACTGCGCAAGCTCGCGATGAAGTGCGACGCGCTGGCGCTCGACTGACTACAAGTAACGCTTCAACCCGCGCCGCTCGAGCTCCTTGGTTAGACGCCCGACTTCTGGCGATCGCTCACGATGTGCAATCAGGATAGCGTCACCCGCGTCGACGACGATCAGATCGCGCACGCCGAACAGCACCATCAGGCGCGAATCGGGGAACGCCAGTACCCGCTCGGAATCGAGCGCGATCGCGCTGCCGCGAATCACGTTGCCGCCCGCGTCGCCGACCGCATCCCAGAGGCCGTCCCACGATCCCACGTCATGCCATGAAAATCGCGCGCGCACGCTGAGCACGTTGGCGCTCTTCTCCATGATGACGCGGTCGAACGAATCGAACTGCAGGCGGCCGTACGCGCGCGCGAGCTTCGCGCGCGGCGTCTGCGCGAGCTTTTCTGCGGCAGCACCGAGGTCAGGGCAATGCGTCGAGAACTCCCGCGCCAGCGTGCGCGTCGAGACTACGAACATCGAGGCGTTCCACAAGTAGCGTCCGCTGCGCACCATCTTTCGCGCGATCGGAAGCGGCGGCTTCTCGACAAACTTCTCGATTCGAAATCCGGCGCCAACTTTGGGACCGATCTTCTGATAGCCGTAGCCGGTTTCGGGCCGCGTGGGCGGAATTCCGATTGCCACGATCGACTCATGCGTGTCGGCGAGGCCGATCGCATCGGCGAGCGTGCGCCGATATGGCGCAGCGGTCGGAATATAATGATCGGCCGCGACCGCGGCGATGATTCCATCGCCGAGCCTGCGCTTGATAACCGCGGCGCCGTACGCAATCGCCACGGCGGTGCCGCGCGCTTGCGGCTCGACGATCAGGTTGCGCGCCGGAATCAGGCCGCGCAGCGCGCGCCGGAACGGCGCCTGATGGGCCGCAGCGGCCAGCACAAAAATCCGATCGCGCGGAATCAGCGGCACATGACGCGCGATAGTGTCGGCGAGCAGGCTGCTCTTGCCGTTGATTGAAAAAAGCGGCTTGGGTTTTGCCTCGCGGCTGGCGGGCCAAAAGCGCGTGCCGCGGCCGCCCGCGATAATCAGCACCGAGGCGCGCGCCGGCGCGGAACTACGGGCCATCGCGTCAGATCGCGCCGAGTTCGCGCAGTTTGCCGTCGAACAGCGCGCGAATTTCGGACAAGCGTTTTTCGCTGGTCGCTTCGAAGCGCGTCACCAGCGCGGGCTGCGTATTCGACGCGCGCACGAGGCCCCATCCGTCGGCAAAATTAACCCGCACGCCGTCGATGTCGATAACCTCGTAATGCTGGCGGAAAAAATCAGCCGCCTGCCGCACCACTTCGAACTTTCGATCGTCGGGACAATCGACGCGAATCTCCGGCGTGAAGTGGCTAGCGGGAAGATCGGCGAGAATCGCAGCGAGTCCGCGGCCCTCGCGGCTGACGATTTCGAGCAGGCGGAATGACGCGTAGATGGCGTCGTCGAAGCCGAAGTAGCGGTCAGCGAAGAACATGTGCCCGCTCATCTCACCCGCCAGCGCCGCGTGCTCCTCCTTCAGCTTGCTCTTGATCAGCGAATGCCCCGTCTTCCACATGATTGGCCGCCCGCCGTTGTGCGCGATATCGTCGTACATCCGCTTCGAGCATTTCACGTCGCCGATAATCGTCGCGCCCGGGCGATCGCGCAGAATCGCGCGCGAGAACGCGACCATCAGCTCGTCGCCCCACACGATCTTGCCGTTCTCGTCCACCGCACCGACGCGGTCGGCGTCGCCGTCGTATGCGATTCCGATCGCCGCGTGATTCTCTTTCACCGCCGCGACCAGATCGCGCATGTTCTCCTCGACCGTCGGGTCGGGGTGATGGTTCGGGAAGCGGCCGTCCATCTCTGTGTAGAGCTCGATCGTGTCGAGCCCGAGACGCTTCATCAGCGGGGCCGCGATCACGCCGCCGCATCCGTTGCCGCCGTCCACGACCACCTTGAGTCCGGGCTTGAGCTTGAACTGCGACATGATGAAATCGTTGTAGTCGGGAATCACAGCGCGCTCGGAGAACGAGCCCATCGCGCCTGTCGTAACGAAATCGCGCCGCTCGATTATTTCGCGCAGCCTTTGAATCTCCGCGCCGTGAATCGTCGTCGGCCCCACGCCCAGCTTGAAGCCGTTGTACTCGGCCGCGTTGTGGCTGCCGGTGATCATCACGCCGCCGTCCATCTTCCAGCTCAGCATGGAAAAATAAAGCAGCGGCGTCGGCACCACGCCGATGTCGACGACGTCGATACCGGCACCGAGCAGACCCTCGGCCAGAGCGTCGCGCAGGCGATCCGAGGATAGCCGGCAGTCGCGGCCGAGCGTGATGGTTTTCTTGCCCGCGCGATGCAACAGCGTCGCGTAGCCGCGCCCGAGATCGATTACGAAGTCGTCATCGAAATCGTCGGCGACGATGCCGCGGATGTCGTACTCGCGGAACACTTGCGAATTCATTATCGTCAGTCTGTGCGAGCTACTAACTCAGCGCAAGATGTTTGCAAATGACCGCCGCGGCTACATCCGCCGACCGCGTCGCAGTCGTAACCGGCGCCGGCCGCGGTATCGGGCGCGCGGTCGCACTGGAGCTCGCGCGCGCCGGCTACTCGCTATGCCTCGCCGCGCGATCGCGCGACGAACTCGAGGAAACCCGCTCCCAGAGCGGTCTGGCGCCGAAGCAGGCGCTGATCGTGCTGGTCGATCTAGCCAGCGAAGAGGCCCCTGACCAGTTAATCGGCACCGCGCTGGATTGCTATGGACATATCGACGTGCTCGTTAACAACGCCGGATGGGCGCCGTCGCGAACGCCGCTGCTCAAGATGCGTACGGCTGATCTCGACCGCATGATCGCCGTAAATCTGCGCGCGCCGATCGCCCTCACACGGCTGGCCGCCGCGGCGATGACTCCGCGTGGCGCAGGTACGATTATCAACGTCGCCTCGACAGCCGCGATCAAGGCCTCCGCAGGCGAAGCGGTTTACGCCGCGACCAAGTCGGCGCTGATCGCATTCACGCGCGCGGCCTTTCACGAGATGCGGCGGAGCGGCCTCAAACTCAGCGTCATCGTTCCGGGCCTGGTCGACACCGCGCTGATCCCGGATAACAAGCGTCTCGATCGCGGCGCGATGCTCTCCACGGCCGACGTCGCCCAGGCGGTGATGCAGATTCTGAACTCGCCGGCGGGGGCATGCCCGGTCGAAGTGATCCTCGAACCGCAGCAAGATCCGGAGCGCTCCCGCTGAGTCCCGAGGTTCCCGCGCGCCCGCCGATGTCGTTCACAGCGCGATTCGCACTGGTGCTGGTCGTGGGAGTCGCCGCCGCGATCGTGCTCGCACCGCTCGCCGCAGTCGTAGTGTCGGCCGCGGGATGGCGCTACCCGTTCCCGCGAATCTTCGATCGGACCGTCATGGCTGCCCTGTTCGTCGCGATGCTGCTGTCGGCGCGGGACTTGAACCTGGTCGCGCTGCTGAAGCGCGGTTTCAATCATCCCGCGGCGCCAAGCATCGCGCGCGCGATTCGCGGCTTCGCCGTCGCGATGCTCGCGATAGTCATCCTGTACGCTCTGGCGATCGCCGTAGGCGGAGGCGGTGTCGGCGATCGCGAAGCGGCCGCAGCACTGATACTGAAATATTTTCTGTCGGCGATCGCGATCGCGTTTATCGAGGAAGCATTCTTCCGCGCCTTCCTGCTCGGCGGCATGAGGAACGACTTCGGCGGCCGGATCGCGCTGATCGCAAGCGCCGCCATTTACGCCGTGGCGCATCTCGTGCGCTCACCCGCCCGCTTCTACGTATCGGGCTACGCGCCGGCCGCAGGATTGATGACGCTCGCGCATAGCGTTGACCAATTCATGGATCCCGCAATCGCGATTCCCACGCTGATAGGCCTCTTCCTGCTCGGAATCGTGCTCGGCGAAGCGTATATCCTCACGGGCAGTGTGTATTTCTCGATCGGGCTGCACTGCGGCTTCGTGCTGGGCGCAAAGATGTGGCCGAAAATAATCCTCAACCGCGCCGCGATCCCATGGTCGATAGCAGGCGCCGGTGCAGTCCCGATGATAGGCGGCGCCGCCGCCTGGGTGATAGCGATAGCAATACTCGCAACGCTGCGTCCCATCACAGGTGCGCGAGCGGCGGACGTCGACGACTAGCTCGCTGAAGCTCGTTCGCGATGACGGCGAGGAACGCTACGAGGTTCATATATAAAGGTGCCTGGATCAGTTCCGAAGCGGGCGGCGAGCGCCTGAATTTGCCGCACGTTGAGATGGCGGCGTCCGGCCAGCACTTCGGAGACGACGCCCTGGCTGCCAATTTCGGGAAGATCCTTTTGAGTGAGATCGTGCTCCGCCATCAGGAAACGAAGCACTTCGACGCCGGAAGCCTCCGGCGGACTATGATGCTCGCGGTCGTACGCTTCGATAAGCACGCTCAGCGTTTCGATCAGGCGATAGCGCGGGTCCCTGGTGTTGTCGCCGATTTCATCGACTAGCGTGTTGAGGTGCTCGACGGACGCGTCATACTCGCGGACGGTCCGAATCGCGAGGAAAGGCTCCAACGCTCCCGGACTCTTGATCGCTCGAACGCTCCGAGTTTTCATCGTTTCCACCTTCGTCTGAGCATAGCGGATTCTGAGCAGCTCGGCTTCGCGGGCCTTCAGCGCGGTCGAAGTGTCTTTGCGCCGAGAAAGATCCGGGGTCCCTCGGCTGCGCTCGGGATGACACAAAACCCCGTTCGCCAGCTTAGCGGTCGATGCAAGCGACCGAACCCCTAACCCCTTCCCCTGGTGGAAGGGGGACCGGTCAGGGAGGGAGCATCGTGCGTTAGAGCGAAAGGTTCTACTTGTCGTACAGCGACGGGGAGCCGCTTACTGGCCTTGTGCGGTAGCGGCGGTGGGTCCAGAGCCATTGCTCGGGGTATTTTCGGACCATCTCTTCGATGGCTTTTTGGTAGCGGGCGGTGTTTACCAGCGCGTCGGCATCGCGATCGCCCGTGCGCTGCTGCGGGATCTCTTCGAAGATCTCGATTACGTGGCTGCGGCCGTCGGGCTGGCGCACTATGAAGACCGGGACGACCGGCGCGCCGGCCATCATGGCGAGGCGATCGAAGCCGCCCGGCGTCGCGGCCAGCTCGCCGAAGAACGGCACCCAGATGGCCTCCGAGCGCTTGGCATTCTGATCGAGCGGGATGCCGATTATCTCGCCGCGCTTGAGCGAGCGCAGCATCTCGCGCGCCGCCGTGTGCTTGCGAATGATCTGCACGCCCGCGCGCTCGCGGATGAACGTCACCAGCGAGTCGCCGGCGAGAAACCGCTGCGTGTGATGGACCAGGCTTATCTGGAACCCGTGCATCGCATGGCCAGCGGGCAGCAACTCGAAACCGCCGAAATGCGCCGTGAGAATGAGCGCGCCCTTGCCCGGATAGCGCGGCGTCAAATCGTTCCAGACGTCGAGCCGATTGTAGGTGACGCGGCGCGCGAGGCTGCGGTAGAAGAATCCGCCCATCCGCACATACTCGGCGCCGGTGCGGCCGAGATTGATGTACGACGCGCGCAGAATGCGCTCGCGATCGGCGGCACTTTTTTCTGGGAACGCAATCTCGAGATTGCGAATGCCGATTTTGCGATGACGATGGTCGAAGCGATGGAAGATCAAGGCGCAGGCAATCCCCAACTGGTAGAGAATGAAGTCGGGCAGCAGGCTGAGCGCGTGCAGCGCCGCGACCAGCAGCCAGAAAATGAGATTGTCCTTGAGCCCGAGCTGAAGGCGCGTGCTCTTCGGCTTGCCGCGCGAGAGCGGAAAGTCCGACTTCTTCGGCCCGTCGCTGGATAAGTCGGCGGGAGCGGCGCCACGCCGCAACACCTCGCCGGCCGATTCCTCCAAATCGCGGCGGTCGAGCTCGGAATTTGCCGACGGTGAAGCGAGCGCCACTCTACAGCTCCGACCGTTCGCGCTTGGGACCCTTGGGAATCACAACAAGGCCCGAGTCGGTGACGAAAAATCGCTGGCGATCGCGCTCGAGGTCGTAGCCAATTTCCTCGCCCTCGGGCACATAAACATTCTTGTCGATAATCGCGCGCCGGATCTTCGCATGCCGCCCGATTGTCGCGTAGTCCATGATGACCGAATCCTCGACCAGGCTGTACGAATGGACGAACACCGAGCGCCCGAGCACGGAGTTGCGAACCGCGCCGCCTGACACGATACAGCCCTCGCCGATCACCGAATGCAGCGCCAGTCCACGCCGCCCGTTCTCGTCGAACACAAACTTCGCCGGCGGCTGATCGTAGTACGCCGTGCGCAGCGGCCAGTACGCGTTGTACAGATTCAGATGGGGGCGCGCGTCGCGCAGGTCCATGTTGGCTTCGTAGTAGGTGTCGAGCGTCCCGACGTCGCGCCAGTAGCTGAGATTGACCTCCGAGTCGCCGCGGATCCGGTTTGTCATGAAGTTGTACGCGTAAACCGGCACCCGGTTGATCAAGGCCGGGATAAGGTCGCGGCCGAAATCGTGATTGCTGTCTTCCCGGATCGAATCTTCGATCAACGCCTCGCGCAGCACTTCGGGGCTGAACAGGTAATTGCCCATCGAGGCCAGCGAGCGGCCCGGCGCGCCGGGCATCTGCGGCGGAATGTCGGGCTTCTCGACGAAGTTCGAAACGCGCAGGCCCGAGTCGACCTGCACTATCCCGAACTGACTCGCCTCGTCGACCGACACCGGCAGCGTCGCGACGGTGACGGCCGCCTTGCGGTCCATGTGGAACTCGATCATCTGCTGGATGTCCATCCGGTAGATATGGTCGGCGCCAAAGACTGCGACGAGGTCCGGCTTAGTGTCGTCTATGAGATTGAGATTCTGAAAAATCGCGTCGGCGGTGCCCTGGTACCACAACTCACCCATCCGCATCTGGGCCGGCACCGGGATGACGAAGTGATCGGGCAGCATGCCGCCGAACTGCCAGCCGTCTTTCAGATGTTCGATGAGCGATTGCGAGCGCCATTGCACCAGCACATAGATCGCGTAGATGCCCGAGTTGACGAGATTGGAGAGAACAAAATCGATGATGCGATATTTGCCGCCGAACGGCACCGCGGGCTTGGCGCGATCGCGAGTGAGAGGATGCAGCCTCGTGCCCTGCCCTCCGGCCATTACAAGCGCCAACGTTCTCATTTGCGCAAAAGAACTCGAATCGTCATCACACGGCCCGCCTCGTCGAAATCAGCCCGCCAAGTATAGGTCTCCCGCGCCAACATCGGAAGCCTGCGCCTCTTTTCGTTGATTGGTCACAGAATTGCAGCAAAACCGCAGGAATTTCCGGGTGGTGACAAAAGTCAGTCATACAGAGGAAGCATCTACCGGGGGAATTCACCTTGAATTTACTCGATTTTGCATTGTCTCGCCAATTGTAACCTGAGGCACGTCATTTGCTTGAAACTTCCTCGTGGATCTTACGTCTAAGTTGCTAGGTATTTATTTTAGCGGATAGCGAGCCACTCGCGGATTAACGCGAGGCAGGAGGACAGAATAATGCAATCAGCGGCCACCAGGAATGAAACCAGAACCACGACTAACCAGGGAATCGTCTACCGCACCGTGTGTCAAAATCCCGGCTGCGGATTCGCTTTCGATCTCAGGATAACGCCCGAAAACGCCAGCCTGCTGAGCGGCTCGATGCCGTGTCCGCACTGCAAGCGGCATGGCGGGCAACTGAAGTCGCAGGGGCGAATAGGAGACAAGCTCTTCGCCGCCAAGCTGCTGTTCCGCCCGACCGGGGTCGGTTCATCGCGCAGCGACGACGACGAAATGGGTTCAGACTCCCGCTATTAAACCGAGCGCGGATAGTCTAAGCTGTCTAGTCCGTCACTAGATCCGTAGTCTCAGCATTACGACGCGCGCCGCCCGGGAAACCGGACGGCGCGCGTCGTTTTTTTTTCAGGGAAAGTGGTTCCCGAAGATTTCGATCAGCCGCCGGCTACCGGCACTGCGGCGACGCCTTGCAGGTTGCGGATGCTCGGGCGCTCCAGCATCCGCTTGATCCAGGCGTCGATGTTGTTGCGGTTGTTGCCGAGCACGTCGATGCCGATCTCGTTCAGGATCAACATCCGTGGCGCAAAGCCGATGTCGGCGACCGAGAAATCGCCGGCGAGAAAATTGTTGCCCTGCAATTCGTGATTGAGGTAGTCGAGCACGCGCTCGACCGACTGATGGAGCCGCTGCACGCGACCCTGGTCGCGCTCGCCCTCGGGCTTGGACATTTCGGCGATCAGCTGGCCGACTGGCGGCGTGAACGAGGTGTCGGCGAAATCCTCGAACGATCGCGCGCGCGAGCGCAGCGCACTGGAACCGACCGGCGGCAGCACCGGCGGCTCGGGATACTCGTCCTCGAGATACTCGTTGATAATCGTCGAGTCGTAAATCGTCGTGTCGTCATCGACCAGCACCGGCACGCGTCCGAACGGGTTGAGCCGCAGGAACTCGGGCTTGCGATTTTCGTGCTGGGTCAAATCGACCGGGACCAGGTCGTAGGTCAGGGCCTTCTCGGCCAGCACGATGCGGACCTTCTGACCGAAGGGGCAGGAAAGGAAGTCGTAGAGTTTGATCATATCGGGCAAGTCCTCATTCGGCTTGCGCCGCGACGGTAATCTTCAAGCTGGCCTCAACCTCGGAATCGAGCTTGACCGGCACCGTGAAATCTCCGAGCTGCTTGATGGGCTCGGGCAGGTGAATTTTACGCCGCTCGATATCGAGACCGTTCTCGCGCAGCGCGCGTTCGAGATCGATATTGGTGACCGAGCCGAAGAGCTTGCCCTCTTCGCCGGCGCGGGCGTTGATAGTGAGTGCGAGCGCCTCGATTTTAGCCTTGACCGACAGCGCGTCGGTGCGCTTGATCTCGCGCCGGCGCGAGGCCGTGCGCTTCTGATGCTCGAAGGCGCGGAGATTTTTCTGATCCGCCTCGACCGCGAGCTTGCGCGGCAACAGGTAGTTACGCGCGTAGCCGGCGCGAACCTTGACCACGTCGCCGGTCCTTCCCAGGTTGGGAAGATCCTCGTTGAGTATGACTTGCACGTTCATCTTCTTTGCTGCCTCGTCGTCTTGACCGAACTGTCTCCGCCCCGCCTTTAGAAAAAATCCCCCAGGTTGTTCGCTTCCGGGCTGGGGGGCTTGAGCCGCCGGAAGTCGATCCACATGTCGAACACGCCCGCAATGCATACGAGCGCGGCCACCACCGGTTGCGCGAACACGACGAAATAAATTATCCCGCGCACAATCGACGGCACCGAAAGTGATTGAAAATAGAACCCGAGAATCGCCAGTCCCTGGCAAAAATACACCGCCGCGATACAGATGAAGCCGTTGAGCGCGATGTCGCTGATCGCATGCACCGGGATGAACAGCCCGAAGCCGCTCGCGAGCAGCAGCCACACCAGCCATTCCGGCGCCGACCATCGCGACAGATCGCCGAACAGGTTGTAGGTCAGGCGCTGCGGCCCCGACCATCGCCAGAACACGCGCAGGTTGAGCAGGATAGTGCTCGCCGCCACCAGCATCGCGAACGCCGGCGACAGCCGCATCGTGAGCGCGATGACGGTGGCTTCGGTGTCGGCCGGGATCGTCTGCTGCATCCCGAGCTGCTTGTAAAACTCCTGCCCGCGGGTCATCCCAAGCGCAAGTTCGTCGTGAACAGTCTTGATGAGCGCGTCGGGCCCGCCCAATATCGCCAGCGCCGCGACGACCGACGCCGCGACCATCGCGCCCGCGCCGACCGCGGTGATCGTCTCGAAGGAGTAACGCCGCTCGAGCATGTAGCAGATGATCGCAGTGGCGAGGCCGAACGAGACGAAGAAGCCGAGGCCGCCGTACCAGGTCGCGAGAATCGTCACCAACCCGGTCGCGAGCAGCACCGCGATATTCGCGCGTAGATGCGGGCGCGGACGCCCGACCGCGTAGACGATGATCGGCGCCGGCGCGAGCATCATCAGGATGCCGCCGACCAGCGGGATCGCGCCGCCGGCGAGGAAAAACGCCCCCGCCAACGCGGCCGCACGAACCATCCCGATAACAGCCTTGCGCGTCACTGGGTTAAGCCGCCGCTAAACTCCGAGCGTCGAGAACGGCAGCAACGCGAGCACGCGCGCGCGCTTGATCGCGACCGCCAGTTGGCGCTGATGCTTGGCGCAGTTGCCCGAGGTCCGGCTCGGCACGATCTTGCCGCCCTCGGTGATGAAACTGCCGAGCGTGCGGACGTCCTTGTAATCGACCTTGAGCGTCTTGTCGGCGCAGAAGCGGCACACCTTGCGCCGTCCACCCGGCCGCCCGCGACGCATCCCGCCGCCGCGACCCTCGCCGCCACGGCCATCGCCGCGATCGCCGCCTTCAGGACGCGGGCCGCCGTAGCGTCCGCCGCCGCCCTCGCGCGGCCGGTCGCCGCCTCGTTCCGATCGTTCCTCGTCAGCCATTTATAATCCTTATTCTTAGGTTCGTTCCGTAATTTTTTATTCTGATTCGCTCCGCTCGATCGATTCAGCGACCACTTCAAACGCGCCGCTGGATTTCAAGCTACCCTTGAGCGATCTCATTCTACCGATAACCTTGACCAGCCGTCCCCGCTCCAGGAGCGGTTTTGCCGCCAGCGCCGCTTCACCGGTCATCACTATTCCAAGCCTCAGTTCCTCGCCGGCGGCGCCGCATTCGACGGTGAAGCGCAGCACCGGAGTGCCTGCGGGCGTGAGGCGGACTTCGGCCTTGTCGAGCAGCCGGCCTGCGAGCTCAATCCGGTTCCCTGTCACCTTCGGGACCGGCGATTTCCTCGGCCGCCGCTTCCATTATTTCTTCGGGAGCGTCGGGCGCTTCCTCGGCCCGCTCCTCGCGCGAGGCCATCAGCGCGGCGGCGCGCGCTTCCTGCGCGGCCTTGGCCTCGGCGATGCGGCGGTTGCGCGCCTCGAGTTCCTCGCGCGCCTTGGCCACGTCGGCGTTGTCGTCGACCAGCACCGAGAGGTAGCGCAGGACGGTGTCGGAGATGCGCAAATTGCGCTCGACCTCGTTCATCACGGGGCCGGGCGAAACGTAGTCGAGACGGACGTAGAAGCCGCGGCGCTCGCCCTTTATCTTGTAGGCGAGCTCGCGCGATCCCCACTCCTCGGTTTCGATCATCTCGCCGGCGCCGGCGGCGATGATCCCCTCGTAGCGTTTGATGGCTTCCTTGATTTGGGGGTCGCCCGAATCAGGGCGGAGAATAAAAATAGTTTCGTAGCGCCGCATGCGCTGCACGTCCTCCTTACGGATTTCAGCCCCAGGTTGGAGCAAGGAGCAATCCCGTACAGTACCATCGTGGATATACGGCCTCAAGGCTAAACCGAAGTTATTTCACCGCGCCATTTAGAGGGACCGAAGTCGCGATCAAAGTCAGGGAGGCGCGTATCCGATCAGCCCGCGGGCACGGCGGCCCGCGCCACTGCGGAGTTGACGCGCTCTTGCCATTGGCGGGCGGTCTGTTATGAGAAGATGCGGTCGCGCTCGAGCAATCCAGGAGGATCCGTCAGTGGCAAAGTCCAAAAAGAAAGTAATCAAAGCGGCGCCCAAGACCCGCAAAGCCGCTCCCAAAGCGGTCAAGGCCAAAAAGCCGGCGGCGAAAGCCGTAAAGCGCCCACTTGCGGCCAAGACCGCGATGCGGCCTGCGCCGAAAAAATCCTCCAAGCCGATAGCGGATACCGTTGCCGATATCGTAACCGCGGCGACGCGTGCGGCGGTCGATATCGAGAGCGCGGCCGGCAGGATGCAGCGCGCCGCGGTGCGCAAAGTCGGCGAGGTCGCGGCCAAAGCGACGCGCGCAATGAAAGACGCTGTTGCGCTTTCGCCGGAGATTCCCAGCTACGACGAACTGCCGGTGCGGGCAGGCGCGCCGGCGGGCGCGGCGTGGGGCGTGTTCGGCGACGACGACGAAGTCGGCACCATCAACCTGCTGACGCCGGCGCGCGTGGTCGATGCGGCGTCGTCGATTCGATCGGGCAAAGTTTTCGCGCTGAATCTGCCGATCAACATTCCCGACCCGCCGCTGTTCACGCGCGGCAAGCATTCGCACACCGTCAAGATTTTCCCGAACCTGGAATTCGTGCTCGACGACTACCTCGACAACTTCTATCCGCAGGCGTCTTCGCAATGGGACGCGCTCGCGCACGTGAAGCATCCCGTGCACGGAGCCTACAACGGGATTCCCGACAAGGAGATCACCGGTCGCGGCGGCATGCGGCTTGGCATCGACAACCTAGCGCGGCGCGGAATCGCGGGGCGTGGAGTGCTGGCTGACGTGGCGCGGTACTACGATCGCATCGGCAAGTCGATCACCTTTACCAAGGCCGAGTCGATTCCGCTTGAAGACGTGCAGGCGGCGCTGGAAGAGGAAGCGGTCACGCTGCAAGCGGGCGACATTCTGCTGATTCGCATCGGATGGACGAAGTTCTACCTGTCGGCGAGCGATGAGATTAAGGCGGAGTTGGCGAAGGAGACGGTGACGCCGGGAATCGAAGGCAGCGATCGCACGGCGAGATGGCTATGGGACAATCACCTCGCGGCAGTCGCGTCGGATTCACCGGCGCTCGAGGCGTTGCCCAAGGGGCCGGGCAACGAGAACGAGTTTCTGCACTTCCACATGCTCGCGTTCTTCGGAATGCCGATAGGCGAGATGTGGAATCTCGAAGGGCTGGCGGACGATTGCGCGGCGGATGGGAATTACGATTTCTTTCTGACGTCCGCGCCGCTGAATATTCCGGGAGGAGTGGGCTCGCCGCCGAACGCGCTCGCGATTAAGTAGGAACTGAGAGAGCGAAGGAAGCCCGTGTTCTAACCTCGCCTTGTCCGAGGAGAGGTCGGCGCAAGCCGCTTGAAAAGCGGTGTCGCCGGGTGAGGTGCAACGCCCGACAGCGCATCAGCGCCTACTCGCTTGTTCGCAATTGATAGACACTCGGGCCGCCGCCCGACGACGGCACCACTTTTCGACTCGGTACAACAGACATGCGCGCGCAAATGCGATGGCATGCGTTGCACCTCTCCCGTCGCCACCTTCGGTTGGCGCCGACCTCCCCTCGGACAAGGGGAGGTTAGGTCTTCGCTAATGCCCGGCCTTCGTCAGCGCCTCGGTCGTGAAGAAGCTTCTGTCCACTGCGCCCATGTTTATGTACCAGCATTCTCGCTCTGGTGTGTCGGCGCCAGGTAGATAGCAGGTCGTCGAGACGCCGGACTGGACGTCGATGCTCGAGGCGGCGGTGATGAACTCGCGCTTGAATGGATAGACGGCGACCCTCGCGTCAGGCACCGGGCGATCGCGGTAAGTGTTGAGGTAGATCTGCGCCTTCCACAGCTCGCCCTTCTGGTCGTAGCTGTCGACGTACGGATTGAACCATCCCTCGCTGTCAACGTACACGATGGTCTTCGACTGCAGCACGCCCGCGATTCTTTCGGGGCGCGGCGTAACTTCGACGACGTACAGATGACGCATTTCCCAATCGTCGCCGCATGAGGTCGCGCCGCCGTCAGTCTTGCATGGTTCCGCGGGCGCGTTGCGCGCGTGCGCGCAGCCGAGCATGTTCTTGTCGCCGAGATATTTGAAATTGTATTCCTGCGGCTTGGCGCCAAATCCGCCGGCGTGATCGGCGTCCCAGGTCGAAAGGCCCGGCGACGAACTCATTATCACTTCGCTGACCCGCCGCACGCGCCGCTCACCGGCCAGGAACGCCCACGCATCATCGCCGTGGTTCGCATCCCAGTAGCGATAGCGAATCGCGCCGCTGCCGCGATCTTCCGACGGCGCGAGCGTGGGATACGCGGCGGAGCGCTGCCAGATAGCGGTGGTCTGGAAATCGGGATCGGCGGGCATCGGCTCGACCTCGGTGCGCCCGATGTCGGAATAGCCGGCGAGATGCCCGATCTCGGTCAGCTGCATAAGCGACTGATCGGCGCCGGGATTTTGCTTCGCCACCTGGCATTCGAAAAAGCGCAAATCGAAATCGTCGCTCGCGATCGGCTTGAAGTACTGGTTCCACATGATCTTGGTCGCGACGTCGGGATCGTTGGGATCGAGAATTGGGAACGGCTGGCCGGCGACGTATCCGAGCAGGTCGCGATGGTCGGGGCCGAGGCGCACCTGGCCGGAGTACTTCTCGGTCGCATCCTGGAAGGGCGGCGGCCAATCGACGCGGCTGGGTGCGACGATGTTTATCTGCATGCCGCGCGAGACCGCGATGAAAGTGCCCGGGCTCACGAGCGCGCGAACCTGCTCGGCGTTCTTTGCGGTGATCACGTCGCCCGCTTTGACCTGGGCGCGAGCAGGAGTGAAAGAAAATATCAGCGCGAAAAAGACTGCGATGACGGACAACAGGGGCGGGACGAGGCGTCCGCTCGGTTTTTCCATATCTTAATGTATCACTTTAACTCAGTATGCCGGTAGCATTGGCGGGCATCAGCTTACTCCCGTCCGGCGAGATCGCGGCGGTAGGTGATGAAGTTGCCGGTGACGCGCGCGCCGAGGCTGAGCGCGGTGCGACGCGACGCCCAGTTGTCGTCGAGCACGAGAGTGTAGCCGGCAAAGCGCATCCGGCGCCGCGACATCGCCATGAACGATCGCGCCGCCATCGCCAGCGCGACTCCGCGACCACGCGCGCGCTCGACGACGCCGATATTTATCAGCGCACCGCGCGTACCGCCGCCGCGCTCGGGATCAAGCCGGATTCCTTTGCGCACGCGAGCAAGCGCCGTGCTGAGATCGGGCACAGAGAAGACGGCGCCAACGCTTTCACCGTCGATGATCGCCAGCATCGAGAGGTCGGCGACCGGCGTTTCCCACAGCGAGGTGAGCATCGGGCGCACTTCGGCGCGCGTCACCGGATTCCATCCCCAATGGCGATCGAACGCCGCGTTGGTCACGTCGGTCCACGCGTCAATCGCCGCCAGGTAGCCGTACTCGCGCCAGCTTTGAATCGTGATGCCGGCAACGCTGGCCGCCTCGGCCATTCGTCGATAGCGCGCGAGGATCTCGGGCGTGAGCGGCGCGGTGTAATCGACCTGTCCCTTCTCGGTGACGAAGCCGGCGTCCTTGAAGTAGCGATGGTACGACGCGGGATTGCCGCGCAGCAGGAACGACGGCAATGAATCGTAGTTGTCGATCGCGTAGGGATAGTCGAGGAACGCCGCGAAGCCGCTGCGAACCGCGTGCATCCCGCGCTCGCGAATCGACTGCACCGCCTCTTCGAGCATCGCGGCGACGGCGGCGTCCTCGCCTTCGAGCGCCTCGAACTGAATCAACTGTCCAAGCTGCTCGTTCCAATGTTCGATATAGCGGCGATTGATAACCGCGGTGACGCGCGCGACCACGCGCCCGGCGCGGCGCGCGCAGAAGGGAGTGACTTCGAGGTAGCCGGAGAGCAGGCTGCGGCGCGACAGCAAATCGATCTCGTTCTGCACGTCGGGCGGCCACCACGCGTCGCGCGCGCCGTAAACCTGAAACGGCAGGCGCGCGAACTCCTCCAATTGTTGGCGGCTGGTGGGCCGTTCGATGCTGACAGTGTCGCCGGTTAGTTTTGGATTTGCCGCCATGACTCAGACTGCATCGCGCATCCAATAATTCTTATAGCCGCAGGACGGCCAAAAAACATCAGCGTGTGAGCAGCCGGTCGGCGAGCCATCGAGCGAGGATTCGGTTCATGGCAGCGACAGCATCGTGACCGCCGGCGCTAGCCGCGACGACGTCGCAGATTTCAGCGAACGCCGCGCCGCGCAAAGCGACCTCGAGCGCGTCGGCTTCGGCGCGTTCGAGCTCGCGGTGGAAGACGCGCGCATTGCAGCGCCACACGAGGACTTTGACTGCGCCCCGAGCCGCGGGCTGCCACGGACGATCCTCTTCGACCGCGCGCAGCAGCTCCGAGACTCGCCAATCCAGCGCGAGTATCTGTGCCGACGGATGAACCGTGAGCTTCATCGCGGGCCAATCGGCAGGCGCAACCGCGCGCAGCGCGTCAGGTTCGAGCACGGCGGCGTCGGCGGCATGAAAAACCTCGACGCTGGCGCGTTCGAGCCGCGCAAGGTCCATGATAAACGGCGCGTTCTCGCTGAGCGGATGGTCGCGTAAATAGTCCGCGAGATAGCGGCCGCAGTAGTAGAGCGACGGTTCGGTCGGCGGATGTTCGAGGATGTAACCGGTGACGAGGTTGTGAAAATTGTCGGCGCCGAGCACCGCGAGCGTCGCGGGGAAATCTTCTTTCAGCACGTCGAGCAGCCGGTAGAAATACATGTTCGCGTAGATATCGACGCGAGCGGCGGCCGACAGGCGCTCGTCGCCGAGCACGATCGCGTCGAGGCCGCGCGCGCTCAGTTCGCGCTCTGCCACGAGTCCCTCGCCGACGCCGCTAGGCGCGGTGATCAGCCGATAGAGCAGGCTTTGAAGATTTTTGAGTTCTTCCATGTGATTCGAAAATCGCACGCGCGCGATCGGCGGTCTGCGCCAACTCCGCGAACTCCGGGATGTTGTCGTCCCATTCGACCAGCGCCGAGACCGCACCGAAGCGCCGCGCCGCCCGCCCGTAGAGCGCCCACACTTCGTCGCGCACCGGATGGTCGTGCGTATCGAGCAGATACGTGCCGTGATCGCTGTGACCGGCTAGATGGTACTGCACGACGCGCTCGGCCGGCACCGCGTCGATGTACGAATTGGCGTCGAAGTGGTGGTTGAACGCGCTCACGTAGATGTTGTTGATGTCGAGCAGGATGCCGCAGTCGGCTTCGTCCGCGATCGCCGAAATAAATTCCCACTCGCTCATCGTCGAATCCGCGAACGCCATGTAGCTCGACACGTTCTCGATGAGTAGCGGGCGCTCGAGTACGTCCTGCACATTGCGGATGCGCGCGACGACGTGCCGAATTGCCTCGTCGGTATATGGAAGCGGCAGCAGGTCATGCAGATTGCGTCCGCCTACACCGGTCCAGCACAGGTGATCCGAAATCCAGGCCGGATCGAAGCGCCGCGCGAGGTCGCGCAGTTGCCGCAGGTATTCGCGATTCAGCGGGTCGGTCGATCCAATCGACATCGACACGCCATGCATCGCGATTGGATAGTCGGCGCGCACGCCTTCGAGCACCTCGAGCGCGCGTCCGCCGGCGACCATGAAATTTTCCGAGATGACCTCGAACCAATCGACCTTCGGCCGCGCTTCGAGGACGTGGCTGTAGTGCTGGCGTCTAAGCCCGACGCCGTAACCGAGCATCGGGAAGTCGGAACGCTTCATCAGAGCGATCGCCTAGTCGGGCTTCGGGGCGCTAGCAGGCTTCCCGCCAGCCGCCACACATTCCTTGGCCGACGGCGTCATCACGTAGCCCTTGCCCTTGCACGCATTCTGGCCCTTGCAGCTGCTGTCCGCGCTCTGGCACGCGCTCTGCCCCTTGCACGCGTTGCCGCCGACGCACTTCACCTGCGACGCCGCCGCATCGGAACTGTCAGCCGCGTACACGGCGTTGCCCGCGAACATCAGTGCTACCGCTGTCGCGAGCAGTGCGCCACTGAGTTTTGTTTTGCTCATAGTTGTATCTCCTCAGCTAATGTAGCGCCGCCTGAGCGGGCGCAGATAACAAATTACAGTGTAAACGTCCCGATCTAATGAGCGCTAGTGGGAACATTTCGGGCTTATGGAAGATTTCAATGATAAGGGATGCTATGTTTCTGAAATCAGCATATGGCGGACAAAGGCGGCACCGGCGCGGACCGGCGCAAGCGCTTCGAAGACGAGGCTTTGCCTCATCTCGACGCTCTCTACACGATGGCGATTCGCCTCGCCCGCAATCCCGACGACGCCAACGACCTGCTGCAGGAGACGGTGCTCAGAGCGTACCGCTTCTTTCATCAGTTCGAGAGCGGCACCAACTGCCGCGCGTGGATGCTCACCATCCTGTTCAACAATTTTCGCAACGGCTATCGCAAGGCCTCGCGCGAACAGCCGGCCTCATCGGCCGAGGAGTTCGATCGCAAGGTCGAGGGCGAAAGCCTGCGCGTCGATCCGGCCGGATCGAATCCCGAAGCGCTGCTGTCGGGACGAGGGATGGAGGGTGAGGTAGAGACCGCGCTGGCGGCATTGTCGGAGGAATTTCGTGAAGCGCTCCTCCTGGTGGACGTCGAGGAACTGAGTTACCAGGAGGTTTCGGGGGTTCTGAACGTACCGATCGGTACGGTAAAATCACGGGTATCACGTGGGCGTGCGATGCTGCGTGATGCGTTAGCCGGCTTTGCCAGGGAGCGCGGAATAATACGCACTTGACGCCGGAGAAGCATGCGGCCCTAATCGACGGATTGGCGTCATGCGAGAGAGAAGTGAGCCGGGCATAACAGCGATAACTAGTGGATCACAACACTTACATAGAGCAGTACCTGTCAGCGCAGGTTGACGGCGAGTTGAGCGCGGCGGAGTTGCGCGACGCCGAGGAGCATCTCGCGGGATGCGTCAACTGCCGCGCGCGCTTCGCCGAGGAGCGCGCGGTCAAGACGCTGCTGCGTGAGCGCGCCGAGCTGCGCCGCATCCCGCCGCAAGTGCGCGGCTCGATCCTGGCAGCCCTCGATGCCGTCGACGCTGCGGGCGCCGCGCCCCGCACGCGCGATCGCGCCGCCCATGCGGATCGCGCCGGCTGGTTCTCGGCTCGCCGCGCGCGGGTATGGGTGCCGGCTGCGATGGCCGCGGTCGCGGTCTTCGCGTTCGTAATGCTGCATGGCGGCAACCCGCCCCAGGCACATGCGTTCGCGCCCTTCGACGTCGCGATCCAGAACTACGCGCAGTTCGACGATCACTTCGAGCCCAACGTGAAGTCCAGCACGCCCGCCGACATCTCGGACGCCTACATGGAACATCAGCTGCCGGGATTTCTGTGGAACTTCAATCAACGAGGCTACAAGCTGATCGGCGCGCGGATAGATCGCATGCCCGACGGCAGCCCGATCGCGTTTACATTTTATCGCGGCGACAACGGAACGATCTTGTGCACCTACATGAAGGCCCATGGGGTGCGGCCACCGCCCGGCGAGACGCAAGACGCAACAGCGCAAAACGCGTACGGCGCCGGCGAGCATCACTACTACGAGTACAAGGGCTACAGCGTCTGCCTGAGCTCCCAGCAAAACGGCTTCATCTGCATCCTGGTCTCGCACCGCCCGATCCACGAGTTCGTCGAAGACGTCGTAGACTCAGCGCCGTAGTTGCACCCCGCCAGTGGAGCGGGCCGCCGTGCCCGCCTCGGGATCAGCACCAACTAGCGGCGATCCGCCTTCAGCCCATCTTCATTGGCTAGAAACAAATGCAGCTGCGCTGGAGTGGTGTCGCGCGGAATTTCGACCGGATAGTTGCCGGTAAAGCATGCGTCGCAATATCCCTCGCGGCTCTCGCCGTTGAACGAGTACAACCCATCCCAGGTCAGGTAAGCAAGCGAGTCTGCCGTGATGTAGCGGCGAATCTCTTCGACCGAATGCGATGACGCGAGCAGTTCCTCGCGCGTGGGCGTGTCGATACCGTAAAAGCACGAGTGCGTCGTCGGCGGCGCCGCGATGCGCATGTGGACCTCGCGCGCGCCCGCCTGCCGCAGCATCGGGATAACTTTGCGCAGCGTGGTGCCGCGCACGAGCGAGTCCTCAATCAGCACGATCCGCTTGCCGCGCAGCAACTCCGCGATGGGGTTGAATTTTATCTTGACCCCGAAATGGCGAATCGACGCGCGCGGCTCGATGAAGGTGCGGCCGACGTAATGGCTGCGGACCAGGCCCATCTCGAACGGGATACCCGATTCCTCCGCGTAGCCGAGCGCGGCCGGCGTGCCCGAATCAGGAACCGGCACCACGATGTCGGCCTCCACCGGCGCCTCGCGCGCGAGCGCCCGCCCCTGCTCCTTGCGAACCTGGTACACGTTGCGGCCGTAAACCTGACTGTCGGGGCGCGAGAAATACACGTACTCGAAAATGCATCGCTTGGCCGGCGCATGCGCGAACGGACTCATCGAGCGCAGCCCGCCCTCGTCAACGACGATCATCTCGCCGGGATTTATTTCGCGAATATACTCCGCGCGCACCAAATCCAGCGCGCAGGTCTCCGACGCCACTATCGTCGCGCCGTTCAGATTGCCCAGCACGAGCGGCCGGAAGCCCTGCGGATCGCGCACTGCGATCATCGAATCTTCCGTCAATACCACCAGCGAGTATGCGCCGCGCACCTGCGCCAGCGCCTCGGCGACGCGCTCCGGCAGCGTCGGCGCATGCGACGCCGCGATCAGATGAATCATCACCTCGCTGTCCGACGACGACTGGAAAATCGAGCCGGTCGACTCGAGCCGCTCGCGCAGTTCGGTGAAATTGACCAGGTTGCCGTTATGCGCGAGCGCGAGCCCGCCGCGTGCATACTCGACCACCAGCGGTTGGCAGTTGCCGATAGTCGTCGATCCAGTCGTCGAGTAGCGGTTGTGCCCGATCGCGCTGGTGCCTTCGAGCCGCGCGATGATCGAATTGTTGAAAATATCGGCGACCAGTCCCATCCCGCGATGCGAGATGAGCGACTTGCCGTTGGACGAGACGATTCCCGCCGACTCCTGCCCGCGATGTTGTTGCGCGTAAAGCCCGAGGTACGCGAGGTTGGCGGCCTCCGGATGCCGGTATACGCCGAACACTCCGCACTCTTCGTGGAAGACGTCGAGGTTCGACTCCTCGACTGCTTCGACTGCAAGGACCGAGTCTTCTTCAGTCACCGCTTCCAAGCCTCCTGGGAATCGCGTCTTCGTAAATTCGCCGCAGTTCTGAAACGTCGTCGTCGATCGCCGCGCCAATCTTGAGCCGCGGATCGGCGGTCACTTTTCCGATGATCGCAAACTCCAATCCTCGTTCCGCGAACAACTTTTCGACCCGGGCCGCGTCGCCCGGCGCGATCGACAAAATTACGGTCGATGCGCCCTCGCCAAAAAAATCAACCGCGGCAGCGTTTCCAGCTCGCCCAAGTTCAACTTCGGCTCCCAGAATCGCCCGCGGATTGAAACAGGCTTCGGCCAATGCCACCGCAAGCCCGCCCTCGGCGATATCGTGCGCTGATCTTATCAGCCCCTGTTCGGCCCCTTCAACTAGCCCGTCTATCAGCGCGGCTTCGCGCGCAAGGTCGATAGCGCCAAGGCTCCCGCCGTCGAGGCCGAAAATCGTGGAATACTCACTCGCCGCCAGCGACGGCGCCGATGTTCGTACGATCGCGATAGCGTCGCCCGCATGCTTGAAATGCTGCGTAACGTGCCTGGCGACGTCTGTCATCACGCCCAGCACCGCGATCGTTGGCGTCGGCGGAATCGCGTGTCCTTCGGTCTCGTTGTAAAAGCTGACGTTGCCGCTGACTACCGGCGCGCCGAACGCAATCGACGCGTCGCGCAGGCCCTCGACGCCGCGAATAAATTGCCACATCACCTCGGGCCGCTCCGGGTTGCCGTAGTTCAGGCAGTTGGTGATTCCGACCGGGCGCGCGCCCGCGCATGCGACGTTGCGCGCCGCCTCGCAGACGACGCCGACGGCACCGAGATAAGGATCGAGCGCGCACGCACGCGGATTCGAATCGACCTTCAGCGCCATCGCGCGCCGCGAATTCTTGATTCGAAGAACCGCCGCGTCGCTGCCCGGTCCCAGCACCGTATTGCTCTGCACGATCGAATCGTACTGGCGATAAACCCACTTCTTCGACGCGACGTTGGGACTGTCGAGCAGCGCGCGCAGCGCCGTGGACGTCTCAGGATGTTTTTCAGGGCGGGGCGGTTTGCTCTGCGGTTGGATCTTCGGCGCAGCTGCGGGACGTTCGTATAGCGGTGCATCATCGGCGAGCGCGCCGATCGGAATATCGGCGACGACCTGCCCATGCCATCGCGCACGCCATCGCTGGTCATCCGTGATTCGCCCGATGACGACCGCGTGCAGGTCCCACTTCTCGAACACCGCCTGCAACTCGGCCTCCCGCCCGCGCTCCGCGACGATCAACATGCGTTCCTGCGATTCGGAAAGCAGAATTTCGTACGGCGACAGATTCGCCTCGCGCAGTGGCACCAAATCGAGATCGAGCTCGATTCCAAGGCCGCCATGCGACGGCATCTCGCTCGACGACGAGGTGAGTCCCGCCGCGCCCATGTCCTGGATGGCGACGATAGCGCCGGTCTTGCCCGCTTCGAGGCACGCCTCGATCAATAATTTCTCTGTAAATGGATCGCCGACCTGCACCGCCGGCCGCTTGGCCTCGCTTTCCTTGTCGAACTCCGCCGACGCCATCGACGCGCCATGAATTCCGTCGCGTCCCGTCGCAGAGCCAACGTAAAGCACCGGGTTGCCGACGCCGCGCGCCTTCGCGCTCATCATCTCGCCCTTGCGCACGAGCCCTAGGCAGAACGCGTTGACGAGAATATTCGCGTTGTACGCCTCGTCGAACATCACTTCGCCCGCGACCGTCGGCACGCCCACGCAGTTGCCGTAGCCGCCAATTCCGCCGACCACGCCGCCCAGCAAAAACCGCGTGCGCGGATGGTCGAAGGCGCCGAACTTGAGCGAGTTCATGCTCGCCACCGGCCGCGCGCCCA
Source organism: Binatus sp. (SeqCode) (assembly GCA_050010075.1). Lineage (GTDB taxonomy): Bacteria > Desulfobacterota > Binatia > Binatales > Binataceae > Binatus. Next base: position 2,846 of record JBEKLS010000001.1, on the reverse strand, counting down.
TCGTGAAAATGTCGCGCAGGATTCCGCCGACGCCGGTCGCCGCCCCCTGGTAAGGCTCGACAAACGAAGGATGGTTGTGGCTTTCGATTTTGAAGACCGCGGCCCAGCCGTCGCCGACGTCGATCGCGCCTGCATTCTCGCCCGGTCCCTGCACGACCAGCTCGCTCTTCGACGGCAGCTTGCGGAGATGAAGCCGCGACGATTTGTACGAGCAATGCTCCGACCACATCACCGAGAACACGCCAAGCTCGGTGTAAGTCGGCGTGCGTCCGATGATCTCTGAAATTTTGCGATACTCGTCCGGCGCAAGACCGAACGCGCGGGCCTGCTCGACGTTGACCGCCGGCTCGCCCGCGAGCGAAACAGGATGCGCGCTCATCGCGCGCTCCCTGCTATCGATTGAAATATCTTGAGGCCGTCCTCGCCGCCGAGCATCGGCTCGACCGCGTGCTCCGGATGCGGCATCAGGCCGAACACGTTGAATCGCTCGTTGGCGACGCCTGCAATCGAGCGCATCGAGCCGTTGGGATTCGCCGCGTCGCTCTCGCGCCCGTCCGCGTCGACGTAGCGCAGGATCACCTGCCCGCGCTCTTCCATCTGGCGCAGTTCATCTTCGGGCGCGACGTACAATCCTTCGCCGTGCTTGATCGGCAGCCGCAGCACGTCGCCCTGCTTCGTCGCGCGCGTGAACGGAGTGCCGGCGTTCTCGACCCGCAACCACACGCGGTCGCATACAAAGGAGAGCGAGCGGTTGCGCGTGAGCGCGCCGGGCAGCAGATGCGCCTCGCATAGAATCTGAAAGCCGTTGCAGGTGCCGATGACCAGCCCGCCGTCGCCGGCGAACTTCGCCACGCTCTTCATGATCGGCGAGAAGCGCGCGATTGCGCCCGTGCGCAGGTAGTCGCCGTAGCTGAAGCCGCCCGGCAGCACGACGCATTCGACGCCGTCGAGCGATTCGTCCTTGTGCCACAGGATGCGCGCGTCCTGGCCCATCACGTCAGCGAGCGCATGCAATGCGTCGCCGTCGTCCAGCGAGCCGGGGAAGCGCACGACGCCCCACTTCATTCGCCTTCCACCTCGAACCGGTAATCTTCGATCACCGGGTTGGCGAGCAGCGCCTCGCACATTTTTTTGGCTTCGTCGCGCGCCGCGGACGCGGTCGGCGCATCGACTTCGAGCAGGATGTATTTGCCGACTTTGACGCCGGAGACGTTTTTGAAGCCGAGACTCTGGAGCGAACTTTCAACCGCGCGGCCTTGCGGGTCGAGGATGCCCTTGCGGGGCGTCACGAACACTCTTACTTGCAACTAACTCCCTCGCGCGCCGCTGCCATTTAGTTCTCCACTCGCCGCAGCATCTCGTGATACGCCTCTTCGACGCCGCCGAGGTCGCGACGGAAGCGATCCTTGTCGAGCTTCTGCCGTGTCGCCTTGTCCCAGAAACGGCAAGTGTCGGGACAGATTTCGTCGCCGAGCAGAATCTCGCCGTGATGCCGTCCGAACTCGAGCTTGAAATCCACCAGGATCACGCCGCGCTCGTCGAGGAACTTCGTCAGCACCTCGTTGACCTTCAGCGCCATCACGTCGATCTGCTTCAGATCCGGCGCGGTAGCCCAGCCAAACGCGATCGCATGCTCGGCGATGATCAGCGGATCGTCGAGCGGGTCCGACTTGTAGTAGTACTCGACAATCGGACGCGGCAGCGGCTCGCCTTCCTCGCGCCCGAGCCGTTTGGCCATCGAGCCCGCGACGATATTCCGCACCACGGTTTCGACCGGGATAATTTGCAGGCGCTTGCAGAGCATCTCGCGATCGTTCAGGCGGCGGACGAAGTGCGTCTTGATGCCGTGCTTCTCGAGCAGCGTGAAGAACAACTCCGATATCCGGTTGTTCATCACGCCCTTGTCCTCTATCGTGTCCTTCTTCTTGCCGTTGAAGGCGGTCGCGTCGTCCTTGAAGTAGGCGATTACGAGGTCAGGGTCGGACGTGGAGTACAGTTTCTTCGCCTTGCCCTCGTAAAACATTTCGAGTTTCTGCGGAGTAGTTTCCACGTTGCTTTCTCCCTTATGTTCGATCACGAAATCTTAATCTAATCATCTTACCGACCGGGTGTGTCATCACAACGAAACCGGCACCAGTTGTCCACAAACCCGCGGCCCAGCATGTGGATAGACGATCTCACCGCTTAGCCGCACGCGCCTTTTTAGCCAGCGCGATATCGGTTTTGGCTTGCGGCGCGAATTGCTCGACCAGCTTCGCCGCCAGCCCGACGTAGCTATACGGACTCAGATCGCTTAGCGCACGCCGTGCGCGATCGTCCAGCGGCAGCGTTGCGATGAACTCCTCGATGACGCGGCGATCGATTCTCCTGCCGCGCGTCAGCTCCTTCAGCGTCTCGTATGGTTTAGGCAGCCCATGGCGCCGCATCAGAGTCTGAATTGCCTCGGCGACGACCTCCCACGCCTGCTCGGCTTCGAGGTCCTCCGCAATCCGCGGCTCGTTGACCTCAACCCGCGCGAGCCCGCGCTCCAGCGACGCTAGCGCGACCACCAGATGCCCAAACGCCGTGCCCATCGCGCGGATCGCGGTGCTGTCGGTCAGGTCTCGCTGCCATCGCGAGACCGGCAGCTTGGCCGCGAGGTGATCGAACAGCGCGCTCGCGATTCCAAGATTGCCCTCGCAGTTCTCGAAGTCGATCGGATTGACCTTATGCGGCATCACCGACGAGCCGGTCTCGCCCGCGACGGTCTTCTGCGCGAAGTAGCCGATCGAGATGTAGCTCCACATGTCGCGGCAGAAGCCGAGCAGGATAGTGTCGATGCGCATCAGGATCGCGAACAGCTCGGC